>JAJYLG010000078.1 GCA_021787985.1 Chloroflexota bacterium
GCTCCCGCGTCCGCTCCGACAACACCTCGACCACCAGGTCCGGCGCGCCGCGCACGTTCTCCTCCGTGACGATGCCCAGCCGCTCCCGGCTGATGAACAGCAGGTCCGGCTCGACCACGTTCTCGTCATCCAGCACCACGTCCGTCGGCGCGAACGCGGCTTTGCCGTAGCCACGGCGCACTGCTTCGGCGAGCACCTCCGCAAGCTTGAAGACCACTTGCTGGTGCGCCCACTTCGGTGCCGGAGTCACGACAAGTTCTCCCTCCACGATCTCGTAGCGCTTGCCGTCGTCCGGCATCTGCCGCAGGTCCTCGTACGTGAACTTCGCCGGGATTATCTTCATGGCTGTGCGTACCTTCCCTGGTCAGTATGGCACGCCCGGGGTCGGCCCGACCGCGGCCTTGTCATGGCGCGGCCGCCAGCCACACCCTGGAGGGAGAAACACGGCCGGAGGCGGAACGATGGTCTCGCTAGAGCGGAGCCGCGAGGGCGACATCGAGGTGGTGCGGATCGGGCCGCTCGGCCCGTACGGCAACAACGCCTACGTGGTGCGCGACGCCGCGGCACGGCGCGCCATCCTGGTGGACCTGCCAGCGGAAGGCGAGCGCATCCTCGAGACGCTGAGCGACGACCAAGTCGAGGCGATCGTGGTCACGCACTGGCATCCCGACCACTGGGCATCCTACGACCTGGTTCACCGCCGGCTGGGCGCGCCCGTCGCCGTCCACGAGGGCGAGGTGAACGTGCCGCCCGAGCGCATCGACCGCCGGCTGTGCGACGGCGATGAGCTGTCCGCGGGTGCCGCCCGGTTGCGCGTCATCCACACCCCCGGACACACGCCCGGATCGATCACGATTGCGGTGGGCAAGGTGCTGATCACCGGTGACACGCTGTTCCAGGGCGGGCCGGGGCGTACGACCCGACCCGAGCACCTGCGGATGGAGATCGCCTCGATCCGCGACCGGCTGCTGAGCCTACCCGATGACGCGCTGGTGTGGCCGGGTCACGGCGATGGCACGACGGTCGGCGACGCCCGGCGCGAGTACGCCGTCTTCGCCTCCCGAGAGCATCCGGCCGACCTGTGCAGGGACGTGACGTGGCTCGAGGGCTGAACGCCGAGCCGAGCGTCGTCCGCTGGGCCGGACCAGCCGCGCCGAGCGAGCACGCCATCCTGACCGTCTTCCAGCACGAGGCGATGGCACCACGCCCATGGTCGAACGGTCCGTTCGACCGCTACGCCCCGCATCGGCACGGCTACCACAAGCTGCTGTACTGCGTTCGCGGCTCGATCACGTTCGTGCTCCACCCATCGGGCCGCGCCATCGAGCTGCGTCCGGGCGACCGGATGGAGCTGCCGCGGGACACCGAGCACTCGGCCGTCGTCGGCCCGCAGGGCGTGGCCTGCATCGAGGGCTACCGGTAGGGGCCGCCCAGCCACACGGCAGTCCTCGGCCGCCTACCCACCCGGGAAGTCCGCCTTGCGGATCAGACAGTGCACCCCTTCCGGCGATTGCATCGCGATGACCATCAGATGAACACAGAGAACGTGGGCGCGGGGCGCAGCGCCCCCGCGATGACGCCCGGCAGGCCTTAGCGGCCGGAGGCGATCTGGACCTGCCCCTTGCGGTAGTACATCCGGCTGCCGCTGCCGCCCCGCCGCGCGAGGATGATCTCGGCCAGAATGCTCACCGCGATCTCCGCCGGCGTCTCGGCACCGATGTCGAGACCGATCGGCGTGTGCACCGCGTCCAAGTGCTCGCGCCGAAAGCCGTCGGCCTCCAGATGATCGAGCACCGCCGCGGTGCGCCGCTTGCTGCCGATCATCCCCAGGTACGCCGCGCCGCGGCCGACCACGTGCCGCAAGCTCAGCTCGTCCTGCTTGTGGCCGCGCGTGACCAGCACCACGTACACGCTGCCGTCGATCGGGAAGCGGTCGAGCTCCTCCGCGAACTCACCGCAGATCACGCCCTCCGCCTCGGGGAGCCGATCCGAGTTCGCATAGTCGACGCGGTCATCCAGCACGACCACGCGCAACCCCAGCTCGGCGCCGAAGCGGCACAACATCTGCCCGATATGTCCCGCACCGACGACCAGCAGCGTCGCCGACGCCTCGACGACCTCCAACAGCACTGCCGCCGCGCCCTCTCCGCCCTCGCTGCGCGTCACCTGGCGCGCGTCTGGCGGTAGCAGGTACACGGTCTCGGCGACGCGGCGCGCGAGGGCTTCCTCGGCCGACGACCGGACCGCCGCGTCCAGCGCCGGCGCGCCCAGCGAGCCCAGCGTCGAGCCGTCACGCCGCACCAGCAGCCGCGCGCCCGCCTCGACCCCCTCCCAGGCTCCCGGTTGCACCACCGCCGCCGTCAGCACGGGCGGCCCGCCCCGCGACGCCGCCAGCGCCTCGCGCGTTATGCTCCCCAGGACATCTCGCATGCACTCATCCTACTCGCGCGCGCCGGCCATCACCCGGCCGGCCGCGCGACGTGCAGCACGAACTCGCCCCGGTCATCGACCGCTCGGTCCAGGTCGCCGCCTTCCGCGAGCAGGTCCTGGCGGAGCTGCTGCAGCGCGCGCCTCAACGGCTCCTCACGCACCTGCCACGTCCACGACCAGGTCCGTCGCTCGATGCTCCCCAGCACCTCGGCCGCGCTCGTCCTGCGTCCGATCGTCGCGAGGACGCGGTATTCGAGATACCAGCCGCGCTCCTCGAGCCGGTCCGCCATCTGCTGCGTGACCATCGCATCGGTGCGCGGGGGCGGCGGCCGTTCCCCTTCCGCGAACGTCTCCTGCAGGCGCCGGTACAGCTCGTCGCGCAGGCGCTGCGTCCAGCGGTCCATCCCGAGCAGCAGCACGCCGCCCGGCCGCACGACGCGCCGCATCTCAGCCACCATGCGCTCGGCGTCCGGCACGACGTGCAAGACGTGCACCGTCAGCGCGGCGGCGAAGCTGGCGTCGCGGAAGGGCAGCCGGCTCGCCTCCGCCAGCAGCAGCCGTGCGGCGGCGGCGCGATCGCGGGCGCGAAAGCGCTCCAGCATGCCACGGGCGATGTCGACGCCGACGTAGCGCACGCCGCGCTGGGCCAGACCCAGGCCATGCCGGCCCGTCCCAGCGCCCACGTCCAGGAGCCGGCCATCGAGCGCCGTGTGGTCGCTCAGCGCTTGGACGATCCCGTCCGCGATGCGACCGGCGACCGCCGGCGGATAGCCGCGCGTGCGGTCGTACAGGTCGGCGACGCGGTCGAAGGAGCGAAGGGTCACCGAGCGCGTTCCGGCGCGAAGGTCTCGATCAGCAGGCGGTGGTTCTCGCGCACGCGCGCCACGGGCACCCCGAACGTCGGCGTGTAGAGGATCGGGATGTCCACCAGCCCGCGGTACCGCTCCATCTGCTCGATCACCTGGCCGGCCGTGCCGCACACGGCCATCTCCGCGAGCATCCGGTCGCTCACCGCCGCCGCCATCGCCTGCGGATCGTTGCGGCGGAACGCGTCCCGGATGCGCTCCTTCTCCTCCTGGAAGCCGTGCAGGTCGAGGATGATGTCGTAGGTCCGCACGGTGGAGTAGAAGGCGACCTGCAAGCGCGCTTCCTGCCGTGCCTGTTCCGGGTCGTCGCTGATGACCGTGATGATCTCGCTGGCGATCTTGACGGCAGACGGGTCGCGGCCGGCGCGTCGTGCCCCTTCCTCGAGCGCGGGCCGGGCCACCTCACGAAGGTAGCGGGTCGTGAAAATGGGGTGGCCGACGACCCCGTCAGCGACCTCACCGGCCACGCGGACCATGCGCGGATTGACGCCGGCGGTGAAGACCGGGATGTCCCGCCGCACCATCCCCGGCCGCGAGTAGCGGTCGATGACGATGCGATAGAACCTCCCTTCGAAGCTGAAACGGCCGCGCTCGTGCGCCCACAGCGCGCGCAGCAGCCTGACCAGCTCGGTGAGCCGCGGCGCGGGGTGCGAGAAGGGGATGCCGTACCAGTCCTCGTTCATCCGCTTGGTGCCGGTGCCCAGCCCGAGCAGGAAGCGACCGTTCGAGAGCTCGTCCAGGTCGGCGGCGCCGGAAGCCGTCAGAGGCGGCGTGCGGCCGAAAGCGAAGGTGATGCCGGAGGCGATGGCAATGCGGTCGGTGGCCGCGGCCAACGCGGCCAGCCGCACGAGGCCGTTTCGGTTGTGGAACTCGGTACCCCAGACCGAGCTGAAGCCCGCACGCTCCGCGGACCGGGCGATCTCCGTGCTCACGGGGATACTGTCCTCGAGAACGAGCAGCCCCAGATCCCAAGCAGCCATGCCATCCTCCCGCGCGTCAAGATCGATCGCAGGGTAGCGCGCCGGCCGCTTGGCCGGCAGCGGCGCGAGGCGCTCAGGCGTGCCTGCGGCACCTGTCTACCGCCAAGTAGAGGCAGGCGACCCAACGAGCGGCGGGCGCTATCCTGTGCGGGCAACGCTGGCAACACGAGGAAGGAGCGGTCTGTCCATGGCGGATTTCGAGCACATCCTTTGGGAGAAGCGGGGCCAAGTCGGCATCCTCACCATCAACCGGCCCGAGAAGATGAACGCCATCGCGCCCCAGACCTCCCACGAGATGCACCAGGCCTGGGAGGACTTCCGGACCGACGACAACCTGCGCGTGGCCATCCTGATCGGGGCCGGTGAGCGCGCCTTCTCGGCCGGCAACGACCTGGTGGCGATGGCCCAGGCCGGCGGCGGCGCCATCCACGGAGCCGTGACCGCGCCCTTCGGCGGCTTCACCAAGCGCTGGGAGTGCTGGAAGCCGATCATCGGCGCCATCAACGGCTACTGCCTGGCCGGCGGCATGGAGATGGCTCTGGCCTGCGACATCCGCATCGCCGCCGAGCACGCCACCTTCGGCCAGCCCGAGGTCCAGCGCGCCATCATCCCCGGCGCCGGCGGCTGCGTTCGCCTGCCGCGCTACATCCCCATGGCCTACGCGGCTGAGATCCTGCTCGTCGGCGACCGCATTGACGCCGAGACGGCGCTGCGCGCTGGCATCGTCAGCCGCGTCGTGCCCAAGCAGAAGCTGATGGAGACGGCGCTGGCGATGGCCGAGGCGATCTGCAAACGCGGGCCGGTGGCCGTGCGCTACTCCAAGGAGGTCATGTACCGCTCGCTCGACATGTCGATGCCGGCCGCGTTCGCCTTCGAGGACCGCATGGAGCAGCTCGTGCTCCACACCGACGACGCCAAGGAGGGTCCGCGCGCCTTCGCCGAGAAGCGCGAGCCGCAGTACAAGGGACGGTAGCCGTCGCTCAGGGCCGGCATTCCCAGTCCCATCCTCACCTCCTCACCCCCTCTCCGTTCCTCCCCTTCGCGGGCCGGGCAGAGAGGGGGATTCTTTCCGCACGCCCCCTTGCCTTCGGCACCCTCCGCGGCCTCTCGCGGCACGCGAGGGTCCCACGGGCCGCTCCTCCCCGCGTCATCTCCGGATGCGCGACCGCGACCCAGGCGTCAAGCTCCGCCTGTATTCCCGCTTCCGTGTGCGCTGCTACTGGATCGTCGACCCGGAGACCTCGACCGTTCGCGCGTTCACGCTCCGGCCGGCTGGACGTCGCCTCGCTCTTCGGACGCTAGTCGATCAGCTCACGGACGCGCGCCGGCAGCATGCCGAGCACGTCCTGCATCTCGTCCTCGGCGACGCGCGACCGCATCACATCGGCGGCGGCGCGGACCGCGGCCTTGGCCTCGGTGGCGCTCAGCAGGTGGGCCTCTTTCGCCACCCGCTGGAGGAACTCATCGGCGTGGCGCATCTTGACGGGCGTCTTGGAGGGGTCCCAGCCGTCGTAGTAGATGCCGCGAATGAGGACGGGTAGCTGGGCGCCGAGCTGGGCCGCCTCGTCGACGGAGAGGCGGTCACGCAAGGCATGAAGGTACGCGCGCAGCACCAGGTAGGCCTTGTGGCGATCCTCCGTACCCAGCGCGGCCGCGATCTCGTTGAGCCAGGCGTACGTCTTCTGGACAGTCCGGTCGATGGTGTCCACATGTGTCGCCGCCATGTCGCCACCTCCTGCGAGACGACCCCGCGCTCAGCGTAGGCGCGGGCGGCAGTGGCTGGCTGTCGGGCAGCGGCAGGCTCGTGCGTGGGGCAACGCCCGTCAGGCGCCGGCCTCGTCGCCGGGCGCATCGTCCTCGCCCAGCACCATGCTCAGCGCCTGGACCACGGACTGCACGGTGTCCACCAGCACATCGCGCGAGGCGGAATGGTCGAGCACAAACGGCCCAGCCTCGTCCTCCTCCACCCAGTGCGCGACGTTTGGGTTGGCGTCGACGAGCTGGACCTGGCACAGAGCGGACAGGTGCACGACCAGGTTGGCGCGGGCACGGTCCATCTCCCCCAGGTCGCCCAAGATGGATGCATCGACGCCGGCCTGCTCCAAGGCGGCCCCGTCGCCGATCTCGAGCGCGTCCTCGATCTCGAGGACCATCTCATCGGGCATGGCGCCCGACAGCGTCATGGCGAACTCGCGGAAGAAATCCTCCACCTCTTCCCGCTTGGCCAGCCCCTCGGGGCCAAGGTCGAGCGCAATCCCCTCGGGAGACAGCGACCAGTACGACATGCGCGACCTCCACGCCCACCTCGCGTCCAAGCGTCCGTCCCGCCACGGTCTCGAGGACGGACGGCGCGCCTCCGTGTCTTCCTGGCGTGCGGTCAGCGCCTAGCCGCAGCCCAGCTCGGCCCGCCGCGCGCGCAGCGCCTCCGCGCGGCGCTCAGCGTCGGCCAGCTTCTCCCGTTCGCGCTCCACCAGATGAGCCGGCGCCCGCCGGACGAACTGCTCGTTGGCGAGCTTCGCCTGCTGCCGTCCCATCTCTCCCGCGACTTCCGCCAGCAGCCGGGCGGTGCGCTCGCACTCAGCCTGCAGGTCCACCAGCCCCTTCAGCGGGAGGGCGACGGTGCTCTCCGAGAGTACCACGACCGCCGCGTCCGTTCGGCCGGCATCGACCGCGGGTAGCACGCTGACCGGCCGGGCACGGGCGAGCGACTCGACGGCCCCGGCCATGCGCTCGAAGATGGCACGCACCTCCGCGTCGGGCACGCCCAGCTCGAGCGGCACGAAGTGCGCCGGCTCCACCTGGCGCTCGGCTCGCACGTTGCGGACCGCGCGGACCGCGTCCGTCAGCGCCTGGACGGCGCGCTCGGCCGCCGGGTCCCTCCATCCGCCATCCGCCGATGGGAAGGGGGCGACGATGCAGGCCTCGGGCAACGGGGGCGTGACGATCGGCCTGAGCCAGCCCCACAGCTCCTCGGTGACGAACGGCATGTACGGGTGGAGCAGCCGCAGCACCTGCTCCAGCACGCCCACCAGCACCGGCAGGGCGCCGCGGTCTCCGGCGCGCAGCCGCGGCTTCGTCATCTCGATGTACCAGTCGCAGAACTCGCCCCAGGCGAAGTCGTGCACCTGCCGGCCGGCCTCACCGATCTGCAAGCGACCGAGCAGGCCGTCGACCGACGTCACCAGCCGCTGCAGGCGCGAGACGATCCAGCGGTCCTCCGGCTCGACGAGCGTGTCGAAGTCGGCCGGTTCGAGCCGGCGCACCGGGCCGTCGCCGCACTGCATGATGACGTAGCGCGCGGCGTTCCACAGCTTGTTGGCAAAGCTGCGGCCCGCCTCCAGCCGCTCAGTAGAGAGCTTCATGTCGTTGCCCGGCGTCGACCCGGTGGCGAGCGTGTAGCGCAGCGCGTCGGTGCCATAGCGCGCGATCAGGTCGAGCGGGTCCATCACGTTGCCCCGCGTCTTGCTCATCTTCTCGCCGCGCGGGTCGCGCACCAGGCCGTGAAGGTACACGGTCCGGAACGGGACGTCGCCCATCATCGCGATGCCGGACATGATCATCCGGGCAACCCAGAAGAAGAGGATGTCGTAGCCCGTCTCCATCACGCCGGTGGGGTAGAAATAGCGCAGGTCCGGCGTGTCGTCGGGCCAGCCGAGCGTAGTGAACGGCCAGAGCTGGCTGCTGAACCACGTATCGAGCACGTCCGGGTCCTGCACCAGCTCGCCCCCGCCGCAACGCGGACAGCGCTCCGGGGCGTCCTCTGCCACGATGGGGGCGGCCGCGGCCGGGATGTCGTCGCCCGTGATGCCGTCGCAGGCGCGGCAATACCAGACGGGGATCCGGTGGCCCCACCAGAGCTGCCGCGAGATGCACCAGTCGCGGATGTTCTCCATCCAGTTGAAGTAGACCTTCTCGAACCGCTCAGGAATGATGCGGATCTTCCCCTCGCGCACCGCCGCGATGGCCGGCGCGGCGAGCGGCGCCATCGTCACGAACCACTGCAGGGAGACGATCGGCTCGACGATGGTGCCGCAGCGGTGGCACGTGCCGACGCTGGTCTCGTAGTCCTCCACGTGGTCAAGCAGGCCCTGTTCGGCCAGCGCCACCGCCACGCGCTCGCGGGCCGCGAACCGGTCCATCCCGGCGAAAGCGCCCGCCGCTTCGTTGAGCGTGCCATCCAAGTTCATCACGCTCACCACCGGCAGGCCGTGACGGCGCCCGATCTCGAAGTCGACTGGGTCGTGACCCGGAGTGACCTTGAGCGCGCCGGTGCCGAACGAGCGGTCGATCGCCTCGTCCGCGACCACCACGCCGATCCGCCCGCTGAACGGGATGCGCACCCCGCGGCCAACGCGGCCGCGGTAGCGCTCGTCGTCCGGGTTCACCGCCACGCCGACGTCCGCCGGGATCGTCTCCGGCCGCGTGGTCGCCATCGTCATATGCTCGCCCGCGTCACCGCCCGCGTCGTCGACCAGCGGGTAGCGGACGAACCAGAGCTTGCCCCGGACCGCCTGATGGTTGACCTCCAGGTCGCTCAGCGCCGTCATGCAGCGCGGACACCAGTTGATCATGCGCTCGCCGCGGTAGATCAGACCCTGCTCGAACCAGCGCACGAAGGTCAGGCGCACGCCGCGCGCCGGCCGCTCGTCCATGGTGAAGGTGTTCCGCGACCAGTCACACGACACGCCGAGGCGGCGGTGCTGGTCGTCGATGCGGCGCCGGTAGATGCGCGCCCACTGCCACGCCCGTTCCACGAAGGCCTCACGCCCCAGGTCGTGGCGCGACAGCCCCTCCTTCGCCAGCTCCCGCTCCACCACGTTCTGCGTGGCGATACCGGCGTGATCGGTGCCGGGCACCCACAGCGTTGGGTCCCCGAGCATGCGGTGCCAGCGGATTAGGATGTCCTCGATCGCGGCGGTAAGCGCGTGACCGATGTGCAGCGCCCCGGTCACATTGGGCGGCGGCATGATGATCGTGAACGGCTCGCGGTCCCCCTCTTTCCGCGGCCGGAAGTACCCCCGCGATTCCCACCACTCGTAGAGCGCCGGTTCCACCGCCCGCGGGTCGTACGCCTTCGGCATCTCGCCCGTGCGTGCGGTCGTCATTCCGGGTGTACCTCCAGGTGACGGGGTGTGCAGCTACGAGGTTACACGATCGGCCCCGAGGCTCCTCCCGCCTTCATGCCGCCCGTTTCTTCCTTCGCCGACTCACCCCGAGCGTCCTTCTCCTCCCTGACATCTCCAAGCGGTGAACAACGCCGCCGTCCGTCGTGGCCAACGTGTGCGCTCCTCCTGCCTACCCCGTGGAAGAACCGGGGACTGTCGCGACGTGATCCGTCCTCTCTCCCACGCCGACTCGCGGACGGCGCACAAGACGCGCTCCGAGCCCCCGCCGGACACCCTCGTCCTCCACGCCGTCGTGAGAGCCCGTAGGTTGCTTCTTCACGCTTTCCTCCTCATCCACACCCCCACCACGACCAACAGAGGCGTACGAGCACGCCACCTATACTCGTTTCAAGATGATCGATGAAGCGACGATCGTGGTGATTGCTGGTAAGGGTGGGGATGGTGCGGTCAGCTTCCGCCGGGAGAAGTTCGTGTCTCGCGGTGGCCCGGATGGAGGAGACGGTGGCCGCGGCGGTGACGTGGTTCTGCTGGCGGACCCGAACGAGAACACGCTTGGCCGGTTTCGTCACAGGAAGCGTTATCAGGCGGAGATGGGTGGTCGGGGCGGGCGGCAGCGGCGGCACGGGGCGAACGGCTCGGCGCTGGAGATCCCGGTGCCGGTGGGCACGATGGTCTTCACCACGCCGGCCGATGGCAGCGAGGAGCTGATCGCCGACCTGGATCGTCCGGGAGCGCGCGTCGTCGTGGCTCGCGGTGGGCTCGGGGGGCGTGGTAACGCCCGCTATGCCACCAGCACGATGCAGGCGCCAGATTTCGCGGAGCGCGGGCTGCCCGGGGACGAGCGCACGTTGCGGCTCGAGCTGCGATTGATGGCGGACGTCGGGCTGGTGGGCAAACCGTCGGTGGGAAAATCGTCGTTGCTGGCCCGGGTGAGTGCCGCGCGACCGAAGATCGGTGACTACCCCTTTACCACGCTGGAGCCAAACCTGGGAGTGGTGGAGGTCGGATACGACGCGTTCGTGCTGGCCGATATTCCCGGCCTGATCGAGGGGGCGCATCGGGGCACGGGACTGGGTTTGTTGTTCCTACGGCACATCCAGCGAACTCGTGTGCTGTGCCACGTGCTGGACGGTTCGGGCCAGGAGGCGGAGGGTGACTTTCGGGAGGTGAACGATGAGCTGCGAGAGTTCGACGCGGGACTCGCGGCGCGGCCTCAGATCGTGGTGGTGAACAAGCTTGACTTGCCGGAAGCCGCGGCGCGCTTTTCAGAGCTGGCGGCGCGCTTCGGTGCGCTCGGTTACGAGGTATACGGCATCTCCGCGGCGACGGGGGCGGGCGTGCGCGAGCTGGTGCTCGCTCTCCACCGACGGTTGCAGGAGGAGGAGAAGGCGGCCGTCGGGCCGGGGCGCGTGGAGCCTGAGGGGGAGTTGCCGGTGCTGCGCCCGGTGCGGGCGGAGGAACGGCCACGGGTGCGGCGAGAGGACAGTGGCTTCGTGGTGGAGTACCGTCGGGCGGAGGATCTGACGCGGATGCTGGACGTGGGCAACCCGATGGCACGGGAGGCACTGCTGCGCCGGCTGAAGCGGATGGGCGTGCACGCGGCCGTGCGCCGCGCGGGCGGGCGCCCGGGGGACCGCGTGCGGATAGGCGACCTGGAGCTCGAGTGGGAGGACATGTGAAGATCGGGCTGCTGGGGGGAACGTTCGACCCCCCGCACTTCGGGCACCTGCGGCTGGCGGCGGCGGCCCGCCGCGCGCTCGGGCTCGACGAGGTGTGGCTGGTTCCGGCGGGCCAGCCGTGGCGGAAACGTGGGCGGCCGGTTGCCGCGCCCGAGCATCGGCTGCGCATGGCGCGCCTCGCCGGGCGTGGGCGGGCTTGCCTGCGGGTCTGGGATACAGAGGTGCGCCGCGTCGGCCCGACATACACCGCCGACACGCTGGCCGAGCTTCGCGCGCTGCGGCCCGACGCCGAGATCTGCTTCATCATGGGAGAGGACGCGCTGGCCGACGTGTCGAACTGGTACCACCCCGAACGCATCGTGGCGCTCGCCACCCTGGTCGTAGCGCACCGGTCGGGTCTGCGGCGCACGGCCGTGCCCGAGGGCGCGCGGATTGCCTGGGTTGCGATGCGCGAGACGCCGGTGAGCAGCACGGACGTCCGGCGGCGGCTGGCGGCCGGTGAGGCGGTGCGCGGGATGATCCCGGCCGCGGTCGAGCGCTACATCCGGCGGCACCACCTCTACGGCGCCCGGCGCGAGCCGCTGCCCGCCGTAGCCCAGGCCGCGCCGTGATCCACCGCCATCTCGCCCGCGTCCGCGAGTACGACCGCTGGTTGCGTGCGCCCAGCATCTCGTCGATGGTGTATCGCTGGCTCGCCGGACCGCACGCGGTGCTGCTCGTGAACACGCCGGTGACGCGCGTGCCGGAGCTGGTGAACCTCCAGCCGAAGCATCGCGTGCTCGACCTCGGCGGAGGACGGGGCGCGGTGGCCCGCTTCCTGGCGGGGAGGATCCCGTTCCACCAGCCGGTGATCGCGATCGAGCCGTCCGAGGCGATGCTCGGCTTGGCGCGGCGGGACCTGGAGGGCCGCAACGTCGAGCTGGTCCACGGGCTGGCGACGCACCTGCCGCTAGATCGGAA
>JAJYLG010000079.1 GCA_021787985.1 Chloroflexota bacterium
TTTCTGCGCCCTGCTGGTCAACGTGATCCCTTCCTCTCGCATGAGAGGACAAAATCACTGGCCACTTGTCCCGGTCAAATTCACTGGCCATCGACACGTCATGCGGCTCGCGCTTGCCGCCGGCCCCGCCGTGCGGCAGACTGGCAGCCGGCCCGGCTCGTCAATGGGCTGTGGCGGGAGGCGGCAGGTGGACTTCGGCGTCGTACTGTTCTCGCACCCCGACTCGTGGAAGGCGGTCAGGCGGGCCGAGGAGCTCGGCTTCTCGCACGCCTGGTTCTACGACTCTCAGATGATCGCGACGGACGTTATTGTGGCGATGACGCTCGCCGCCGAGCATACGGAGCGCATCCGGCTCGGCACGGGTGTGCTCGTGCCGACCAACCGCATCGCCCCGGTCGCCGCGTGCTGCCTCGCCTCGCTGAACCAGCTCGCGCCGGGCAGGGTCGTATGCGGCATCGGGACGGGATTCACGGCGCGCAACACCATGGGTCTGGGGCCGCAGCCGCTGGCCCGGCTGCGAGCGTACGTGCAGGTCGTGCAGCGGCTCCTGCGCGGCGAGACGGTCCCCTGGCGCGCGGAGGGCGCGGAGCGCCTGGTGCGCTTCCTCCATCCCGATGGTGGCTTCGTGAACTTGCGCGACCCGATACCGTTTCACGTGTCGGCGTTCGGTCCGCGTGGCCGCGCGCTGGTGGCCGAGATGGCGGATGGCTGGATCACCTTCTCCGGGCGCGTGTCGCGCGCGGCGGACGAATCGGCGGCGGTCGCGGCGGCTTGCCGCGATGCCGGTCGTGACCCGGCGGGCCTCCACCGCAGCGTCTTCACGCTGGGCTGCGTGCTGGCCGAGGGTGAGCAGGTCGATAGCCCGCGCGCCGTGGCGCAGGCCGGCCCGCTGGCGGCGACGAACTGGCACAGCCTGATGGAGCGGTTGGATCGCGGCGGTGCGGCGCCGGAGCCGGGCAGCCGGGCGGCCGAGTATCGCCGGCTGTACGAGGGCTACGGCCGCGAGGCGCCGTACCTGCGGCTCCACACCGGCCACCTGCTCTTCGTGCGCGACGACGAGCGCCCCTTCATCTCGGCGGACGACCTGCGCGCGAACACGTTCACGGCGACGGCCGCCGAGCTGCGCGACCGGGCGCGCGCGCTGGCGGCGGCCGGCTTCACGCAGCTTGCCGTGCAGATCGTGCCCGGCCACGAGGACGCGCTCGAGGACTGGGCGCGCGTGTTCGAGACGGTGTAGGCAGGGCCCGCCGCGGCACGCGCGTGTTGCGGAGCGCTCCGGGAGCCGAGCAGGCAAGCGCCGAGCCGGCGGTGCGGCGGCGCAAGCCCGGGCCGGCGTTCTAGCGCTTCAGCACGTGGATAGTGATCGCCGCCGCCTCGTCGCGCACCATGCCGCCGGCGTTTTGCGTCAGGCCCACGCGGGCCTCGCCACCCTTCACCTGGCGGTCGCCGCACTCGCCGCGAAGCTGCCAGAACACCTCCACGAGCTGCGCGCACCCGGTCGCGCCGATCGGGTGCCCCTTCGACAGCAGGCCGCCCGAGGGGTTCACCGGGATGCGCCCCGTCAGGCTGGTGGCGCCGTCGTCGATTAACCGGCCGCTCTCTCCCGGTGCGCAGAGCCCGAGATCCTCGTATTCGAACAGCTCGGCGGGCGCGCTCGCATCGTGCAGCTCAACCACGTCCAGGTCTTGGGGACCGATGCCGGCGGTCTCGTAGGCCCGCCGTGCTACGCGCGTGGTGACGCCCGGCTCGCCGGGGACCGGGTCCTTGCCAGAGCCGAGGGCGGAGGCAGCGACCCAGACCGGCTTCGTGGTGAGCTGTCGCGCCTTCTCCGCGGAACAGAGCACCAGCGCCGCGGCGCCGTCACCGATGGGCGAGCACATCAGGCGCGTCAGCGGCTCGACCACCATCGGGGCGTTGAGAACGTCCTCCACGCTGTAGCGCTCCCGGTATTGGGCATAGGGGTTGAGCGCGGCGTTCCCGTGGCTCTTGACCGCCACCTTCGCGTACTGGACGGCCGTAGTGCCGTAGCGTTTCATGTGTGACCGCGCGCGGGACGCGTAGAAGTCCATGAAGGCCGAGCGACTCTCGCCGGCCCGACCGGCCGCCTCGGCGGCCCCACCGCCGTTCTCACGGCCGCGCGCAGCGGCGGCCTTTACCAGGTCCTGGTACTTCTCGACGTCGACGGCGGTGCCGATAGCGCGGAAGCTGCGCTTCTTGTCCTCGTGGTAGAGCTTCTCCACGCCGAGCGCCAACACGACGTCGTACAGGCCGGAGGCGACGTACAGCCAGGCGAGGTGAAACGCTGTCGAGGAGCTGGCGCAGGCATTCTCCGTGTTCACCATCGGGATCTCGCCGAAGCCCATCTCGCGGAGAATGACTTGCGCCCGCACCATCTCCTGGCCGGTTATCAGCCCCGCGGTCGCGTTGCCGACGACCGCCGCCTCGATCTGGTGCTTGTCGACCGCGGCCTGTGCCAAGGCGCCTTCCACCGCTTCCCGGCCGAGGTCTTTCAGACCGCGGTCGAGCCACTTGCCGAACCGCGTCATCCCGGCACCAACAACCGCTACCTCACGCATGTCGAGCGCCTCCGACGACCCGAAATCCTTGCCCCGCGTCGCCGCCCCCGGGTCGCGGCCACAGTCTAGCAGGCTGCTCGAGAATCTGTTTCGAGCACCCCCCTGCCCCCTCCGGAGGGGCGAAACCGCGCGGCACTCCCCTTCTCCCGGCGGCCTGCCAGCGCCGCCGACGCCACTCGCGAGCGCGCGCGGCGGCTTCGGAGCGCGTTGCTTCCGCCTGATCCGGAACGTCGCCGCCGGCTAGCGGCTTGCTGCCCCGACGCCCTCCCGCGCGCGGCTGAGCACGCCGGCGTGCCAGCGGTCCATGTGCTCGGCGATGGTCTGGTGGTACGCGCCGGGGGGAGCGTACTTGTCGTAGAACTCCGTCTCCAGGTGGTGCGCCTGGAACCAGATGCCCATCTGCATGGGGTCCATGCTGGCCGGGAACCTGCCGTACGTGTCCCAGATGTACTCGCAGAGCACCTTGGTGGCTTCCAGGCACCAGTCGGCGGTCTTCATCACCTGCAGGTCGAGCGATGGGCGGTTCTTGGTGGCGGCCGGTCCTTCCTTGTAGATGCCGTGCGTGCCCCATTTCGCCTCGTAGACCGCCTGCGCGGCGTCGGCCATGTTGCGGTAGTAGGGCGGGCAGTAGGCTTCGAACAGCCCGTCGAGCCCCACCGCTACCGGCATGGCGGGAGCCCACTCTGGCGGTGGGAACGGCCCCGGCTTCTCGGGCATGTGGAAGCGGAACCCGAGACCGGGAGTGAACGGCGTGCCGCCCAGGACCACGGGGCCCAGGGAGCCGGCGAAGATCCAGCCGCCCAGTCCGATCGCCTGCGCCGCCAGGTACATGTTCTGCAGCATCAGCGCTTGCTCGGTGCCCGTGGTCACGAGCGCGCTCAGCTTCTCCAGGTCGGAGAGCTTGAACGGCCGCGTTCGGTCGAGGTGACCCTGGTCGGCGAACTTCTTCAGCGGCTCCGCGTTGCCGTTCAGGTCATCGTAGACATAGAACTTGTTGGGATCGTCCATCATCAGCATGATGATGTTGATGTACTCCCAGGTGACATCGGTGACGGGCATGAAGAGCGTCGTGCCGGGCTTGTTCACGTCCCACTGGTTGAATGGCAATGTGACGGGCTCGACCATCGGGATGTCGAGGCGCGTGTCGAGGATCCTGACCGTGTCAGCGCGGAACGCCGAGACGATCTTCTCCCAGTCACCCTCGTTCTCGTACTCGGCGACCTTGTCCCCGACCTTGTCTCGCATCTTGACGAGGTAGGTGCCCTCGTCGTTGGTGAAGAAGAGCTCGGTGCCGTGGGAGCCGCACGGCGATGCGTACGTGCGGCCGGTCCACTGGATCATCGTGTTGCCGCACCAGCTCCGGCCCCGGTCGTCGTTGTAGGGCAGGTCCGCCGGGGCCAGATTGAGGCCGGACAGGCCGGTCCCGACCATGACCAGCAGCGCCTCCTCGATCTCGTCAAGGGGAACGGGTGGCTTGGTGGACTTGAACGGCGCGACCACGCCCGGCAGCTCCGCTCCCAGGGGAAAGCGGCGTGCCCGCCGTTGGAAGATCGCGTCGAACAGCGGGTGGCTCCAGGCCTGGCGGACGTTCTCCATCTCGCGGACGGGTCGGTCTACGAGCGCGCGGACCATGTGCGTTTCCTCCCCCTTTCGGGTCTTGCCCAAGCCGTCGCCGCGCGGGGGTGGCGTACCCGGGAGAGCGGTGATCGGCAAGCTCCGGCAGGCGGAAGTCGCTTCAGTTCAGAGCCAGGATGGAGCAATCAAAGCACAGCACACACAGGGCAGTCGCTCGCGCCTCGCCTAGGGCCGCCGTGGCCCCCACAGGAACAGCATCCCGTTCGCGTCGATCAGCCCGAGATCACCCGTAGCGTACCACTCGGCGTCAACCTGGCCGCCGTCACCGTTGCGACGGCGCGCGTTGGCCGCCAGGGCTCGAGTTCGCACCCCGATCCCGGCGTATGACAACGCTGCCCAAGGCAGATCGGCCGGCCGGCCGGTGCGCGGGTTCAGTGGGATCAGGTCAACCCCGGTCATCGGGATGCCGATGGCCTCATCCAGGTACCAGCTCGGGTGGGCGGCGGCAATGGGGCCGGTCTCCGGGTAGCCGTACAGCGTGAGGACCGCCGTGCCGAGACGACGGCGCAGCGCCCGGCGCGTGTGCTTCGGGAACGGCTCGGTAGTGGTAAGCATGAGGTGAGCCCCCGCGGCGCGCATGGCGCCAGCGAGCGCGCTCGATCCCAACAGGGACTCCGCGGCCGAGGCGGGAAGCCAGACGAGGCCCGGGGCGGCGCGACCGACGAGGCCGGATGCCTCGTCCGCTTCGACCGACCCCGCGAGAAGGGCAGGAGCCCCAACTTGCAACGCCGCCAGCATGCCGACCAGCGTCTCCCACGCTCCGGGCGGCCGCCCGACCAGCAGCCGGCGGTCCGGACGGAGCGCCACGAAGGCGGCGAACGCCATCGCCGCGCTCATCAACGACATGTGGGAGTGCCAGGCGATACCCTCCTTCCCCGGTAAGGCCACGGAGGGCGCCGCGGGGTCGACGCTCGGCCGTGCCGGCGGCGGGCCGCCAGTGGCTCCGCCCAGGAGCGCGGCCGGTTCTTCGCGCGGCCCGGGCCCGCCCGCCGTGACGCGAGAATCGCTCACGATGAGCTGCGCCGCGAACTCGGTCAGCGCCTGCGAAGGACCGGCGTCCGATTCGCCGTCGAGCACCAGCACGGTGGCGCCGGCCCGGGCCAGACCGAGGAAGAGCGCGGCGAAGTCGGCGGGGGAGCGCACGGCAAGGGCGATGCGCGGAGACTGGCCGGGGAAGCGCGTCGCGCAGGCGGCGGCGACCGCCGCGCAGGCCGCGTCGAGCCGGCGAAAGTCCTGGGTTTCGGCGTCCGTCACCAGCGCCGGATCGTCGCCGTACCGCCGGACCCATCGGCCGACGGTGAGATCGTAGAGCGGGACGCGCGGCGCCGAGAGGTAGCGCTGCACTCCCTCCGGCCAATACCAGGACGGCAGCAGCCCCAGTGCCTTGCTCATGGGCGCGGCCTGCCCGCCTGTCTCGCCATCCTAGCCTCCGCCGTCCCCGCCGCCGACGACCGACACGCGGACGCCGATCCGGCGCTGCAGCGCTTGGGTGAGGCGGTCGCGCAGCGTCTCGGTCACGTCGCCTGCCCCCGCGAATGGGCGGAGGGCTGCCTCGGCGAGCCGGACGGAGACGCCGTCCCGCTCGAGCGGCTCCAGCCGGAACGATCGCCCCATGAGCGGCGGGAGCTCGTCCAGGCAGGCACGGACATCCGCCGGCGCGACGATCCGACCGGGGAGCCGCACGGAGTCGGACAGGCGCCCGTACAGCTCGACCAGCGGATGGGTGCGCCCGCACGGGCAATCGCCCCCGACGATCTCGGCCACGTCCTCGGTGTCGAAGCGGACGTAGACCGAACGGTCGCGCGTGAGGTTCGTCACGACGGCGCTGCCTCGCCGGCCCGGTGGCAGGGGCCGCCCGGTCTGCGGGTCCACGACCTCGATGTAGTGGAGGTCCGCGAAGATGTGGTGGCCGCGGTGAGCCCAGCACTCCGACCCGCCGAACATCCCGTCGCTCGATCCGCCGCGCTCGAACAGGTCGTCCAAGCCCAGCTCCCGGATGACGTGCCGGCGGAACGCCGGCGACAGCGCTTCACCCGCGGTCGCCACGTAGCGGACGCTGCGGAAGATGGCGCGCGGAGCCAGGCGCTGCCGCTCGCATTCCTCCAGGATGGCTCGCAGCGCCGGGACCGTGACCAGCATGTGCTCGGGACGGAAGCGGGCGACCGCGTCGAGGAAGTTCGCGCTGAAGCGCGGGGCGAACGTGCCCCACGGGGTGATCGGCTGCGCGCCGATGGCGGTGATGGCGCGCGTGTCGAGGAGCGCCAGCGCGTGCCAGGCGGGGCTGAGCGTGAGCACGCGCATGCCGGGCCGGACCTTGGCCAGCCACAGCTCGCGCGCCGCGTTGCGCAGGTTCCCGGCGTTCAGGTCGGCGGCCGTCAGGAACGCGAACGTGTTGAATCCCAGTGTTCCCGACGTCATCACGACGCAGCTCACGCGATTCCGGCCGATGGCTTCGATGCCGACGCGCGCCGAGCCGCGCGCCCGCGTGGCGGCGATCAGGTCCGCCTTGCGGGTTCGAGGGATCTTCGCCGCGAACTCGTCGGCGCAGCGGATGGGGCCGGGCGCGTATCCCGCGGCCGCGAACGCCTGGCGGTAGAAGGGCAGATTGTCGTGGGCATAGCGCAGCAGGCGGGAGATCCGCTGCCAGCGGCGCCGCTCCAGCTCCGCCGGCGGCCGGCACTCGCCGTCGTCGTAGAACTCCCGGTCTGCGGTCATACCGGCGACCGCAGTACGGCGCCCGGCCGGCCGCATCGGCAGGGCCCCCGCACCAGGAGGACCGAGAGGCCGGTCTGGTAGCGCACCGCCGGCGTTCCGCGCAGGAACAGGTTCGTGATGCAGAGGTTGCCCGCGCCGGAGCCACTGGGCCGCGGCGCGCCCTCTTTGACGGTCTCGACTCGATAGAACCGGCGGTCCACGTGGAACGCGCCGCCCTCGCACTGCGCCGCGAAGAAGAGCGCCGGACCCGCGCGCAGCACGGCCCGGACGGGCACGCCGAGTCCAGCCGTCCACGCGGCGAGCTGCTCGGGTGGCAGCAACTCCTCGTCGACGGCGACCACGACCAGCCCGACCCAGTCGGCCAGGACCGCGTGCTGGTCGCTTACCTGCTGGACGAACGCCGGCATCACTTGGCGGTCCACGAACATCACACGCGGGCGGAGGTAGCGCAGCACGTGGAGCGCGCGCGCCGCGAGCTCGGGCAGCCCGTCGTTGCAGACGGGCACGGCGCCGATGAGGTCCGCCGCGCCCCGCCGGAGCGCGGGCACGTAGCACCACGACGCGAACAGCGTGAGCGGGCTCGTGCCGTAGTCGTAGATGAGGACGTAGTCGCCGCGGCGGATGCCATAGAGCCGCCAGCACGAGGCGAGCGCGCGCGCCGCGGCGGCCAGGTCAGCGGCGGTCAGCGCCAGGTACAGCGGCAGGCCGTCGTCCACCTGGATGATGCACGCCGCGGCAGCGCCCGGGTTGCGCCTACCGGCAAAGGGGTCGTCGTGCTTCGCGGCCCAGGCGAGGAGCTCGTCGAGGCTGGTGGGTGGCGGCAGCGACGGGCCGCTCGATTGGGGGCGCGCGAGTCGGCGGGCGTACAGGGGCGCACCAGATGCGGCGGACAGCACGGACACGGGGACCGAGGATGCCACGTTCGCCCCTCTCTCGTGTGACTAGCGGACAATCCGCAGCACCGTCTCGTCGAACGAGATGGCGAAGCCGGCAAGGAACGCGCCGAGCGCGACCACCAGGTTGAACCAGGCGAGGATGTCGATCCAGCGCACCGCCGATGCCTGCTCCTGCTGCAGCCGTTCGAGGGACGCGGGCGGGTCGGTGGGTGCGAGCCTCCGCGTAAGTCTGGGGCGGAACACGAAGGTGAGGAAGATGCTGCTGATCACCAGGAGGTACCACAGCGCGATCATGATGAGGATCTTCCATCCGTAGGCGCTGTCGAGCAGGTGAGCGTTGACGAACAGCGTCTGCGGGGAGGCCGGGTCGGCGAGACCGGCCCGCCCGAGCAGCCAGTAGCCGGACGCGCCGGTCACGGCGAACGCTGCCCAGGACACGACGGTGAAATCGGTGCCGACGCGCTGCCCCACGATCGCCGCCTGCGCCGGCGGAATGACGCGCTGTGCGCGAAGCAGCGACAGCTTGATCCAGGCCGCGGTGACGACGTAGACGCCCAGTGCGCCGACGTGAGCCGCCACCAGCACCTTGTCCAGGTTGTCCAGCGGCTGTCGCGTTACCGCCGCCGCGAGCAGGCCGCCTTCGGCGACGGGAAGGAGGTGCAGGGGGATCATCGCTCGGGCCGCCGGCCTTGGCCGCGGAAACGCCGGCCCGCGCGCCGCATACCGGTTGGCGAACGGGGCGCGCGGCTCAGAAAGGAAGCGGGCCGCCCTTCTCCTGCCAGAAACGCCATGTGCCGTCCTCCTGTTGCTCCACCCAGCGGCCGACACCCGTGGTCTGCCCGCGGACATCGAGCTCGGCACGGAGGACGAGCAGCTCTTCCTCGGTCGGCAGCTCCAGCACCTCGATCTCCGGCGACAGTCGCGGTTGGAAGCCCATCTCCTCGACGATCTGCTGCACCGTGACGAACGGCGCCCGGGCGATGAGCCGGAGGTGATGGCTTCCCTCCTCGTAGTCGAACACGGCCCAGGGTGTCACCACCCGCCAGGGGCCGGTGTCGTGTGGCAGCCCGGCCCGCTCGCGCGCGTCGGGTGTGCCGTCGAGGAAGCCGGGTGACGAGATGAAGTCCACCCGCGAGACGAACTTGCGGCGCTGGTGGTCGACCATCAGGATCGTTCGCCAGCAGAGGGAGGCGATGGCGTCGGCACCGCCCGGGCCGTTCATGCGCCGCCCCTCGGCCGGGTAGGTGCCCAGCCAGGTGGAGTTGATGTTGCCGTAGGGATCCACCTGCAGGCTGTTCAAGATGCCGTAGTCCATGTAGCCGAGCTGGGCGTGCTCGGTCACGCCGTTCATGTTGCTCCACATCAACGCACGGTAGTTGGGGCGGGAGGCGACGCCGGTAATCATCGGGTCCAGCGGCAGCACCGGCTCGGGCGCGATGACCCCGTCCTCGGTCACGTAGATCGCCTGCGGCGCGTACAGGCGCTTGGCCAGCAGGATGGCGTAGAGCGGTCCGCCGCCAATGGCCGCCCAGTACGTCCGGCTGTCCTCCACCATCCGCGCCGTGATGCAGATCTGGTACTCGCGTTCGGCGAAGCGGGTGGCCGCCGTCCCGACCGCCGGTTTCAGCACGCTCATGGCCGGTACCCTTCTTTGATGCTCGCCCGCTGGATGAGGCCCTTGACGCGGCCCATGCCAACGTGCCTGTCGAGCATCTCCTCGTGGGAAGCGACGCTGTGGACCCACTTGTCGAGGTACTCGTCCCAGGCGTCGCGGGCGTCAGCCACGAACATCTCGACCACGCGCTCGGGGTCCGAGGCGTAGTAGCCCGAGCATTCGCCGGGATAGGCGCCGAAGGGGGCGTGAACGACGGCATCCACGACGTAGTAGGGGATGCTGGTCCGGCCGGGATCACGCCGGATCTCCTCCGTGTCGATGATCTCCTCGGCGGAGAGGACGACCTTGCGGGCCGCGAGCGCGGTCTCCGTGTGTGCGATGCCGGTGCCGAAGACACGGGCGTTGCCGTACAGGTCCGCCTGGTGGACGTGAATGATCGCGATGTCGGGATTGAGGGCGGGGACCACGATGGTTGGCTTGCCGGTAAACGGGTCTTGCACGACCTTGGCGCCGGACTCGCGGAAGGTGTCGGTGCCGCCCTGGATGCGCAGCGGCAGGAAGGGCAGGCCCATGGCCCCCGCCTTGAGGCGCGTCGTCATGACCGTGTTGCCGTACTCGTAGACCCGCAGCCGTCCCTCATGGGTAGCGCGGTTGATGGCCGGACCCCAGCCGACGAAGAAGCCCATGTCCGCCTTGCTGACGCATCCCGCCGCCACCAGCATCGCTGGAATGACGTAGGTGAACTTGCCGGCGCACCAGAGCTCCTTCTTCCGCTGGCGGACTATCTCCCGCACGAGGGACATCGGCCCGCGCACCACCTCGGTGCAGTCCCAGACGATGTAGTCGCCGTCCTGAACGAACCGGCTGACGGCCTCCTGCTCGCTCATCAGCTTGCTGACGAGGGCGCGCGACTTGTGCTCGCGCACCCACGCGCGGTGCCCGTCGGGATCGACTCTGAGATACTCCCCGGTGCCCTCAGCGAGCACGTTCACGGTTTGCCTCCGGTACGCCGCTGGATCCGGCTGGAGCCGCCCTCGCGGCACGGCCTCTCGCCGCCCCTGGTTGGTTCTTCACCGGCTGCCGCCGCCTCCGGCAGGGCGCGACCTGTTCCCGTGGGTACCGACAACCGCCCCGCGCCCGTTCAGGATCCGGGCACGCTCGCGGACACGGCGACGCCGTTGTGGATCAGGAAGCTACGTACGGCGTTGCCGGCCCTGCGACCGAGCGGATGGTTCGCTTCGAACTCGTCGATGCTGGCGACGTATCGCCGGCGCGCCTTGGGGCGGATGCGCGCCCCTGCCTCCGTCGTGCGCAGGCACTCCGCCACGATCTCGTCCGGGTTCTTGCCGACGCGGTCGCAGAACTCCTGCAGAATGCCAAGGTTCCGCCTGACGCCCGGGTCGTTGTCGCCCCAGTGGCGCGCGTAATCGGCGAGCCAGGTCCCAACGGTCGCGTAGTCAGCGAGCGGCGCCACGAGCCGAGCGGCCTCCTGCCTACTCGGGCAGCTCGAACGCCCGCGAGAGCGCCCGTACCTCGTCCTTCCTCCACGGGAACGGTGCGGCGCTGCGGATCATGCCGACCGCCTCCAGCGCTTCGACCACCTTGGGGTCACGTCTGAACGGCTTGCCGTACTCCATCTCGAAGAAGTCCTCTTCGAATGGCTCGCGTGGCCGCTGGCCGCCGGCTTCCCGAGATTCGGCTGGATACCCCAGCAGTTGCGCCCAGATGGGCACCCAGGTGTCCGGCGTCTTGACGATGCGCTTCACCGCCTCGGCGGTGACGGCCGTGAGCTGGGTGCCCAGCCCCTCGTCCACGGCGCACAGCAGCGATTGACAGATCGCGAGGCTGGCCTCGGCGAACACGACCGGGACGAGCACGTTGGGGTCATCGTTAATCGGCTTGAGCATCTGCGCCCAGACGACGTTCTCGGCGTAGCTGTAGCTCCAGCCGTGGCTCGGGGTGAGGGCACCCACGTCGATGAGCTGCTTCAGGGTAGCGCCCAGCTTGGTGTCCGTGATGGCGCCGAGGTTCGCATGCCAGATAATCCAGACCGGCGCCAGGTCAAGCTGGGCGGTGGTCGTGGGCGTCTTGAGCGAGTTGCGTTGCTCTTCGGTGAGCTGGTCGCGGTACAAGACCACCGCCTTGGCGAAGGGCGCATTCACGGCGCGAGATGCGAGCCGTCCCGCCTCAAGGCAGGCCTGGATCTTCTCCCGTTCCACGGGCCGCCAGGGCTGGTAGAAGCGGATGGATCGCCTACTGCCGATGACCTGCTTGAACTCCATGGCTGGAGCCTCCTCCTTAAAGGTCGGCTATGACGCAACTCTGTCCCCCACGCCTCCCTGCAAAGCGGCCGGAGAATACCACCGGACCCGCGGCACGTCAACTCGCCTGTCGATGGTGTGTCGATGGCCGTGGCGCGTTGTCCGGAGCCTCCCGTCTGCCTCGGCGCGCTGCTAGCCTTGACCGCGGGTGGCGGCGCCTCGCCCGGCCGCCGACTGCGTTGGCGCCGAGACCGCTC
>JAJYLG010000080.1 GCA_021787985.1 Chloroflexota bacterium
CCTCATGCGATGCTTGACGGCCTCGGGGGAGGCGTAAGATTCGCATCAAGGGCGGGCGGCGAGTAACCACCGGGAGGCCGGACATGAGATCCCTCCGACTCCAGCGCGCCGTGTTGCTCCTCGCCTTGACGCCGGCGGTCGCCTCGCTGCTGGCCGCCTGCAGCGGAGGCCGCGGCCCACAGACGGGCGCCAGCCCGACGCCTGGCGCAAGCGGTTCGCCATCGGCGACGCCAGCGGTGAGCGTAACGCGTCCCGTGCCGCCATCCGGAACCCCGGTCGCCGTGACGGTAGGCACCGTGCAGATCGAGTGTCCGCCGGGGTTCACGCCCGTGCAGAAGACGCCGGCAGGGCACTGGACCTGCCCGCCAGCACCGGGCTCTCCGCCGCAGCCGACGCCGCCGGCGCCGATGGACACGCAGCCTTTTGCAGGGCCCGCTCCCACGACCCACATGGGGCTCGATGTCATCCCGTTGCCTGTGGAGCCGCTGCGCTGCGCTCCCGGCTGGCAGCCGCTGGCGTTCCCCCGCTACGGGTTTGGCCTGTGCGTGCCGCCCGGCTCGCTGGCGCTACTGCCTGCGTCCATGCCGACGCGGGAAGAGCCCGACAGGGCGCTGGTCTTCCTGGCGGCTCCCGGCGAGTCGGTCGCCGCGGCCGACCCGCGCCATCGCCAGGTGGGGTTCGGGGCGATGCGAGTGGACGGAACAGTGTGCCTCTCCGGCAACGGCCAGGTGGAGGAACCGGGACCCGTAACCTTGGCGGGCGGGCGCGCCGTGACCGGCTGCGTCAAGCACCTGGAGGGTGTCCGAGCGCCAGAGGCGCGAAGAGCGGTGGTTGTCTTCAGCACGAGCGCGAACTATCTGATGTTCGCGGGGTTCGACCTCTCCAACCTGCCTGTGCCAAACTCCGTCCCGTTTCCTTACCCCAATCTGCGCCCCATGGCATCCGTTCTCTCCGGCGTAGACGTGGTTGCCACGCTGCGATCAATGGACGGAGGCTCACAATGACGCGCCTGCCCCTGCTCCTGCTCGTCGTGGTGTCTGCCGCCGTGGCCGTCGGCATCGGCCGTGCTCCCACGTTGGAGGCGTCCCACCGGCACGACAGCTATCTTCGCAAGGCGCCCTGGGGAGCAGCGGTCACCCACGCGGTGACGCAGGGCTACTGTGGCGACCCCGGCGGCGGCCACAATTGCCCGCCCGACGGCACGGGTGAGTACCACCGCTACGCCCTCGACTTCGACATGTACCGGGAAAACCTGTACTCGACCACCGACGCGACCGTCGCGTCGCTCAAGTACGAGACAGAGTGTCTTCCCAGGTACATCGGCTATGCCGTGGTGGCGAGCTGGTACGATCGGTCGCTCGGCGTCACCCGGTACGTGACCTACGGACACATGGAGAGCTTCTCCTCGCTTGCCACCATCGGCAGGGCGCTGGCCCAGGGAGACCTCCTGGGCGTGAGCGGGAACACCGGCTACACCGACCCGTGCTACGCCTACCATCTGCACTACAACGAACAGAACGGCTGCTACGGCTGCGCGTCGCTCCTGCCCGAGCCGATGGACGGCCAGTCGAATCTTCACACGGGCGGCTCGTACGGCTCGACCAACGTCTGGATCGGATTCTGCTTCGGCGACCCCGGTTGCGGCGACATCCATCGCGAGTACCTGGCGCTGGGAGGCGCGCTGGTCAGCAACCCGAAGGTCGGACCGGTGTACAACCGCGGTTACGGCCTCTCCCCCTACCGTCTCGGCGGTTCTTGGCTGGAGGATTTCGACGACGGAACCGCCTTCCCCCAGGACCACGCGCACATCATCCAGGGGCTGAGCGTGGGCCGCGCATACGTGGTGCGGGACTTCGCCTGGACCATCTACGTGAACGACACCGGCGGACCAGCCGGCTGGCTCGGCGCCCCCAAGGAAGAGGAGAAGACCTACCACCAGCTCTACAAGTGGCAGTACCAGGAGTTCGAGGGTGGCCACATCTGCTGGACGCTCGACGAGTACGGGAACTTCGTGAAGGCGGCCTGGCCTCCCACGCACACCGGCTGCATATAGGCACCCCGGTCACGCGGCGGCGCCGCGGGCGTACGAGCACCCGGAGATGCGGTGGCCTGTACGCCGGCAGGACGAGCGCCCGTCAGCCCGGCCTGCTTGCAGCAGGCAGGCCGAGCGAGCGAGCACGAGCGCGAGCCGGACTTCCAGCGGCTGGTGCGCGTTTCCTCGGCCTGAGTCGCGGGCCGCCTGGCCCGGCGAATGGCAGCGGCTCGCCCCTCACGAGCATCGTCGCGCCGTGATATTCTCATTCGAGAATGACCGCTGAGCTCATCATCCTCGGCATGCTCTGGCGGCGGCCCGCTCACCCGTACGAGCTGGTGCGGGTCGCGCGCGACTGGCGGCTCGACGAGTTCACTCCTCTGGCGCTGAGCAGCCTTTACCGGGTGCTGGCGGCGCTGGAGCGGCGAGGGCTGGTGCGGGTGGAAGAGCGGCGCGTCGGCTCACGCCCGACGCGGCGGGTCTACTCGTTGACCGAGGCAGGGCTGGCGCGTCTGCGCGAGCTGGTGCGCGGAGGGATCCAGCCGACCTCGCTGGAAGGACCTCGCGCCGCGGTCCACGCCGCGCTGCTGTTCGCCGACGTCCTGCCGCGACACGAGGTCCGCGCCGTGCTCCGGGCACGCCTCGACGGCACTCGCTCGACGCTCGCCGCTCTCGATACGGCGGCCAAGCGGGCCTGCGATGCGCCGCCCGTCGGCAGCCCGTACGCCGCGATCATCCGGCTGCGCGGCTACCAGCACCTGCGCGCCGAGGTCGCATGGCTGCAACAAGCGCTCATGGCGCTGGAAAGAGAGGACACGGGTGGCAACCGGGACTGACGCCGTCGTGACGGCGGTGGGGGACGGCGCGGACACGCCGGCGGCGCAGGTCATCGACCTGCACAAGCGCTACGGCAGCGTCCAGGCCGTCCGGGGCATCAGCTTCACCGTCCCGCGCGGGACGATCTTCGGCATGCTGGGACCGAACGGCGCGGGCAAGACGACGACCATCGAGATCCTCGAGGGTCTGCGGGAGCCGACCTCCGGCGCCACCTACGTGCTGGGGCGCGAGATCCGGCGGGACGGCAAGCGGGTCAAGGACCGCATCGGCGTGCAGCTTCAAACGCCGAGCCTCTTCCCGCAGCTCACGGTTCGCGAGGTGCTGCACCTGTTCGCGACCTTCTACTCGCGACGGGCCGACGTCGACGAGCTGATCGGCGCCTTCGGCCTCGGCGAGTCCGCCGGCAGGAAGACGAGCCAGTTGTCCGGCGGCCAGCAGCAGCGCCTCTCTGTCGCGCTGGCGCTGGTCAACGATCCGGAGCTGGTGTTCCTCGACGAGCCGACCACCGGGCTGGATCCGCAGGCGCGCGTCGCGTTGTGGGACGTCATCGCTCGGCTGCGCGAGCGGGGCAAGACCGTGCTGCTGACCACGCACTACATGGAGGAGGCGGAGCGTCTGTGCGACGAGCTGTGCATCATCGACCACGGCCAGATCGTCGCCCAGGGCAGCCCGGCGGAGCTCATCGCCCGCAACTTCCACGAGCAGGCGGTCACCTTCCAGATGGACCCACCGCCTGATGTGGAGGCGTTGCGCCTCCTGCCGGGCGTGGCCAGCGTCGCGGTCGACCCACCGGACGTCGCCTGCTACACGCGCGATCTGACAGGGACGATGGCCGGCCTGCTGGAGTGGGCGAGCGCGATGGGCCGCCCGCTGGACAACCTGCTGGTGCGGCGGGCGAGTCTCGAGGACGTGTTCCTCAAGATCACCGGACGCCGGCTGCGGGAGTAGCGTGATGAAAGACTTCTGGGCGCTTACCAGGGCGTGGGCGGTGAGCCTGCGGAGAGACCGAACGGCGCTCTTCTGGTCCTTCGCGTTCCCGCTGATCTTCATTGTCATCTTCGGCATTGCCTTCAAGAACACCAACCCTACCTACGACGTCGGCCTGGTCCTGCCGCAGCAGCAGGACCCGACGGCCGCCGCCTTTGTCCAGGGGCTGCAGCACGTGGGTTCGTTCAAGCTGCATGAGGGCAGCGAGAGCGCGGAGCTGGCGGCGCTGAAGGACGGCAAGCGCTCCGTGGTGGCCGTGGTGCGCCCGCCGGCGAACGCGTCCGCTTCGCCTGCTCCCTCGGGCGTCGCGATCGATGTCTACCTGGACCCCGCTCAGCTCCAGGCCACCCAGGTGGTGATGCCCATCCTGCGCGCGGTGGCCGATCGCGTCGACCGGCAGGTCACCGGAACGCAGCCGCTGGTGCGGATCGAGGAGCGCTCCGTCCGCGCCCAGAACCTGAAGTACATCGATTTCTTCCTGCCCGGCATGGTGGCCTTCTCGGTCATGCAAGGCGGGCTGTGGATGGCGGTGGTGTTCATCCAGCTCCGCGAAGGCCGGGTGCTGAAGCGCTTCGGCGCGACGCCGGTATCCCGGCCGGTGGTGGTGGGCAGCCAGACGCTGGTGCGGCTGGTGGTCAGCATCATCCAGTCCGCCGTGCTGGTGCTGGCGGGGCGATTCATGTTCAACGCTCACATCGGCGGCAACCCGCTGGTCCTGGCGGCGCTGATCGTGCTCGGCGGCCTGCTCTTCCTGCTCCTGGGCGCCGCGATCAGCGGGCTCGCCAAGACCGAAGAGGCCGCCGTGCCGATCGTCAACGTCGTCGCGATGCCGATGATGTTCCTCTCGGGCGTGTTCTGGCCGGTGGCGACCTTCCCATCGTTCATCCAGCCGCTGATCCGCGTGCTGCCGCTGACCTACTTCGGCGACGCGGTGCGCCAGCTCATGACCAGCGGAACGCGGATCGCGCCGCTATGGGCCGACATGGCGGTGATGGCGGCCTGGGTGGTGGTGGCGGCGCTGCTGGCGGTGCGCTTCTTCCGCTGGGAGTAGCGGGCAGCGGCGGCGCACCCCGTGCGCGGCGCTGCATCGCGCACACGCCTGGCGGGTACACACTGGACGGGTGATGGGGACGACATCTCCGGCCGGGGTGAGCGCCGACGACGACACAACACTGATCGAGGCGTGGCGCCGCGGCGACGACGAGGCGCTGGCTGCGCTCGTCGAGCGCTACCGGGCGCGGGTATACCGCATCGCCCTCGGCGTGCTGCCGCGGGCGGACGAGGCGGAGGAGGCAGCGCAGGAGTCGCTGCTGGCCGCGGTCGGCTCGCTGCCGCGTTTTCGCGGCGAGAGCCGCTTCTCCACCTGGCTGTACCGCGTCACGCTCAACACCTGCTTCAAGCGTCGTCGGCGGGTCAGCCGCCGGCGCGAGTCCCCGCTGCCAGAGACGGCGGCCGAGACGCTGGCCGATCCGGCTGCCCTACCGGACGAGGTGGCAGCTCGCCGGCGACTGCGCCAGCGGGTGGCCGGCTTCCTGGCGGTCCTGCCCGAGCACTACCGCGTGCCGGTCGTGCTGAGCGACGCGCTCGACGTGCCGGTGGCCGAGGTAGCGGAGCTGCTCGGCATCTCGCTCCCGGCGGCGAAGGCGCGCGTGCGGCGCGGCAGGCTGCGTCTGCGGGCCGAGGTCGAGCGCTACTGCAAGGAGGCCGGCCTCTCTGGCTGGCAGGAGCTGCTGGAAGGATGAACGGGAGCTTCGGCTACCACGACGGACGCGAGCTGCGGGCCGGGGCGCCGCGGCCGCCTGCCCGCGCGCTGCGCGCAGGTGGGCACGCCGGCATGGCGCAACGCGCCGCCCACGAAGCGTCCCTCGCGCCAGATGGCCCGCCTGTCGCGGACCGGGACGAGCGCCAGGCCGCGCTCGTCGCCCGGTCGCTGCTCGCAGCGGTCGACCCGTCGCCCGGGCTGGCGCGCCGGCTGCGGGCAGCCGTTCGTGAGGCGACACGCGCCCGACTGCGAGCGGTGGCCTTCGCCACGCCCCTGGGCTGGTACGCGGTCGCCTACACCGACGCGGCGGTCGTGCGCGTGCTCGGTCCGCGCGCATCGGCCGAGGCCTGCTACGCCGAGCTGCGCGCCACCTACGGCGAGCTGACCGTTCAGGAGATAACGCGCGACGACGTCGGCGGCCGCACCGCCTGCAAGCTGGCCGAGTACCACGCCGGCCGCCGGGTTCAGTTCGACGAGCCGCTCGACCTCGACCGGGTCACGCCGTTCACCCGCGACGTGCTGCTGGCGACGGCCCGCATCCCATACGGCCAGGTGCGGCCGTACGCCTGGGTAGCGCGCGAGAGCGGCCACCCGCGCGCCGTGCGGGCCGTGGGCCAGGCGCTGCACGTCAACCCTTGGGCGCCGATGATCCCCTGCCATCGGGTGGTGGCGTCGGGCGGAGGGCTGGGCGGCTACGCCAAGGGCCCGGAGATGAAGCGCTGGTACCTGCGGCTCGAGGGCTACCCCGCGTGAGCGGGGGAACCCGTCGCCCGTGCCCGTCCCCAACCACCTCGCGACAGAGATAGCTCTTCCGCACCATTGACTTTTCCTGTTGCCGGCCGCATATTCCGGCCATCGTCGGCCCAGCCGTGAGGGCGGCGGGTCACGAGACACGCGGAGGAGGCCAGGGATGAGCGCGGAGGAAGTCGAAGACCTGGTCCGCCGGAGGCTTTCCCGGCGGCAGTTGCTCAACGGGGGAGCGGCGCTCGGGGCGGGATTCGCCGCGGCGTCGCTGGTCGGGGTGGACCGTGTCGCGGCGGCGGAACGGCGAATGGCGACCGCGCTCATCGACGTCGCCCGCGGCGTGGCGCCCGCGCAGGCCGGAAGTGCCCCCGCCCAGGCCCTCCAGGCGTGGACCATCCTCCCGCCGGGGCAGTCGGGCTTCTTCTCGCTGGCCGGTCTGGCGAAAGGGAGGGCCAGCGGCCTGCCCTCCGACTTCGGCGCGCACGTGGATGACCAGCGCGGGCTCTACTGGAACCTGCAGTACAAGCCCGGAGCCTTCCAGCAGTCAGGCACGCCCGAGTCGCCCATCCCCGGCGTGCGCGTCTACCGCGACAGCTACGGGGTGCCCGCGATCTACGCCGACACAGCCCACGACCTCTGGTTTGGCGCCGGCTACGCCTCGGCGGCGGACCGGCTGTTCCAGATGGACCTCTTCCGCAGGGCCATCGAGGGGCGAATGGCCGAGCTGATGGGGCCGAGCGCCGTCCCCAGCGACATCCAGGCCCGAGTCCTCGGCTACTCGGACGCGGAGTATCAGGCGTTCTTCGACACACTGTCCGCGGAGGCCCAGCAGGCCGTCCAGGGATATGTCGATGGCGTCAACGCCTGGCTCGCCAAGGTCCAGGGCGACTCGGCCCTTCTCCCGGCGGAGTATGTCCTGCTCAGCAGCACACCCGAAGCGTGGACGGTGAAGGATACGCTCGCGGTCAGCGTGCTCATCATCCGTAGCGTCGCGTCGGGTGGAGGGGACGAGTTCGAGCTGGTCAAGGCACTGCGCGCGCTGGAGGCGAAGTACGGCACCGCCGCGGGGCGTCAGGTCTTCCAGGACTTCTTCTGGCTCGAAGACCGACTGGCGGCGACCACCATCCCCGCCTCATCGGGCACGTTCGACAGCCGCCCCGCCGCGACCAGCGCAGAGCGCGAGCAGTCCTTCCAGGCCATGGCCGATTACGCCGACTCGCTGCCGCTGGAGCTGGCGGAAGGACCCGGCACCGGCGCGGCGCCGGCCCCGGGAACGCTGACAAGCCAGGCCAACGGCCGGTCGGGGACGGAGGCGGCGCCGGCGCGGGCGGTCGCGGCCATCCTGGAGTGGGCCAAAGGGCTCCATGGCGGGTCCTACCAGATCGCCGTGGCCCCGCAGCGCACCAAGGACGGTCATGCGCTGCTCGTGAGCGCACCGCAGCTCGGCTACTCGTATCCGGGCGAGCTCGTCGAGCTGGAGGTGCATGGCGCCGGCTACGACGCGCACGGCATCTCGGTGGCGGGCGTGCCGGTGGTGGGCATCGGCTACGGCCAGCGCGCCGCCTGGGCGCTCACCTCGGGCCTGAGCAAGACGATCGATAGCTTCATCGAGACGGTGCGTCCCAACCCGAAGGCGGGCGGCCCCGCTCAGTACCTGCACAACGGCGCGTGGCACGACATGGCCTGCCGGACGGAGACGGTCCGCTACCGCGGCGCCACCCACGGGATTCCCACCGGCTCGGCCCGGTACGCCGTGGCCGTGCAGGTGTGCCGCACCGTTCACGGCCCGGTGGTCGCCACCAGCGCCGACGGCTCGCTGGCCCGATCAGTCCAGCTCGCCATCTGGGGCCGGGAGCTGAGGACCCTCGAAGGGATGCTCGGCTGGGACCGCGCCCAGAACCTGTCCGAGTTCGCCGCGTCCGTGGCCCGGGTTAGCTGGAACGAGAACGTCATGTATGCCGACGCCGACGGCCACATCGCCTACTGGCACCCGGGGCTGTACCCGCTGCGCAGCCGGCGCGTGGATCAGCGATTGCCCGCGCCCGGCACGGGCGAGTACGACTGGGCCGGCTTCCTGCCCTTCGACCGCATGCCGCACGTCGTCGATCCGCCGCAGGGCTTCCTGGCGAACTGGAACAACAAGCCGGCCGTCGGCTGGGCCGGCAACATCGCGGCCGGGCCTGCCAATCGCGTGCAGAACATCACCGACCAGCTCGCCGCCCGCTCCGACTTCTCCTTCGCCGACCTGGTCGGGATCGACCGCCGCACCGGCACTCTTGATGTCCGAGCCCAAGACTTCCTGCCGTTCCTCATGCAACTGCGCCTGGCCGGCGACCTGACGGCCCACGAGGCGGCCGCCCTGGACGCGCTCGCCTGGTGGGACGGCAGCGCGTTCGGCCCTGCCGCGAGCACCAGCGCCGACGGCGCCACGGACGGACCCGCCCCGACCATCTTCGCCGCCTTCATGGACGCGCTGCGGGCCCAGCTCTTCGGAGACCTCCCCGCCGACGTCCTGGCGCTGGCAAAGGGCGGTCACCCGTTCGACGTCAGCCCGCTCGACAACATGGCGTTGCGCGTCTTCATCCCTTCCAGCTCCTCGCTCACGGCCTCTCGCGACTACGCCGCAGGACGGACACCACTGACCGTGACGCGCGCCGCGCTCGACGACGCGCTCCAGGCGCTGAGCACGCAGTACGGCACGGCCGACGTGTCGGCGTACCGGCGGCCACACCCGCGCAGCAAGGTCTGCTCGCTCACCGGCGGAATCGTCGGCCCGTGCCTCACCATGCCGCAGCAGGACCGCGGCAGCTACATCCAGCTCGTGGGGTTCACGAGCGACAGCGGATAGCCATGCGCGGCCAGCATGGCCGCCGCGCCATCAACCCCGCGCAAGGCCGACACGTGCGAGAACGCGTGCCGGCCCGCCGTGCCCCCGCCCGCGCGGGGGCAGGCGCGCCAATGACGCCGGGACGCCGGCCGGCATATCCTCAGATTCAGCAGCGTGCGGAGCGCTTCAGGAGAGGAGCCGGGATGGACGAACAGCACCCCGAGAACATGGAGACGCGGATCCCCGCGCTCACGGACGTGCTGCGGGCGAGACTTCGTATCCGCCCACACCTGCGCCCCACGCCGCTCCATCGCTATCCCGCGCTCGACGGGCTGATCGGCGCTGAGGTGCACGTCAAGCACGAGAACCATCAGCCCACCGGGGCGTTCAAGGTGCGCGGCGGCATCAACCTGGTCTCACAGCTCACCGCCGAGGAACGCGCCCGCGGCGTCATCGCCGCCTCCACCGGCAACCATGGCCAGTCCGTCGCGTACGCGGCCCGCCTCTTCGGAGTCGAGGCCCGCGTCGTCGTGCCGGAGGGGGCGAATCGCGGCAAGGTCGCGGCCATGGAGGGCATGGGCGCCGAGGTCGTCCTCCACGGCCCGAGCTTCGACGAAGCGCGCGTGTACTGCGAGCGACTGGCGGCCGAGCACGGCTATCGCTACATCCACTCCGGGAACGAGCCGCTGCTCATCGCCGGCGTCGCCACCGGGGTGCTGGAGATGCTCGAGGACCAGCCGGACCTGCAGGCAGTCATCGTCCCCGTGGGCGGCGGCAGCGGCGCGGCAGGGGCGTGCATCGTGGCGCGATCGATCGCGCCGCGGGTCCGGGTAATCGGCGTGCAGTCGGAGGCATCGCCGGCTGCCTACGAATCGTGGCGTCAGCGCAGGCTGGTCGAGGCGGCCAACCGGACGGAGGCCGAAGGGCTGGCCACCGGCACGGCGTTCGCCCTGCCACAAGCGGTCCTCTGGCGGTGGCTGGACGACTTCATCCTGGTGGGCGAGGCGGAGATCCAGCGGGCGACGGCCTGGATGATCGAGCGCGCACACACCCTCGCCGAGCCGGCCGGCGCGGCACCGCTGGCGGCCGCTCACCGGATGCGGGCGGAGCTGCGTGGCAAGAAGGTCGGCCTGATCTGCTCGGGCGGGAACATCGCCTTGCACCAGCTCCGCGCGGCGTTGGATGCGGTGGCTTGAACGCCGAGGAGTGCCCGGGGGGACGCCACCGCCCTACCGGCCGCGGGCAGGCCCCGCGGGTAGCGGTTCGCAGCAGCCGGCCCCGCAGCTCTCGCCCCATGCCGCTCGCAGGCGGAACCGGGCAGCGACGAGGTCGGTCCAGGTTGGCCCGGTGACAGCGGTGGAGTGGCGCGACCCGTTCGTCTCGGCGGCGGGCGGGTGAGCGGACGCCGCGCGCCCTCAGCCGGGAGGGTACGCTGAGGGCAAGGTGGTGACGACGCACGGCGCGCACCGGCACGAAGCTCAGCTACGAACACCTGCAGCAGATGCCGGATGATGGCAAGCGCTACGAGCTCCTGGGCGGGGAGCGGGTCGTCAGCCCGTCACCCAACCGCAAGCACCAACAGGTCGTTGGCAACCTCTGCGCGTTGCTGCGTGAGACGAGGCAGCGTGGTCAGGGCGAGGTGTACCTCGCACCGTTCGACGTGGTCTTCGACGAGCACAACGTCACCCAGCGGACCTCCTGTTCGTCACCAGAGAACGGCTGGGCGTGATCACCCAGGAGAACGTGCAAGGGGCACCTGACCTTGTCGTGGAGGTGCTCTCGCAGGCGACTCGGGCGCGCGACCCGAAGGCGAAGTTCCAAGTCTACGCCCAGCTCGGTGTGCGGTACTACTGGGTCGTCGATCCCGAGGCCGAACGGGTGCAGGCCTTCGCGCTCGCCTGTGGCCGCTACGCCGAGGTCGCAGCGCTGCGAGGGAATGACCGGCTGAGGTGTCCGCTCTTCCCCGACGTCTCGACCACGGTGGGCGATATCTTGGTGCCGTAGGGGCGCGACGCGAAGCCGGCCTCGGTTCGTGCGCCCCGAACCTCCAACGTGGCTCGCAGACCGGCCGGTCAGGCGGGTGGTGGAACTTCTCGCGCGGCGCATCGATCGCTGCCTCCTACCTCCACGCCCAGCCACTCACACCCGCGGCTGCAGGCGGCTCAGCGCGCGGCGAATGCGTGGGCCGTGCCCAACCGTTGGAGACCGCCGGCCGTCGGTGGCGTCACGGTCGCGGGCGCTCGCGAAGCTGCTGCTCGTACGTCGCCAGCAGGTCGGGCCGGTCGTTGATCACGACAAGCAGGCGCACCATGTCCATCAGGGCGGCAACGGAAATACCGACGGCCACTGCCGACAGCTCCGCCGCACCGATCCGCGCACCAAACGCGGCGAGCCGGCATGGTAGATCCCATGCTGCCTGGGATGCCGGTGATCCTCATGGCAGCGCTCTCCACGGACGGGCAAGGGACAGTAGACTTGGACAGGGGAGTCCTCCTTGGCAGGTACGGATGAGACACCCTAATCCTACCGGGAGCTCCCCTTCCCCTTCCCCTTCCCACCATCCGTGAGGCCGGAAGCGATCCCAATTGCTTGCATCGCTGCTCCCTGCTCTCCACTGTCTCGGACGTCTTCGGACCT
>JAJYLG010000081.1 GCA_021787985.1 Chloroflexota bacterium
GGTCGATGGAGAGCTCCAGGCGTCCCGCGTCGAGCATCTCGCGCAGCAGTGCCTCGGCCCCCGCCTCCAGGAACGGCACCTCGCCCCGGCCGATCCGCTCGAGTGTCGGGGCCGAGATGTCCTGGATGCCGACGCGCAGTCCAGACCGCGCGAGGCTCAGTGCGAGCGGGAGCCCCACGTGACCGCCGCCTCCCACGACCACCAGGTCGAGGAGACCAGCGTGCGCTCGCCGGCCGCGCGCCGCCTGCGCTCCCTTCCGTGTCCCCGACAACGGCGGACTCTTGACCGCCACGACCAACCCTCCTGCACCCTCCGGACATCTACGGTCCGACCGGCCGCGTGACCCTACCGCGGGCCGGCCCACTCGCCAATGGTACCGAAGGGCCATGGTTCGACCGATTCGCCTCGTTGACGAGCGTAGCTCTGTTGGGCACGCTGTGGCGGTGATTGGCGACACCAGGGCGGGTCTGCGAGCCGATGTGGTCCGGCGCGTTGACGACGCCACGAATGGCCTGCGCCTGGCAGCCCGTCGGATTGGCCTGCCGGCCTGGTTCGCAGTGATCGACCTGCTGTGGATCGTGAACCCCACCGCGCTCGGGATCGACGCCCGCCACTACCAGCGCGCCGCGGACGCCTGGCTCAGCGGGGGCGATCCGTGGAAGGTGACCGAGCACGGGATCGCCTACTCCGCGGGACCGCACACGCTCCTCTTCTACGCACCCACAAGCTTGCTGCCGCCGTGGGCATCCGCCGTCCTCTGGATGGCGGCCGGACTGGCGGCATCCGCCTGGCTCGTGCGACGGCTCGGCCTTCCGTGGTGGTGGCTGGGCTTCCCGCCGCTGGCACACTCGATCTGGAACGGCAATCCGCAGACGATTGCCCTCGCGCTGCTCGTGCTGGGCGGGCCGATCGCGGCCACGCTCGCGGCAGGGCTGAAGCTCTACACCGGCGTCGCTCTGGTGAAGCGCTGGCGAGAAGGATTGGTTGCGGCGGCCCTGCTCCTCGTCACGCTCCCGCTGCTGCCCTGGCAGCTGTACCTGCACGACGGGCTGGGAGTGGCCAACCTCGCGGCAACGAGCTGGAATGGGAGCGCCTGGCGGTTCCCGATCCTGATCCCGCCCACGCTGCTCGCGCTGTGGGTGTTGCGCGACCGCGGCGCGGAGTGGTTCGCCATCCCGGCAGTGTGGCCGGCCACCGAGTTCTACTACGTGGCAATGGCCCTGCCGGCCGTAGCCGGTTACCCGATCCTCGCCGCCGCGCTGGCGCTGCCGATGCCGCTGATGACGCCGCTCGTGGTGATGGCCTATGCCGCGTGGGTGCGCTGGCCGGGGCTTGAGACCCGGCTCCGGCGCAGCTGTTCCGGATACCACAGCTCGTTCGGGCGGGGACGCTCGTAAGCCGCTCCCTTCTCGCACCGCGGCGATTCTCGGTGCAGTGGTCGTCCACGCCCGGACACTGGGACGAACCCACTGCCGGTGTCTCAATATCCCCGGGAAACCACGGCTGGCCCCGCTGCGTCTCCGACTGGTCCTCCTTTGGTTGCAGGCCGCGTTTCGGAGGTGACCGGACGGTACCATCGGGTTGTTGCGCCGCTGCACCGCACTTCGCGAAGGTACGTGGCAACAGCCCAAGAGGATCGCGCGTCAGTGTTCGAGCCGCAGGCAAGCGCCGAGACGATCGTCGCAGTGATCATTCCTGCCCTCAATGAGTCAGGGAAGATTGGGCGCGTTCTGGACAAACTCCCGCGAGACGTCCGCTTCGAGGCGATCGTGGTCGATGATGGGTCGAGCGACGGCACGGGGGACGAAGCCCGAGCCCATGGTGCCGCGCTGGTGGTTCGACACGAGAGGCGAGCTGGTGTGGGGGCTGCGATCCGGGACGGATTCACGGCCGGGAAGGCACGCGGCCGTCCGTGGCTGGCGCTGCTCTCGGGGGACGACCAGCACGAACCCTCGGAGCTCGTGGGGGCGCTCGAACAAGCGCTGTCGGAGCAAGCGGACTACGTCCAGGGAAGCCGCTGGCGCCCAGGCGGCCGAGTGGTCGGACGCACCGGCGGCCGGGGCGTGGGTACTCGCGTGTACTCCGTGGCGTTCAGCGCCCTTGCCGGGCGACGGGTCACCGACGCCACGAACGGATTCCGCGTCTTCCGTGCCTCGCTCCTCGACGATCGAAGGATCCGCCTGGAGCAGCCGTGGCTCGACAGCTACGACCTCGAACCCTACCTGCTATTCAAGACCATCCGCTGTGGGTACCGTGTGGTCGAGCACCCGGTCACAGTGCGCTATCACGCCGACGAGGCGTTCACGAAGATGCGGGGGCTGCGGGACTGGTGGCGCCTGTTCCGCCCCGCGCTGCTGCTGCGGACGGGGATCAAGCGATGACGACGAACCTGGAGCCCTCTTTCGGCGGACGGCGCGTGCTGGTGACCGGCGGGGCCGGGTTCGTGGGGGGCGCGCTCGTCCACCGACTGGTCGCCGCCGGGGCTCGCGTGACGGTGCTTGACGACCTCTTCACGGGCAGGCGGGAGACCGTTCCAGCGCAAGCGGAGTTCGTCGAGGGATCGGTCACCGACCAGGAGCTCGTCCGGGACCTTGTGCGGCACGCCTCGGTGGTGTTTCACATGGCAGCGCGCAACATCATCGCGTCGACCAAGAACCCGCGCGACGACTTCGAGGCGAACATCGGGGGGACCCTCAACGTGCTCTTGGCGGCCCGTGAGAGTGGTCCGGAGCGGGTCGTGTACACCTCCTCCACGTCGGTCTACGGCAACCCCCGGACGATCCCCATCAACGAGGATGACCAGGTCGTCGCCCTGTCTCCCTACGCCGTGAGCAAGTTCTCGGGCGAGCTGTACTGCCACGCGTTCTACGAGAGTTACGGACTGCCGGTATCAGTGGTGCGCTACTCGAATGTGTACGGACCCGGGCAGCGACCCGACAACCCGTACTGCGGCGTGGTGTCCAAGTTTCTGACGAGCGCCCGGGCCGGCGAACCCCTGGGCGTGCACGGCGATGGCGAGCAGACTCGCGACTTCACCTACATCGATGATGCGGTGGAGGCGACGCTGCTGGCGGCGACCCACCCCCGTGCCGAGGGTGAGGTGTTCAACGTCGGCACGGGCATCGAGACCTCGGTCAACCAGCTCGCTCGCCTGGTGTGCACGGCCATGGAGCGCCCCTGCGAGATCATGCACATCGACCGGCGTGACGTGGACAACATCCGCCGACGCGTGGTCAACATCGAGAAGGCGCGCCGCATGCTGCGCTGGTCGCCCCAGGTCACGCTCGACCACGGGCTGGCGAAGACGGTGGAGTGGTTCCTGCGCGAAGGCTTTGTCGTATCGGCTGATGAGCCCTAACCGGGTGCTCGGATGCAAGGCGCTGAGCTGAGCGCAGCCCATGCGCACCACTGGGCGAAGGCGTGGGAGCGCGTGGGTCCCCCCACGCTCCGGCTGGTCGCCGGGCTCTTCATCCCCGCTTCCGTAATCTTGGTCGCCCTCGCCGCGCCGGCATACTTCAATCCGCGCGGCGCCGGCGACGCATGGACCTACCTCGCCGCAGGCGAGCGCTTGAACGCCGGCCACGCCCTGTACGCCCTGTCCCCAGGCGACCGACCCGTCCCACTCAGCCCGCCGTATTGGACCGTACCGCTCGTGTCGCCACCGCCGATCGCCGTGCTGTGGCGTCCGCTCGCGCTCGTTGGCGATGGAGCGGCGCTGGTGTGGTGGGTGGCTGGGATCGTCTCGATCGCCCTGCTGGCGCTCTGGCTCGTGTGGCGCGGGTCCCCGTGGACCCACGTCGGCTTCATCCTGCTCTCGCCCGCTCTGGTCCTCACGGCCTTATCTGGGAACGCTGCGGCGTTTCTGGTCCCCGCGCTCGTCCTCGCCTGGCGGTGGCGCGACGATCGTCCTGTCGCGGCTGGAGCCATCGTGGCGGTGGCCGTGGCGGTGAAGGTCGCGCCCGTCGTGCTGGTGCTGTGGCTGCTCGTGACGCGCCGCTGGCGCGCGCTCGGGGGCTTCGTGGCCGCGGGGCTCGTGCTCTTTGCACTCAGCGTGGTGGGTGCGGGCTGGTCGACTACGTGGCAAACCCTCAGCGTGCTACGTGGCGTCGGGGCCGCACCGATGAGCCTGGAGCACCTCACGGGTGTGCCGTCGTGGGCTTGGTTCGCTGTTGGCGCGGCCGCGGTCGCCCTGCTGCCTGTGCGCGACGGATGGCGCTTTGCGCTGGCGGTGGCCACTGCCGCGCTCTCGACCCCGGCGGCCTACTTCGGGTCGCTTGTGCTCCTCGCAGCTGCACTGGCGCCCACCGTGCGGGGATTTCCCGTGGGGCGCAGCAGCCCCGAGCCGCGCACCCACGCGAACCAAGTCACGCCATTGAAATAGGCGCTCGCCGGCGAGGGCAGGCGCCTCGAGCGATGGCGCGGGGGCTGCGAATGCCGATCGCCGGCTGCAGCAGCTCAAACGTCCTTGGGTGACTGCTTGTCCGTTGGGGAGCAAGATCTCGCCCCTTGCTGGACTCCGGTTCCGAACTTGGTTTCGGCACCCAGATCGCCGTGACTGATCTCGCTCACGCATCGTCCGGCGCGTGCGCCTGCGGCGTCGTCATCGGCGCGGTGCAGACACGGTCAGGTCCTCTTGCCACTGACGCGCACTGACCACGGAACGATCCGAGAGGTGACTGCGCTTGACCGTTGCCACGTGGCAAGCGTTGCGCCGATGGGCCACAACAACGGAAAGGTAGTGAAGTGGATCACCGGTGATCCGAGCACCATGGTGGTGATCGCAACCGCAAACGATGCCCTCGCGCGTCGCGCCAGGATGAGTACCAGCCCGCAGCCTAATACGTCAGCCGCGAAGGGTGCGGCGGCCGCCCAGGTCAGAGGGACGCCGACCCGTGCGGCAACACCCGCGAGGCTGATCGACGTGAACCCAAGCATTGACGTGGACCGGATTGCGGCAAAGTAGTCCCCCCACGCGTTCACGCCAGCCCCGACCATCGACAGGAGCATGCATGCGACCGCTGCAATCGCTGCGGCGCGCACACTATCCCAGCGCCTGCTGGCGATCAACCACACCACGAGGACCGCCGGAATGAGCTTCGCGACGGTCAACACACCGGCGATGGCTCCGGCGGCCGTCTCATGCCCACGGTTCACGAGGGACCAGCACAGCACTCCGCCGAGCAGGATGAAGCAGTCGAGGTTCGCGGCCTGGAGTTGGCCCGCAATTGGCACGCACAGCAGCAAGGCGGCGGGGCCGGCTAGCAGCGGCCGCCGCAGCAGGACCGTCACCACAGTCCAGGCAACTGACGCAACCGAGAGAGCCCACCAGACCCACACTCCGGCGCCGGCCGGCAGACTGGCCAGCGGTCGCCAGACGACGGCGATCAGCGGCGGCGACAAGAGCGGAACCGTCCAGTAGGGCGGCTCCAGCACGACGGGGCGGTCCCCCGGCGAAAGACGATACAGGGCGTGGCCGGCATTCAGACGTTCGCCAGCCGCAAGGTACGTGACCGCGTCCGGCGGCCGAAGGTCATGTGCCGCGCTCGCGACCGAACCGTAGTACACGATGAACGCAACGACGATCGCGGAGATGGGCAGCACAATCGCCAGCAGCCTGAGGAGTCGCCCGGCCGGTCGCGCCAACCCTGACGCGCTCGTACTCATTGGCGTCATCGAGCCCGCGCTCCATCAGGCCAACCTGGATAGTGTTTGAGGGCGGCCATGAGTGCAACCAGCGCACCCGCGCCAAGGTCGCGCCGTCGCACGGCCGGCAGCCAGACTCCGAACACTCCCAGCGCCAGGAACGGATCGACGTTGCCCAAGATCACCTCGAACGGCACCGGCACGCCAAGCACGACTGCGCCGGCGATGGCCAGAGGACGGCGGCTCGGCAGGAGTGCCGCAACTGCCACAGTGAGCGCAGCCATCGAGGCCACCCACCAGAGATGCGCACCATCGTTTTCGGGCAACGCGGCAAGCGGACGCCACAGCACGGCGATGGATGGCGGCGACAGCAGCAAGGCCGTCCAGCAGGGGGGACCCATCTCGACCGGCCGGTCACCCCTTGTGAGACCGTGGAGCGCATGGCCAGCGTTCAGGCGCTCGCCCGCAGTGAGGTAGGTAAACGCGTCATGGGGAGCACCCGGCACGGGGTGTGCCCAGAGCGCCCACGCCGCACCGGCGCACGCGACCATCAGCGCGATCACGAGCAGCGTCCACACTGCGCCGCGATGGTGCGTGGGCGCAGTGCGGACGAACCGGCCACGCGCAGCGGCGGCATCGGTCAACTGCGGCGCGTCCATCTCGGCAGAGTGGCACTTCTGGCATGCACCGACAAGCGGACTATCGGGTCACGTCCCCGAACCGTGCGCGTCATTAGAGTGCACCTCACCGCGCGAGAGGCCATGGGTCGCCTTGGTTTGTCCTTCCTTGGATCCGCGTCGGCCCCACCATGAGCGGCGGTCGCACCAGGGATTGAGCGCGTCCGCTCCGCGTTGGCAGGTCCCGCCGGGACCATCCTGAGCGCCTGGGCCGGTTCGCGCCTGCTCGTGATTCTGGCCGTCGCGGCCGCCGAGGCGCTCATCCCCCGCAGGAACCTTGAGCGTGGCGATCTTCGCGGGCTGGTATCAGCCATAGACAGCCGCTGTACGCGGGACCCGAGGCGACCGGTACCATTGGCGGGGTTCGCGACCCGGGCACGCGGGACGATCCTTGGGTCCACTTCTCTGCGAGTGGCTGGCGCTGGAGACCCTGGGACGCGGTGATGAGCAATTCGTACGGCGCGGGAGTGGCTCGGTTGCACGTGCTTCGCACCAGCTGGCAGCGTCCCGGGGTGCAGAGGGCAGTGCACGACGGCCTGACGCTGGTCGGGCTGGCCGTGCTGCTTCTGCTCGTGCTCTGGTCGCCGGGCAGCGACGCGCGTGCGTACTGGAGTTTCAGTCCGGCCCAGCCCTACAGCGGCCTCGAAGGGGACTCGGGTGTCTTCATGTACAGCCCGGTCGCCGCCCTCGTGTCCCTGCCGTTCCACGTCCTGCCGTTCAACGCCTTCCGCCTGCTCATGATCGGCGTGGACATGTCGTGCCTGGTCTACCTGGCCGGGCCGTGGGCGCTGGCCATGCTGGCGCTGTATCCGGTTACGCTGGACGTGTCGGCCGGGAACGTGCATCTCCTGCTCGCCGTGGCGATCGTGCTCGGGTTTCGCTACCCGGCAGCCTGGGCGTTTCTGCTCCTGACCAAGGTGACGCCGGGGGTGGGCCTCCTCTGGTTCGCCGTGCGACGCGAGTGGCGCTCCCTCGCGATCGCGCTCGGCGTGACCGCCGCCCTCGTCCTGGTGTCGTTGATCGTCACGCCCGGTTGGTGGGGGACCTGGATCGCCACGCTCAGGGAGAGCAGCAACTGCTCGACCGCCTGCCCTGTCGGGCCCGTCCTGCTCCCCATCCCCGTGCCGCCGCGGCTGATCGCGGCGGCGCTCATCGTGAGCTGGGGCGCGTGGACGGATCGGCGCTGGACGGTCCCGGTCGCGGCCATGCTCGCGCTCCCGGTCGTCTGGTGGATGAGCCTGCCGATGCTCCTGGCGATCATTCCGCTGGAGCGCGGCGGCCAGGCCCCGTCGTCGCCGACGGCCCCGGGTATCCGTCGCCCTTTCTGGCACATCATCGAGCGGTACCGTCGCGGCCAGCCCCAAACAGCGCTGACGCGGACCCCCCCTCCGCCACACGCCTGATCGGCGCGAGCGATCCATGGCAACGGGGCAACAGGGAGGCGGCGCGCCCGCACGTGCCAGCGAGCTACGTTCGATCAGGGTCACGTCGCACCTGGAGACGTGGCGCAAGGCGGTGCGTCACGCCCTGACCCTGGTCGGCGCGGGCGTACTGATCGTCCTCGTTGTTGCGTCGCGCGGTGACGATATTCACACCTACTGGTCGGTGAATGCAGCCCATCCCTACCAGGACCTCGTCGGGGAGCCGGCCGCCTTCCTCTACAGCCCGGTCGCCGCCCTGGTCGCACTGCCGCTGCACCTGCTGCCATTCGGGGCCGCCCGGATCCTCTTCATCGGGCTCGACATGGCGTGTCTGGTCTATCTCGCCGGCCCGTGGGCACTCGCACTCGTGGCCCTCTATCCAGTGACGCAGGAGATCTCGTTCGGCAACATTGAGCTCCTCATGGCGGCTGCGATCGTGCTCGGCTTCCGCTATCCCGTCGCGTGGTCGTTCATCCTCCTGACCAAGGTCACCCCGGGCGTGGGCCTGCTCTGGTTCGCCGTGCGGCGGGAATGGAGTCGACTGGCGATGGCGCTCGGGGCGACCGCTGCGCTGGCGGTCGTCTCGGCCGTTCTGGAGCCAGCCTGGTGGCCGGCCTGGGCCGCGACGTTGCTTGCGAGCGCCGGGCACGGGGTGTCAGGAGTCGACCTGCTGCCCGCGCCGCTGGCGGTCCGGTTGCTCGGGGCCGCAGCGTTGGTGGTGTGGGGAGCGCGGACGGACCGACGCTGGGTAGTCCCGGTTGCCGCAACCCTGGCGGTGCCGGTCGTGTGGTGGGCGACGCCGTCCATGCTCATCGCGGTCGTGCCGCTGGTGCGGCCTCGGGTACATGAGACGCTTGCCCGTGGCCAGCCGCCCGGCTGAGGGCGCCCGGCTGGTACGTTCGAACCACCGTGGACGACCAGTGTTGTTGCTAGGCTGCGCGCCAGTGAACACTGCTGCGTCTTCACAGTCCCCCACCGAATCCGTGTCAGGCCGAATGGCCATCGCTCCGGGTTCGAACTTGGCCGGGCTCCTTCGCCACGCATGGTCCAGCGCCCCGCTGACGATCCTTGCGACCTGGGCGGGCTCCCGGCTGCTCGTGATCGTCGTTGCTGCCGTGACTGAGTCGTTCGTGGCTCGCAACCCGCGCCTCACGGGCGGGTCAGGCGGCCCAGTACTGACGAGCCTCACGAGCTGGGATGGCTGGTGGTACCTGGGGATCGCACGGAGCGGCTACCACGCGGCACCGATCAGTGGGCAGTACCACGACTACGCCTTCTTCCCGCTCTACCCGGCGCTGGTGCGAGTGCTCTCACTCGCCACGCCGGCGTTCGATGGCCTGATCGCGGTGCTGCTCTCGAATGTGCTCTTCCTGGTCGCCCTGTGGCTGCTGTATCGGCTGACGGCGGAGGTGCTGGACGAGGAGCGGGCGCTCTGGTCGTGCGTCCTGCTTGCCGTCTTCCCATTCAGCTGGGTCTTCTCGATGGCCTACGGCGAGAGCCTGTTCCTGGCGCTGAGCCTGGGCTCGCTGCTCGCCGCGGAGCGCGGACGCGCCGGCTGGGCCGCCATCCTCGCCTCGCTCGCGGGCCTCACCCGGCTGCCGGGCGTGCTGCTCGTGGTGCCGCTGGCGCTGATCCTGTGGCGGCGCGTCCGTGATCGGCGGGCGCTCGCGTGGCTGGTTCTGGTGCCGCTGGGGGCGGCGCTGTTCGCGGTGTACGTGGCCGGCCTGACGGGCAGCGCCGACGCGATCGGGACTGCCCAGGATGCATGGGGACGGATCGGAGCTGGCGCGGCCGCGGCGGCGGGCCAGAGCCTGGGTGCCAACCTGGATCCCATGCTCGTCACGTTCCTCGTGACGCTTCTCGGCTACGTCTTCCTGCTGGTGTACCTGCGACCCGACCGGATCCCGCTGGCCTACGCGGTGATCCCGATCCTCACGTTGCTGTCGGTGCTCGCCAGCGGCAACCTCCAGTCCATCGGACGCCTTGGCATGGTGGCGTTTCCGTTCGCCTGGATCCTGGCCGGGCGACGAAGCCGGTGGTTCCGGATCGCCTGGCCGGCAGTATCCGTGGTCCTCCTCGCGGCGTTGAGCGTGGAGGTCTTCGCGGGGTGGTATCAGCCGTGACGGCGGCTGCCGGGCGAGCACGCGTCTTGCCGCGCGCGCCCTGGATCCCCGATCCTTTGCGCATCCCGATCGTCCTGTTCGTGGTGGCCTTCCTCGCGCGGGTCCTGACCGCGCTTCCGTTCTTCGCCCCTGGCTACCCCGACTCGGTCTACTACCTGGCCACGGCACGGGAGATCGTGGCGGGACATGGGTTCACGATGCCCTACATCTGGGCCTTCGTGGACACCGGCGGCCACCTGCCGGCCGTGGGGACGCTGCCGATCCCGTCGAACGAGCATTGGATGCCGCTCGCCTCCATCGTCGAGGTGCCGTTCATCTGGTTGCTGGGTCCCACGTACCTGGCCTCCTGCCTGCCGTTCTGGATCCTCGCCGCGCTCGGCGCGTCGATTACGTACCTGCTGGGGATCGACGCCGGGCTGGGCCGGCGGACCTCGATCGCGGCCGGGCTGCTCATGGCGATGCCGGGCGCGGTGGCGCCCTACATGTCACAGCCGGACAACTTTTCGCTCTACATGGTGCTAGGCATCACGGCCATGTGGCTGTGCGTCCGGGGAGCGGCCGGGAACCGGCTCGCGTTCGCGCTGGGCGGCGTGTTCGTGGGGCTCGCCATGCTGGCCCGCACCGACGGAGTGCTGCTGGGGGTGCCGTTCATCGTCGCGTTCATGGCCGAGCAGTGGCCACGGTGGCGGAGGCGAGCGTCGGCCACACCCGTCCGCATCGGCTGGACCGCGGCCATCGCCTGCTTCGGCCTCTTCCTCCTGGTCATGGCCCCGTGGTGGATCCGCGACTACTCGATCTTCGGCTCGATCTCGCCGTCGTCTTCGAGCGGCCGCATCCTCTGGATTCGCACGTACGAGCAGCTCTTCAGCGTGTCCGACCAGACGACACCGGCCACGTTCTTCGCGCAAGGGTTGGCGCCGTTGCTCGCGAGCCGGCTCGGGGGCTTGATCGTGGCGCTTGAGGTCTTCGTCACGCAGCCGCTGCTGATCGTCCTAGTGCCGTTCATGTTGTGGGGCGCGTGGCTGCACCGCCGCAACCTGGCGTTCCAGCCGTGGATGGTGTACGGGCTCACGTTCCTCGTGTTCGCGGGACTGGTCTTCGCCGTGCACCTGCCCTACGGGATGGCGCTCCACTCCGAGATGGCGCTGGCACCCCAGGCGTACCTGCTGTCGGTGGTCGGGATCGGCGCCGCCGTGCGCTGGGTTGCCGTCCGTCGCCCGCACTGGGACGCAGCGCGCGCGACGCGCAACTTCACGGTGATTGCGGTGGGGCTCGTCTGGGTGATCGGAGGGATCGCGACCGTGCTGCTCGCCGGGGCGTGGCAGCACGAGGCGAACTACCGCACGGCGCTGCTCTCGGAGCACCCGGTGCCCGCCACGGACCGGCTGATGAGCGCCGATCCCGGCGCGTACTGGTATCGCTGGGGGATCATCGGGGTGCCGACGCCGAACGATCCGCTGCCGGTGGTGGAGAAGGCGGCCGCGCTGTACGACGTGCGCTGGCTGATCCTAGAGAAGGACCAACTGGTGCCCTCGCTGAGACCGGTGCTTGCGGGAACGGCACATCCATCGTGGCTGTCGAAACCGTTGAGCGTGGTGCCCGCGGCCCCGGGCGACACGGGGCCGGATGCCAGGCTTCCACAGGCGGCGCTCTACGCCGTGTGCCTGTCGCCGGGAGATGCGCGATGCGGGCCGTGACCGACGTGCAGCCTTCGTCCATCCGCAGGCCCTTCGTCCATCCGAAGGCCGGCAAGTACCCTCCGCG
>JAJYLG010000082.1 GCA_021787985.1 Chloroflexota bacterium
CCAGTCGCCGCGAGGCTCCGGCAGCCGCGCCGCGCTGCCCGCGTCCTCCCGAGGAAGTAGGCCGCGCAGGGAGCGCCGCCGCTCTGGCCACCGCACGGCCCGAAACGCACTGTTTCAGGACGGACACTACCTGGCCAAGATGGGGCTGGCCGACGAGCTGACGCGGGCGAGCAGCAAGAGCGGCCGAGGCGACTCGCGTACGCCTCTCGAAGTGCTGACGGACTTCGCCGAAACCGGTGATGCGGCCGACTTAGAGCTGTGGCGCGAGTTCGCCCTCGCGATGCATGGCGCGCGTCAGCTCACGTGGTCGCGCGGGCTTCGCGAACGCTACGCCGTCGAGCCGGAAAGGAGCGACGCTGAGGTCGTAGCGGGCGAGCCGGACGAACCGGAGGAGGAGATAGTTGTCATTTCGTCCGACACGTGGCGCGCACTCGTGCGCGCTGACGCGGACGTGGCGTGGCGACTCCTCGACGCGGCCGAGTCCGGAGGGACGGAAGCAGTCGAAGCGCTCATCGAGCTTACGCTGGAAGCCCCACGAAGCCGCGCGGCCTGAAGGTGTGGAGAGTCTAGGCGGACATCGCCCGTTGCGGAGCGAGTCAACAATTGCGGCTCGGCCACTACGGACGCCGTAGCGGGCACGCCCGCCCGCCTCGCTACCCCAGGTCAAGGCCTGCAAGAACGCCATTTCATGCCCAGTGCATCACCTTTTCTCTGCCCATTGCACGGGAGGATTCGGGCCGATGACCAATCGTGACGAGTTGTTGACCCTGGTCGTGGCCGCGCGTCGCTCTGACTTGAGCGTGCCGACTCTCTGGCGCGCAGTCCGTGACGGCCTGTTGCGTGACGAGAGGGGGCGATTGGGCCCGATCAAGGTGTCGGCTCGCGAGCTGGCAAGGTTCTGTGCGCGTCGCGCGCGGGCTGCTCGCCCAAAGGCATCTGGATGGCTCACGATCTACCAAGCCGCTCGACTCATCAACGTGGCCCCCTCTACTGTCTGGCGTTGGATGCGCCAAGGCAGACTTCCGCACCGTACGGTCCTCGGACGATGGAAGGTGGCCGCCAAGGCACTGCGCCGCCTCGATAGTCGGCGTCGGGATGCTGCGCAGCGTTGATAGCACCCGACAGGCCTGGTGGTGAAGGGCTCGGCGGTATCATATTCGGTCTAGTTCCTTCAGGAGGGCGGAATGTTCCGCAGTCGTCTCTTTGAAGCGCAGGTGCTGCTGGTGTCCCTGGTTTTGGCCGCGTGCCAGGAGCGAACGTCGGCGCCAACGGAGCCTAGGTCGCCTGGAGTTACGGTTCGATCGGCGGCGGCCGGCGCCGCCGCCAGGGCGGGGTACGTCCTCACGCCGTTCGGTTGGCAACCGGCATCGCACGTCCATCACCTTGCAGACGGGCACGTCCTTGCGGTTGAGGCGGGGCGCTTGCAGGAGCGCGACGCGGAAGGCAATCTGGTCCGAGACTTGGGACCCTTTGTAGCACGCTCCGGCGATGCCCCTCTGTATCCGGAGAGCCTCACGACTGCTCCTGGTGGCGCTGGGGCGAGAGTACCGCTTGATAGCCAGTGGATCACATGGGCGTACTGGAATCGTCCCTCCGGACAGGCGATCAAAGCGGACACGGCACAATGGGTCGTGCCTCCCGCTCCGAGCTCCTGGGATGGCCAAACGATCTACTTGTTCAATGGCGTCCAGAGTTCGTCCTGGATCTTGCAGCCCGTTCTTCAGTACGGATACTCGGCGGCAGGCGGCGGCAACTACTGGTCGGTCGCGTGCTGGTACGCCGACGGCAGCGGCAACTTCAGTCATTCAAGCCTGGACTCGGTGTCCACCGGCGACCAGTTGCTCGGCGTCGTTGACAGCGGGAGCGCGGGCAGCGGCGTCAGCTATTACTGTGCTGCGCACGCTCCGACGTTCGACATAGAGATGGACCTCGTGGGTTCGGTGCCCGAGCTGTATCAAGCGGTGGAGACGCTAGAAGCTTATGAACTCGTCACTTGTTCAGACTACCCCAACACAAACTCAACGGCGTTCACCCCGATCTCCGTGGTTACTCACGGGGGCTACCCGGCCTTGACCTGGACTCCTGTGAACAGGGTGACCGATTGTGGGCAGCACACCAACGTTGTGAGCAACGCCAATCCGGGTGGGGAGGTGGACCTGTTCTATCGTAATCCGCCGCCGCCGCCTCTAAGCGTGTACGTGTCAGGCCCCAATGTGATCACGCTGAAGGGGACGTACACCTGGACGGCCAATCCTTCCGGCGGCACGCCGCCATATAGCTACCAGTGGGCGGTCCAGTATGACGGAGGCGCCAGGTACCAAGAGGGCACGCAACAGAGCCAGCCGTTGGCGGTGTACCAGGATACTCCGAACTTCTGGATGATCGTCGCCGTAACGGGTGGCGGCACCGCCAGTGATTCGATGTACGTGACCAACTGCATTGGCAAGACAACCCCAAGCGGCACGACAAGCCCCAACATGCCGCCTCCTCCGGGTGGGTGTGTTCCCGCCGCCCCGGTGGCAGCCGCCGGCCAGTAGGGCACACGTGGAGGGAGGATCAGATGAGAACTGCAATCCTGGCGCTAGCGCTCGCGACGGTCGGCTGCTCCTCGACTGCTCCTAGGGCGACGTCGCCCGGCAGCAGTAACGTCGTGGCCGAGCGCTTCTCTGCAGCTCCGAGCACGATACTTGTCACGAACGCTGCCACCATTCAGTTGCTCGCAAAGGCCTACCTGAGCGTCAGCCCGCCGCTGCCACAGCCTCTCGGGGGCATGCTCGTCCTTGGGTCTGTCGGTCCGTCGGCATCCGACTGTATCGCGATTCCCGATACGGTCCTCGTTTTCGTGACGAATGTCACGACAGGACACCGGGACACCATGGTCTGGACATCGGCGCGGGGTCTGGCAGTTTCGGCTCTCGATTCGGCCACGGTGACGGAACGCGCGCAGTCACAGTCGTTCGTGCCATCGGCCGCGGCTGGTTGGAGCATCACGTTCCCCAGCAGCAGCTCCCCGAGCCAGGTTTCCGAATTGACCGCGGCGCCGGCCGCTCGCTGCGTGCCATGAGGGGCAGGTTCGCAAGGATACGGGCTCCCGCAGCGATCCACACCGGGCGGGCGCCGCTCGCGGTGCCGCCCGCCGGGTGTGGCGGGCTGGTTGGCGGCGGCTGTCTTCGAAGTTGAGTCTCCACGGAGGACCCATAATGCCCGGGTGGATGGCGCGGGAGAACATGTAGCACGTCCTCCCTGTTCGCTCGTAGCACCAAACCCCAGGACTTCTATGCCCTGGTCGTCTATGCTACTTCGCCCGACCGTACTCGGCAATGGCGAGCGAGCCGGAGCGGCTGCGTGGGGCGAATCGGGGCGCGGGTGCGCGAGTTGAGGCACCTCAAGGGGCATCTCTCTCAAGAGCGACTCGCCTTCAGGACCGGTTCTGATCCGAGTTTTCTGGGGCGCGTAGAGCGAGGCGCCACCGGTGTCACGGTCGAGACGGTAGCCATCCTCTGTAGAGCGCTGGGCGTTACCCTGCGAGAATTCTTCCAACCCTTCGAGCGACCATACGGGTTGCGCGGGCCTCGCCGACGCAGGCAAAGCAGCTAGGCTCCCTGCATTACACCGTGCGACGTGTCAGGACTGGCCGGCTTCCGCCAGACGATCCCTGACGCGCTTCCCTCCAGATGGTGCCTGACACTTTGCCCTGTTTCCGGCGTGGCTCATCGTGCGGCCGGCCCGGCTCCGGCCTGCGAGGTCGAGCCCCGCCGTGCCGTGCCGCATCACGCCGCACAGAATGCGCTGCCTGCTGCTCCAGCAAGCTCAGGTCCAAGTACTACCGACCCTGGGCCTTGACTTATCGTAAGACGCCGATGGTAGGTTGGCCACATGCGGCACCGAGCGGCTGCTGATGCTGCCTGACCGCGTCCTTCAGCCAGCCCTGGGGGCTTGACACCGGTAAAACCGTATGTGTATGGTAGTGGCAGGTTTTCTCGTAACGTGAGAGGTGAGGTGAATGAAGGACGAGTTGGCGGTAGCGGAGCCACCGACGTTCTACTTCGACTGCCCGCTTTGCGGGAAGGCGCTGGACGTGCGGCTCTCCAAGAAGGGGAAGCCGTACGTAACGTGCGACCAGTGCTCGCTTCAGATGTTCGTACGTGGGCCAGCGGGCATCACCCGATTTGGCCAACTTGCCCAGTCCAGCGATGGCCGGAAGATGCTGGACATTGCGCCGAAGAGGCTTCCACCGCCGAAGGGGCGGCCCGGGCGCCCTCGGAAGGCGAGCACCGAGCAGGCCGACCGCCTGGTTCAGGTGCCGCCCGTATCAGTACTCCTTACGCGGAGGATGGCGTGAGCAGACACGATAACCCTTGGACCCTGAGGCCGCCCCTGCGCCTCGACGGCAAGGAAGGGCAAGACACTCTGAGGCCGTGCGATTTGGTCGTGTGCCCACGCTGCCTCGCCGTGCGCTACATCGGCCTCGCGCAGCTTGAGGAGCGTACGCCTCCGGGGCAGCTTGTGCTTGGTGCGAAGAAGGTGCGCGGGGTCTTCTGTCCTGGCTGTGACCAGCTCTTGTTCGACCAGAACTCGTGGGCCGATCACCTCGCGGACCGAAAGATTTTCGACAGGGCCAAGGAGGCTGAGCGCGCTAAGCGCCTGGGCCCTCCCAGCGTCGGGACGGTTCAAGCAGGAGAAGGCGAGGCGGCTGACTCCGCGCTGACCGTCACCGACGACACCCAAGATGAGGTGCCCGCTGACGACGACGAACCGGGCGGCACTTCCAGAGCGTCAACCAGAAAGGAGCTGGTAGGAGCATGACGGTTCCCGATACGAGCGCGGGTAACGACAGTCCAGCGCCGGCGCCTGCGTTCCCTTGGCCCGACGTCTTGCTCGGGCTGCTGATCTTGCTGCTGATCGCCGGCCTGGTCTATAGCGCCACTCGGGGAACTGGCGCAGTCGGGGTAGGGCCCTTCTAAACACGGCACTCAGAGAAAAAAGTCGCCCGCGCTTCCCCGGACAGGCCGCGCGAGCGACGAAAGGAACGACGTAATGACGATCGCAAGTTCGCCTCCGGGGCGCAATAGCTCCGGTCTGCAACTGATCGGGCCGGACGAGGCCCATGCTGAGCGCCTCTTCACGGCCCCGGAAGCCGCGAAGTACCTCTCCATTTCACTTCGCTCGCTCCAGGCCAGGGCAGCGGCCGGGGAGATTCCGGTCGTGCGCATGGCGCGGCCGGGAGCTACCAGGGGGCCGGTCCGCTTCCGGCGCGCAGACCTCGACGCGTACGCCGCAGGGTGCGTTGCTCGACTCGTTGACCGGAGGCCACGCGCATGAGCTGGCGCCATGGCAAGTCCTTGTGGGCTTGGGTTCGGCTCCGTGACGGTACCCGCGTTCGCCGCGCACTCGAAACGAGCGACCGAGGTACCGCGCGCGAGATAGAGAAGATGCTTGAGACGTTGCACGCCCGCCGTGAATGGCAGCTCATAGAAGCGGCGGCCTTCGGCCCTTCGAATATCGGAGAGCTGTACGACTACTGGCGTCGCGGCGACGAGGGCCTCGACGAGCTGCGCGCCAAGCTCGGCGACGTGGACTTGTCGCAGTACGTCGAGGCGTGGACCCAATGGGCGAAGCGGCGAGCGAACGAGCGCACCGTCGAGGGATACCGCAAACAGCTCCGAATTCTGATACCTGAGGGCGCGCGGTTCCCGCGCTCGACCTTCACGCGACGCCATATTTCGGAGGCGCTGGCAAGGCTCACGTGCTCCGGTTCCACAGCGCGCCGCTACCTCGCCGCTTGGTCCTCCTTCGGGAGCTATCTGGTCGAGCAGGAGCTGCTCGATGCCAACCCCATCCGCTCGGTCAAAGCACCGCGCAACAACCCTCCGCGCGAGATGTGGCTCCGCCCTGCTGACGTAATCCGTCTCGTGGACGCTCAGCCCGAGCCGTTCCGGTCGCTGGCAGCGCTTCGCGAGGGGGCTGGTGTCGAGATATCCGCCGCGCTTCGAGTGCGTCGGCGGGACGTGGACCTGCGCCGCTGGGTCATACAGGTGTCTGGCACGAAGAACGCATGGCGGACGCGCCCGGTGCTGGTGTTTGACGATTGGGCCCGGAGGCGCCTCAAGGCGTATGTCACGGCCGGCCGGTTCACTCCTGATGCGCTGCTGTTCCAAGGCCTGAGCGAGCGTCGCGCGTGGGCCGTACAGAAAGAGGCGCTTGGGGCTCTCAAGCTCGATAGCACCTACACCCTGCATGACGCTCGCCACAGCTTCGCAATCCAGAAGCTCAGTGAGGGCTACGACCCCCAGGTCATCGCCAACAACCTGGGGCACAAGGACACGTCCATGTTGTGGCGGGTGTACGGCAAGTACCGGCAGACCGCTCAAGACCTGGCGCGCATCCGCATAAGGGCGGTTCCGTGAGGCTCAGTCGCACGATGGTCACACCCTTGGTCACAACGGGGCCCCGGACAGCGCCAGCAGGAGCGCCATCCGAGGCCGTAAGTCGTTCCGCTGTACCAGATGGGCCCTCCAGGGTTCGAACCTGGGACCAACGGATTATGAGTCCGCCGCTCTAACCACCTGAGCTAAGGGCCCGCGGCGCAAATCTAACGCGGCTTCTCCGCCACCACGAGCGAATGCAGCGCCGTCCAGCGCAGGGCGTGGCGGTCCAGCTTCGGGAAGGGAATCGGCCGGCGGCGCGGCCAGGGCATGTAGTGCCCCGCGCCGTCGGTGAGCACGACCTTGAGCCGCGCGTGGTGCACCCACGCGCAGGTCCTGGGCAGCAGGGTCACGTGGTTGACCGGCTGTCCCACTTCGGTGTAAGGGCGCCTGGTCAGCGTGCGGTAGATCCGGTAGATGCCCATGAGCCCGAGGTAGTTGGGCGTCGTGAGGTACAGCCGGCCGCCGGGCCTCAGCACCCGCGCCAGCTCGGCGACCGCGCGGGCGGGATCGGAGACATGCTCGATCGTTTCGCAGGAGATCACGACGTCGAAGGCGCCGGCGGCGCAGCCGAGGGCGCACAGGTCGGCCACGGCGAACCGGGCGTTGGGAAGGCGGCGTTCGCGCGCCAGCGCGGCGGCCTTCCGGACGGCGACCTCGGAGATGTCGGCGGCGACGATGTCGCCGGCGCCCTGCGCCGCCAGCCAGGCGGCGAAGCCGCCCCGCCCGCATCCGATCTCGAGCAGGCGCGCGCCGGCGAGGCTCCCGAGATGCTTGCGCACCAGGAGGTGCCACGGCGCGTCGGCGTTGACGTCCGCCTCCAGTCCCTCGTGCCAGGCCTCGTAGGCGTCGCGGATGCCGCTCACGTCCGGCCGGCCCGCGTGAACGCGTCCTCCAGCGCCTCGACGTGCCGGGCCATGGTCCGCTCACGCGAGCGCTCCCACGCGCCCGCCCTCAATCGCTGCAGGTGTTCCGGCGAGGCCAGGGCCCGCGCGATGGCCTCGGCCAGCGCGCCCGAGTACGGCGGGTCGGCCGCCAGTTCGCCCGAAATCCCGGGCTCCAGCCACTCCGGCACGGCCCCGAGACGATAGGCCACGCTGGGCAGTCCCACGCACGCCGCCTCGACGCCCACCAGCCCGAACGGCTCGGGCCACAAGCTCGGCAGGACCAGCAGGTCCGCCTGGCGCAGCAGCTCCAGGCGCCGGGCGCCGTCCACCCATCCGTGGAACACCGCGGCCACGCCCCGACGCCGCGCGCCCTCCTGCAGCCGCGCCTGCTCCGGGCCGCTGCCCGCCACGTCGAGCCCCAGGGGCCGGCCCAGGAGCCGTTCCGCCTTCGGGATTTCCGCCAGGAGCTGCGCGAGGCCCTTGAGGGGCGTGAGCCGGCCCAGGAACAGCAGCCGGTCGGTGACTTCCCGCGGCGTCGGCGGCGCCGGATCCGGCGCCAGGTCCGTGGGCGGCAGCGGTGCCAGGAACAGCCGGTCCCGCGGCACGCCGTGCGCCGCGAACTCGCGCCGCATGTGCGCGCTGCCCGCCACGACCGCGCCGTAGCGGGGCAGCAGCGCCATGCGCGCGCGCTGAAGGTGGTAGAGCCGTGTCATGGCGCGGGGATCGAGGCCGCCGCAGCGGCGGGGCAAGTAGATGACGAGGCAGGGGGGGCCCAGGACGCGGGTGCATGGCCGGATGTACGGGAAGGCGTGGCGCTTGGTGCCGGAAATGCAGGTGCCGTAGTAGCCGTGGGTGAACAGGGCGGCGGCCTGCTCCTCGACAAGCCGGCGCTCGAGCTCGGGCGAGGTCAGACCCTGCACGTACACGACATCCGGCTTCCACTTGCGGGCCGCTTCGGCGGCGGCCGCGTCCGCGCCCACCGCGACCAGCGGGACGCCGGCCCCGCCCGGGTCCACCCGGCGGCGCACGTCCGGCTCGTCCCGCTCGACCAGCAGGCCGACGTCGTGGCCGTGCGCCACCAGGGCTGGGATCAGTGCCTGGACGTAGCGCTCAGCGCCCCCGACGGCCCGCCGGGTCCAGTTGGCGATCAGCAGGCGCACCGGCCTACGCCTCCCTGACCATGGCGAGCCACGCGAAGGTGTACGCGCGGCCGGACCACCGGATCGGCGCTTCGGCCGCCTCCAGCGACGCGGGGCCGTCGAGCTGGAGCCCGAGGCCCGCGGCGAGAGCGATCCAGTCCTCGATGGTCTCCCGCGTCGCGATCCTCCAGGGGCGGCCGAAGACCAGCACACCACCGGTGTCAACGGCCGTCGGCCAGTAGTCGGTCGTCAACAGCAGCCTGCCGCCGGGTCGCAGGAGGGAGGCGGCGCGGCGGAAGAAGGCTTCGGGATCCATGCCGTGTTCGATCACCGACAGGCAGGTCAGGCCCGCGAGAGCGTCTTGCGGGCTGGCGAGTTCGAAGAAGTCCCGCGGGTGATAGCGAATCCAGCGCCGCCCCGGCATGCGCCGCACCCGGGGGTCGGTGTCGCAGCCCGCGAGGTCACGGTAGCCGGCGCGCCGCAGCGCCCAGAGCACCTCCGACTGCCATGCGCCGACGTCCAGCACCGGGCCCTCCGGCGGCACTGTGGCCAGGCAGTGGTACACGGCGCGCCAGACATCCCACGACTTGACCCGGTCACGCTCCAGCGGGTAGCCGGCCAAGCCGCAGGATGCCGCCGCCCGCCAGGCGCGCGTCACCAGACGCCCGCGCCGCGGCCAGGCCCAGCCGAGCCCGTCCAGCGCGCGCGCGGCCGCCTCCAGCTCGGCGCGGGAAGCCAGGACCGCGGCGCCCGCCCGCGGAGGGGCGTCGGTCCGCGTTCCGCCGGGGGACGCCGCCGGGCCCGGCATCAGCCGCCGCCCGACGCGCCGGCGGCCGGCCCCCGCCGCCGCAGCACCAGCAGTGTCTCCACGGACTCCAGAACCTCGAACCGGGGGTCCTTCAGAATCACCTCGTCGGTGAACCGCACGCTGCCGGCGGCATGGATCGGCCGGGCCGCCGTCGGACGGCTGTCGTGCAGGCACGCGATGCCTCCGGGCAGCAGATGCGGGCTCCAGCCCTCCCAGTCGGCGCGCAGCGCCTCGTAGCTATGGTCCCCGTCCACGAACAGGAAGTCAATTGGCGCCGTCCAGCGCGCCGCGGCCTCGGCGCTGGTGCAGCGCAGCAGCCGGAAGGTGCCGCGCCGCGACCGTGCGCACTCGTGTTTCGCGATGATCATCGGGAACGAGAAGCCCAGGCGGCCCGGCGGAAACGGGTCCACCCCGGTGAGCACCGCCGTCGCGGCCATCACCTCCCGGATGTTCCTGGTGTTGACGCCATGCCAGACGCCGATCTCGACGCAGCTCGCCTTCCCCCGCGCGTGGCGCGCGATCGCCGCGCGCTCGGCGGTGCTGGTCTGGGTCTCCGCGGGGGCCAGGCCCAGCCTCCAACGCAGAAAGTGCCGGAAAGAGTCGAGCATCCGCGCTACCGGGCGGCCCCCGCCAGGCGCTCGTACACTTCGCGCAGAGGCGCGGCCGCGGCGGCCCAGGTGTACCGGCGCGCGGCTTCCTCCCGGGCCGTCCGCCCGAGCCGCTGGCGCAGCGCCCGGTCGGTCGCGAGCCGCGCCAGAGCGGCGGCCAGCGCCGCCGGGGCGCGCACGGGCACCAGCAGACCGTTCTCGCCGTCCCGGATGACGTCGCGCATGCCGCAGGTCGCGGTGGTCACCAGGGGCAGACCGCTCGCCATCGCCTCCACCAGCGTGAGCGGCGTGCCCTCGAACAGGCTCGGCAGCACGAACAGGTCGTGGCCGGCGAAGACGGCCGCCGTTTCCGCCTCGGTGCGCGCCAGCCGGCAGCGCACCCGGCCGCGCGCGGGCACCGGAAAGCGCTCCAGGATCTCGGCGTCGGGCACGCCCCCGCCCAGGACCGTCAGTGACACGTCCGGGCACCGCGCCAGCAGCGCGCAGAAGGCCGGCACGAGGTCCTGGATGCCCTTGTTCATCCGCCAGGTGGCGGCGAAGAGGATGCGGGTGGCGCCGCCGTAATCCCGCCCGGCCGCGGCCGCGGCGAAGGCCCCGGCGGCGCCGGGATAGATGCGCGTCACGGTGGCGGGGTCCCGCCGGTACCGCCGGGTGATGAAGGCACGGTCGTCTTCGTTCAGGCAGAACACGTGGTCCGCCAGGCGCAGGCTCACCCAGGACTGGGACAGGCTGGTGGCCGGGTAGGTCAGGCGGGTCAGCGGCCGCGGGCCGCCGCGGCCGAGGCGCGCCTCCTCCAGGCCGAGGTCCCACGCGCGGCGCTCCGAGCCGTGGCTGGTGACGACGACGCTCGGGTCCCCCGCCCAGTGGCGGAAGAGCAGCAGCGCGGCGCCCTGCGGCTCGTGCACGTTCACCACATCGAATGGCGCGCCCGCCCGCCACGCGGAGCGCACCCTTCGCAGCACGGCTACGGGGTAGGTGAATCGCGCCGCCGTGCCGCGCGCGCCGTAGCGCGCGGCCTGCGGCGCGTAGAAGTACTCGATGGCCTGCCCGGCGCGGGCGAGCTCGTCGCCGGTGAAACCCATCAGGCGGGTAGCGCCGCCGGCACGGTCATCGGGGACGTTGGCGGCGACCAGGATCCTCAGCGGCCGCACGGGCCTTCCCCGGCCCGTCGGCGGGGTCCGGCGCGTTCCCGCGGCGCGCGCGGAGGGCGCCGCGCGGCTACAGTACCCCCCCGCGCCGGAACATGCCCACCCGGTCGTACTGCTGCTCGAACAGGTCGCGCACCTCGTCGCGCGAGACCACGGCCACGCCCGCCTTGCCGACCTCGATGCCCGCGGCGTAGTTGGCCAGCTCGGCCGCCTCGTGCATGGTGGCGCCCGCCGCCAGGGCCGTGCCGACCCACGCGGTGAC
>JAJYLG010000083.1 GCA_021787985.1 Chloroflexota bacterium
CTATGCAGCAGGACCGGGCACACCGGGGACACAACCACGAGACCGCAAGCACCGTATCACAGCCGCCGCGTACGTTCCACGAATCCCGTCACTCCCCGGCGGCGCCTGGCGTGGCTTGCACCGCCCCGTTCCGCGTAGAAAGATGAATGCGCCCGCTCCACCGGACTGCGGCAGCATCGTGCCCGTCCGCCGTACGCCGAACGTGGCAGCGGCCTCGCCGGATTCGGACGACCGCCTGGAGGTATCGCAGCATGCCGCTCCGCACTCCCGAACAGTACCGGGCCAGCCTGCGCGACGCCCGCGAGGTCTATTACCGCGGGCAGCGCGTCGACGACGTCACGACCCATCCGGTCATCAGTCTGGCCGCCCGACACGCCAGCATCGACTACGAGATGGCCGAGGACCCACAGCACCGCGCCCTGGCCGCCGTGCGCGACTCAGACGGCACGGAGTACAGCCGCTACTACCACCTCCCGCGCAACCCGGACGACCTGCTCCAACGCAGCCGTCTGATCGAGACCGCCACCGCGCTGGGGCGGACACTCGTTGTCCTTATCAAGGAGATCGGCACCGACGCGCTCTTCGCGCTGCACCGCGTGGCCGCGCGCGCGGACCACGACCTCGGCACCGCCTACCTGGCGCGCGTCGACCAGTTCTACCGGTACTGCCGCGACAACGACCTGGCGGTCGCCGTGGCGCAGACCGACGTCAAGGGCGACCGCTCGCTGCCACCATCGCGTCAGGCAGACCCGGACCTGTACCTCCGCATCGTCGAGCGGCGCAGCGACGGCATCGTCGTCCGCGGCGCCAAGACGCACACCAGCGTCTCCACCAACTCCAACGAGCTGATCGTGCTGCCCACCCGCGCCATGGGCGAGGCCGACGCCGACTGGGCGGTCGCCTTCGCGGTGCCGATCGCCACCCCTGGCCTGAAGCTGCTGGCAAGCCCGTTCGGCGCACACGAGGAGCCCCGCGACGAGTTCGAGTACCCGATCACCTCACGACACAAGATGATGGAGACGACCACCATCTTCGACGACGTCTTCGTTCCGTGGGAGCGCGTGTTCCTGGCCGGCGAATGGCAGTACGCCGGTCCGCTCGCTCTCACCTTCGTCGAGTTCCACCGGTTCACCGCGGTCAGCTACAAGCTCCCGCTGGTGGACGTGCTCGTCGGCACGGCGCAGTGGCTGGCCGACTGCAACGGCATCGCGCGCGCGGCGCACGTGCGCGACAAGCTCATCCATCTCATCTCCTACGCCGAGACGGTCCGCGGCCTCACCCACCAGGCCGCTGCGCGCGCGCGCGTCGACGAGCTCACCGGGATCGCTTACCCTGACCCGCTGCTGGTCAACATGGCGAAATACCACTTCGCGCACCACTACCACGAGTCGGTACAAATGGTGCAGGACATCGCCGGTGGCTCGCTCGTCACCGGCCCAGGGGCCGACGACTGGACCAGCGAGCTCACCGGCCCGTATCTGCGCAAGTACTTCCGCGGCCGCGACGGCGTAAGCGCGGAGGAGCGTCTGCGGGCGATCAACTTCGTGAAAGACCTCGCCGCGTCCGACTTCGGCGCCTACCAGGAAGTGCTCGCCGTGCATGCCGAGGGCTCGCTCGAAGCGGAGAAGCTCATGATCTGGCGCGCCTACGACGCGGAGCGCACCCTGCGACTCGCGAGGCAGATGGCAGGCGCCGAGCCACCGCGCTGACGCGATGCCACAACTGCCGCTCTTCCCTCTCCATACCGTCCTCTTCCCGGGCGGTGCCCTGCCGCTGCTCGTCTTCGAGCCTCGCTATCGCGAAATGATCGGCCGCTGCCTCGAGGAGGACGCGGAGCTCGGGGTCGTGCTGCTCAAGGAGGGAGAGGAGGTCGGCGAAGGGCCACAGGTGCCGTACGACGTGGGCACCACCGCCCGGATCGTCGAGTCGGAGCGGCTGCCCGACGGGCGCCTGCAAGTCCTGGTGCGCGGCCGGCGACGATTCCGCATCGCGGGGCTCGACCGGACGCGCACCTACCTGGTCGGCGATGTGGCGCCGGTCGAGGATGAGCACGACGATGCGCTCGCCGAGCAGGCGCGCGCAGGCGAAGTGCGGCGGCTATTCGAGCGTTACTATCGCATGGCGCTCGCCGTCACCGATCAGTGGACCGCCGAGGTGAGAGCACCGCGCGACCCCGCCCGCCTGGCCGACTACGTCGGCCAGCGGCTCGAAGTCGACCCGGCGGTCAAGCAGGCGCTGCTGGAAGAGCAGAACGTGCTGCGGCGGCTCGTGATCGAAGCCGAGGTGATCGAGGTCGAGACCGACCGGCTGGAGCAGCGGCTGCGGGTCGCGCGAGCGGCGCGCTTCGGCACGCTCGGGGCGCTGAACTGAGCCGCGCCGTGGAGCTGCGGGCGATCGCCGTCCTGAACGACGAGGTCACCGCGCATCGGGTGGAGATCGCGCTCCAGGAGAACGGGGTGCCGGCGATGGTGCGGTCGCTGGGCGGGCTGAGCGGTATCCTGCCGCCGACGCGCTGGGAGGTCATGGTGCGCGAGCAGGACATGCTGCGCGCATCCCACATCATCCGCCAGCTCGGCCTCGATGGACCGGGCCTGCTCGAGGGGCGGTAGTCCAGCGGCCGCCTGGCACCCGGTCAGTCGTGCACCAGCTCGGGCACGGTGGCGAAGCCCAGCCCTCTTGCGCGGATGCCGTCGATCACCCGCTGCAGCGCGGGGCCGTCCCGCGACGCGCCACCCACGTGCATGACGATGATCGCGCCCGGCCGCGCCCCCTCCACGCAGCGCCGGACAATCTCGTCCACGCCTGCCCCCGCCCAGCCGCGCGAGTCGACCGTCCACAGCACGTCGTAGCGAAAGCCGCGCGCGGCGATATCACGCTCGACCGACGCGTCCGTGTCGCCGTACGGCGCACGGAAGTAGGGCGCCGCCCCGTGCCCGGTGAGCTCACGGAGCAGCGCCTCCGTGCGGTCAAGCTGCGCCCAGCGCTGCGCCTGCGTGAGCGGCGGCTGTCCGGTGGAAGCGCCGGTGAACGACGGGTGGCCCCACGAGTGGTCGAGGAGAGTGTGGCCATCGCCGACCATGCGCCGGACCAGGTCCGGATGCGCCAGCGCCCAAACGCCGGTCATGCCAAACGAAACGCGGACCCCGTTGCGCTCGAGCGTATCCAGGATCTGCTCCGTGTAGCCCACATCCGCGCCCGCGTCGAGGGTGAGCGCCACCAGCGGCCGGGACGTGTCGCCCAGGCGCACCAGGCGCGCGCTGGCGACCGGCGTCGCGGTCGGGCCGGGCGTGGGCGTCGCGGTCGGTGTCACTGTCGCGCTGGGCGTGGGCGTCGCGGTCGGCGTGGCTGTCGCGCTGGGTGTGGGCGTCGTGAACGGCGTGGGCGTGAGGCTGACGCGCTTGCCGCCGCCACAGGCGGCGAGGACCACGCCCGCGGCCACAGCGATCGCGGCCGCGAGGCGCCGCCGCGGGATGGCGGTACCGCCGAACGGGCCGCTATTCATGTGTCCGAAAGCTGCGCGATACTGCAAGCCATGGAGCTGCTGAACCAGCCACAGTACTGGTGGGGGCCGCCGGGGTCGGGCGCCCTGCGCCAGCCGCTTTCTGTCGTCGAGCTGATCCACGCCGGCACGCTTGACGTGCGCAGCGCGGCCACCCTCTGGCTGCTGCTCGAGTCCGGGTCATCGCTCGTGGTCGCCGGCGGGCCGCAGCGTATCGGCAAGACGACCATGGCCACCGCACTGCTGCCGTTCCTGCCACCGGCCGCGCGTGTCTACTTCACGCGCGGCCCCGACGACCCGCTCGACGTCCCACCCCCGCGGGCCGACGCGCCTGTCTACCTCATGGTAAACGAGTTCTCCGACCACACCCCTTGGTACATGTCCGGCGAGGCCATCTGCCACGTCTTCGAGCTGGCGCTGCGCGGCGCCCGCATCGTCGGCACGGTACACGGCGACCAGGTAGCCGAGGTGCTCGCCGCCTTCCACCGCGGCTGCGAGGTCTCGATCGACGCGCTGGCGCGGCTGGACTGCGTGCTCGTGTTGGCGCTCGATCCGGGACCAGGCGGCGTGGCCCGGCGGCTGGCCTGCTGCTCGCTCGTTTTCCCGGCGGGCGACGGTGTGACCGTGGTGGACATCGCCCGCTGGCAGGGCGAGGCGCGCCGCATCTTCACCACGCCCAGCACGCGCAGCGTGCAAGCGCTCGCCGACAAGGTCGGCATGTCGATGCCCGAGGCCGCGCGCGCGGTGGACCTGCGCGCAGATGAGCTGCATCGCCTGACACGGGAGCGAGTCACGGACCCGCGCGCCGTCGCCGAAGCGATCGCCGCGTTCCGCGCCCGGCACGGGATCAGCTAGCGCCCAGCAGCCGCCACAGCTCCCCGCATGATCGCTCCACGTCGCCCAGGTCGGGCAGCACTGAGTCCGCGCCTGCCTCGGCCAGCGCCACGACCGAATGGCCGCCCGTGGCGACCGCCAGCACGCGGGCGCCAGCCGCATGGCCGGCGGTCACATCGTGCACCGAGTCACCCACCACGACCGCCGGACCGCCGCCCAGCCGCCTCCGGGCCACGCGCGTCAGCACCGCGCGGTCCTCCGAGTCATCGGCGAAGCCGCCGTCCTCGAAGCGGTCCCACAGCGCGTGCGCCCGCAGCTTGAGCCGCGCGCCGGCGCGTACGTTGCCCGTCGCAAGGCCGAGGCGCACCGTGCCATCGGCCCGCAGCGCCTCCAGCAGCGAGATCACGCCCGGCAGCGTGACGCCCGCGGAGCGCGTCAGCTCTTCCTCCAGCAGGGCCAGATAGCGGCTGAGGAAGCGAGGGTACTCATGCGGCCAACGGCCGTCGAGCCCGAGCCGGCCCTGCAGCGCGTCGCGGATGATCGCGGGGTCGGTGCGGCCGGCGAACTCGAGCTTGTCGAACAACCCATCGCGGCCGTACAGGTCGAGCGCGGCACGGTTCATCGCGCGCTGTCCCGCGCCCCCGGTGCGGATCAGCGTCAGGTCGATATCGAACAGGACGATCGGGGTAGCCATCACTACCACCGTACCACCGCGGAGCGCCCGCGCCGGCTACTCCTCGCCCAAGTAGGCCTTGCGCACGGCCGGGTCGGCCAGGAGCGCGTGCGCCGGCGCCTCCGTCACGATCCGGCCGCTTTCGATGACGTAGCCGCGGTGCGCCACCTGCAGCGCCATGAGGGCATTCTGCTCGACGAGGAGGATCGTGGTCCCTTGGCGGTTGATGTCCTGCACGGTGGCGAAGATGGTCTCCACGAGGATCGGCGACAGGCCCATCGAGGGCTCGTCGAGGAGCAGCAGCGTGGGGCGGGCCATCAGCGCGCGGCCAATCGCCAGCATCTGCTGCTCGCCGCCGGAGAGCGTGCCGCCGGCCTGGCCGTGGCGCTCCTTCAACCGCGGAAAGAGCGTGAACACGCGGTCGAGGATGTCGTCCAGATGGTCGCCCGCGCGCGAGAATGCGCCCATTTCGAGATTCTCGCGCACGCTCAGTCGCGCGAAGATCCCGCGGCCCTCGGGCACGTGGGCGATGCCGAGCTGGACGATGCGGTGGGGAGGCAGCCGCTCGATACGCTCCTCGCGGAAGCGGATGCTGCCGCTCCGCGCACGGATCAGCGCGCTGATCGTGCGCAGGGTCGTTGTCTTGCCAGCGCCGTTGTTCCCGACCAACGTGACGATCTCGCCCTCTTCCACCGTCACGTTGATCCCCTTCACGGCCACGATCTGTCCGTAGCCGCTCACAAGCTGCTCCAGGCTAAGCAGTGGCATCGCGCGCCTTCGCTCCTCGCCCCAGGTAGGCCTCGATCACCTTCGGGTTGCGCTGGACCTCTGCCGGCGTGCCCTCGGCGATCTTCTCGCCGTAGTCGAGCACCGTGATCCGTTCGCAGACGCCCATCACCACCCGCATCTGGTGCTCGATGAGGACGATGGTGATCCCCAGGTCGTCGCGCAGCCGCCGGATGAGCTGCACCATCGCCATGCTCTCCTGCGGGTTCATGCCGGCCGTTGGTTCGTCCAGCAACAGCAGGCGCGGCTCGGTCCCCAGCGCGCGCGCGACCTCGAGTCGCCGCTGGTCACCATACGGCAGGGAGCGCGAGATGTCGTTCTCGCGGCCGGCGAGCGCGGCGAACTCCAGCAGCTCCCGCGCCCGGTCAACCAGCCGCCGCTCTTCGCGAGTCACCCAGGGCGGCCGCAAAGCCGCGCCCACGGGCGTGGTGCGCCCGAGCCGGTGCTCGCCCACCAGGACGTTCTCCAGCGCCGTCATCGCGCCGAAGAGCCGGATGTTCTGGAACGTGCGGCTCACGCCCAGCTCGGCGATGCGGTGCATCGGCAGCCCATTGAGGCGGCGGCCGGCGAGCACGATGTCGCCCTCGTCGGGCCGGTAGAACCCCGTCAGGCAGTTGAAGAACGTCGTCTTCCCAGCGCCGTTCGGGCCGATCAGCCCCACGATCGTGCGCGCTTCGACATCCAGGTCGACTCGGTTAACGGCGACGAGTCCTTGAAACCGCTTCACGACCCCGCGAGCGGTCAGCAGCGCAGCCATCAGCCGCCTCCGACCGCCGTGCCCTCGGTGACGACCGGCGCAGCCGGCACCTCGGGGCCGCGGAACTCCATCCTGCGCCGCCGGGACGGCACGATGCCTTCCGGACGCAGGATCATCATCGCCACCAGCAGGCCGCCATAGATGACCAGCCGCCAGTCCTGGATGGCGCGCAACACCTCTGGCGCACCCACGAGCACCACCGCGCCCATCACGATCCCCGGCAAGCTTCCCATACCGCCGATGATGATGATCGATACGGCGCGGATTGAGACGTCGAGCACGAAGTTGGGCGGCGAGATCGCCGAGACCTTGGCCGCGAATATCGTGCCTCCCAGACCACCGAACGCCGCGCCGATGCCGAAGGCCAGCAGCTTGTAGTAGATGGTGTTGACGCCCATGGCAGCCGCCACGTCCTCGTCCTCACGGATCGCTTCCCACGCGCGCCCCGTGCGGGAGTCGCGCAGCCGCTCGGCGATGAATGCGGCGATGAAGCAGAACACCAGGACCAGGTACACCACCTGCTGCAACGAGTTGTGCGCCACGAAGCCGAGGAACGCCGGCGTCGCGATCCCGTATACGCCTACCGCCCCCCCGGTGAGCGGCGCCAGGTTGTTCGAAAGCCGCCCGATAATCTCCCCGAACCCGAGGGTGACGATCGCCAGATAGTCCCCTCGCAAGCGCAGCACCGGGATGCCGAGCAGCACGCCCGCGGTCGCCGCCAGCGCCACTGCCAGCGGCAGCACGAGCCAGTACGAGTAATGCAAGCCGAAGAACGGCGAGTTCATCAGACCCCAGGTATAGGCGCCGATGGCGTAGAACGCCACGAAGCCGAGGTCGAGCAGCCCGGCGTAGCCGACCACGAAGTTGAGCCCGGTGCCCAACAGGACCGCGAGCGCCACCAGGAAGGCGGTGTCGAGCTGGGACGAGTCGAGCTGGTCCACGAAGTAGAGCAGCAATGCGACCAGCATGATGCGACCCGGCCACCCCAGGCCAAGACGAAGGATGACGTACAGCCCGACCGCGAACAGGACGAGCGTCGGATCCGGGATCTTGAGCAGACTGGTGCCGGGGGAGAAGAGCGACGGCAGTAACGCCATCCCGCCCATCACCAGCGCGAGGACCGGGAGCCTGACCTTCCAGCCCCAGGCGTACCAGGCCGCGCGGGCCGGCTCCGAACGCCGGCCCAGCTCGGCCCGCGCGCGCGCCAGCGGTTCCCGTATCAGCCGTTGGCTCCACCCAGGCCGGGGGGGCGTCTCATGTACCTCGTGGGAACGCGCGTTGCCCGCCATCGCTCACGCCCGCTTGGCGAGGTGCTCGCCCAGCATGCCGCCGGGCCGCAGTACCAGGAACACGATCAACAGCGTGAACGCCACCACGTCCTGGTAGTTCGTGAACCCCTTGGGCAGCGCCTGCACCGCCAGCGTCTCGGCCAGACCGAGGAAGAATCCGCCCAGCATCGCCCCGGGGATGCTGCCGATCCCCCCGAGCACCGCCGCGGTGAAGGCCTTGATGCCGGGAACGAAGCCCATGTAGTGGTCGACCTGGTTGAACTGCAGACCCCACATGACGCCGGCCACTCCCGCCAGCGCCGCGCCGACGATGAACGTCACCACGATCGCCTGGTCGACATTGACGCCCATCAACGCGGCCACTTTCTGGTCCTCCGCGACCGCGCGGATCGCCTTGCCCTGGCGCGTGAAGCGGATAAACCCCTGCAGGAAGAGCATCATCAGGATCGCACCGGAGACGATGAAGATCTGGCCCCAAGCGATATGCACGCCGCTGATCACCAGACCGCCGCGCGGGAAGATGCTCTCGTAATACCGCGGCTGCCCGCCGTCGAGCCGCAGCACCAGGTTCTCCAGAAAGATGGACACCCCAATGGCGCTGATCAACGGGGCGAGACGCGGGGCGTTGCGCAGGGGTCGATACGCCACGCGCTCCACGATCACGGCCGCGAGGGGGGCGGCGACCATCCCGGCGAGCAGCGCGAGGCCGATCACGGCGAAGCGGGCGTCCTGCCCGAAGGCGGTGTGGTTCAAGCTGCTGATGGTGAGATAACCGGCGAACCCGCCCAGCATGAAGATATCGCCGTGGGCGAAGTTGATCATCTGAAGCACGCCGTACACCATCGAGTACCCAACGGCGATCATGGCGTACAGGCCACCAATGGCCAGGCCATTCACGACCTGCTGGACCCAGACCTCCACGGGGCTCCTCCGTTGCAGATTCTGACACTCGTAGCGGCAAGAGGGGCGGGATACGTCCGCGCGCGCATTCCCGCCCCCGTCACGTTCAGTTGCCCAACTGCCTACTGCGTGACCACCACGAACTTGCCGTTCTCCACCTTGGCCACTTCCAGCTTGAGCCCGCTCGGTTCACGGTCCCCATCCTTCAAGAACGAGATCTTGCCGGTCGCTCCGTCGTAGCTGGTGGCGGCGACGGCGTCGCGCAACGCCTTGCGGCCGATGAGCAGGTCACCGGTCTGCGAGTCGACCTGCGCAACCTTGTCGATGGAGTTGAGCAGGATGTTGGCCCCGTCCCAGGCGAACGCGATGAACGCGCCGTTCACGTTGCCGTACTTGCTCTGATACGCGGAATCGAACGCCTTCGTCTGCGGCCCGGTGCCGCCTGTCAGGCGGGTGACGTACGCGCCCTCGGCGTCCTTGCCAGCTTTCTGGATCAGACCAGGGTCGTACGAGCCGTCCCCGGAGAGGAACGGCACGCTGAGCCCGGCCTGATGCATCTGCCGCAGCAGCGTCGCCGAGTCAGGGAAGAATCCGGCATAGTAGATGAAGTCCGGGTTCTTGGCCTTGATGCGCGCGATGAAGCTCGAGTAGTCGGGCGCGTTCGCCGTTATCTGGTCGTTCGAGACGACCTGGTGCGAGGAGTCCTGGTACCCCTTGACGAACGCGGCGGCCAGACCCTGTCCGTACGCGCTGTCGTCGTGCAGGACGGCGACCTTGGCCGCCTTCAGCACGTCCTTGACGTACTTCGCCTGGGCCGGACCCTGGTTGTCGTCGTTCCAGGCCGTGCGGAAGAAGACGTCGAATCCCTGCTGCGGAAGCTTGCCGCTGGTCGCCGAAGGCGAGATGGCAACCATGTGCACCTTGTTGTAGATCGGCAAAGCGGCGAGCATGCCGCTGGAGCAGGTGGTCCCGATCACGCCCGCCATCGACGCGTCCGACACGAAGCGGTTCGCCACGGCCGAGGCCGCCGCCGCATCGCCGCAACCGTCGTCGCCGGGAACCACGTTAACGCTGAAGCCCTTGATCGCGCCCTTCTGCTCGACCGCCAGCTTGACGGCGTTCTGCTGCTCCTCGCCGAGCACGGCGTTCGAGCCGCTCAGCACCGCGGAGTCGCCGATGTCGATCGCCTGGCCCTTCTTGATGCGGATCACGCCGTAGGGATCGCTGGCCGCCGTCGTACCACCCGCCTGCGGCGTGGAGGTAGTGGTCTTCTTCGACCCGCAGGCAGCGCCAACGAGAACGAGCGCCACCAGGGCGCCCAGCCACAGCACACGACTTGAGAGCCAGCCCCCACGGTGGCCGGCTACGGGACGGAAACGAATCATGCCTCCTCCTTCAACTTCCCCCCGACGTGCGGCGCGGATGTCGCACGTCGGCCCTCAGGCTCACTGCATCGCCTGAGGCTGCAAGTGGCCGATAATAGTCACACCCGGCCGCTCTGGTCAAGGAAGGGTGAGGCTAGGCGCGGTCCCGCAACAAGGTCTTAACGCGCCACCGCCGGAGCGCCCGTCTCCACCGGCAGGCCCGCGCGCACCCACGCGTCGGTGCCGCCTTCGACGTTGTACAGGTTCTGCTTCCCCAGCGCCGCGGCGTACTCGCAGGCCAGCGCGCTCCGCTGGCCGACCGCGCAGATGAAAACCAGGTCCCCCGCGTCGGGGATCTCGTCTTTGTGATTGATGATCGTGTTGACCGGGATGAGCTTTGCGCCCGGCACGTGCGCCGCGGCGTACTCATGGGGCTCGCGCACGTCGATCACGACCGCGCTCCCGCCGGTGATCATCGCCTTCGCCTCATCGACGTTGATGCGCGAGAACGGTTCGCGCGGGTCCTTGTACGCCATCGCCGGCCTCCAACCTGGTTGATGATCGACATTCTCTACATTACACCCGCGGCGGCACTGCCGCCAGTGCTGGCCGCGCCGCGAGCGGCTGCCGTACGATGCCCAGGGATCACCCCGGGAGGGCCGCCATGGCAGCTCGAGCCGACGTGGACGACCTGCTCGCAAAGATGCGCGTCGAGCGCGCGCGGCTGATCGACGCCGCGCGCTCCGTCCCCGAGGACCGGCTGGCGGTTCGCCCACCAGACGCGCAGGGCGAAGACGGCTGGAGCGTCCTCGAGCAGCTCAGCCATCTCCTGGAGATG
>JAJYLG010000084.1 GCA_021787985.1 Chloroflexota bacterium
CCCGGGGTAGACGACTGTGGCGTCCAGCTCGTCGTGATGGACGTGCTGGAAATACTCGCGCGCCTCGAGCTGACGGTTCTCGATCAGGTCGCGCGGCGAGTTCACGGGGCCGATGAGCAGACGCCGCCCCTGGCCCTCCTCGTACAGCTCGCGCTTGGACTTGGATTTGTAGAACCGGCGCAGGACCGAGTCCACGTGCTGGAACTTCTGCATCATCGCGGCGAGCTTGTCCGGCTGGGACCAGAGGGCGGTCAGCTCGCGCAGGTTGATGTTGGCGAGCAGCGTCTGCCACTGGTCGGCCATCAGGTCCTCGGCCATGCCGTTCTCGTCCATCCACTGGCCGAGGACGCTCCACGGCGCGCCGAAGCCCGGCACCCCCACCATCGAGTACACGTAGCCGTCGGCGCACTCATAAGTGCCCACACCCGGGAGGAGGTGGACGTCGCCCTGACGGCCGCGGACCTCCTTGCGCATGTCGTAGGTCTGCATCGCGGTCTCCTGCGCGAGCGAGAGCGCCTCCTGCATCGAGACCTCGACGAGCTGGCCTGGTCCTCCGTTCTCGCGGCCGTACAGGGCGATGAGGATGCCTTGGGCGGCCTGGATCGAGGCGGAGAGGAATCCCTGGAACCCGGGCGGGCGCACGGGCGCGCGGTCCGGGTAGCCGGCCAGATGCATGATCCCGCTCATGGCGATGCCCAGCAGATCGTGAGCGAGCCAGTGCGCGTGCGGGCCTTCGAGCCCGAAGCCCGTGACGGAGCAATAGATGAGGCCCGGGTTGCCGCCACGGAGCCGGGAGTAGCCGACACCCAGGCCCTCGAGGAAGCCGGGTGGGAACGTCTCGACCAGCACGTCGGCGCGCCGCGAAAGCTCGACCAGCAGGGCGCGCCCGTCCGCGGTGGCGATGTCGAGGGTGATGGACCGCTTGCTGGTGTTCCATGACCACCACAGCAGGCTCTTCTCGCGGTCCGGGTCGTCACGGTAGAAGGGGCCGACGGCCCGCCAGGGATCGCCGCCGGGCGGCTCGACCTTGATCACGTCGGCGCCGAGGTCGCCGAGCAGCTTGGTCGCGTACTGCCCCATGGGGCCGGCAAGGTCGAGGACGCGAACTCCATCGAGCGGGCTCGGAGTGGCCGTTGGATCCATCGCCGCGCATCCCTCCCGTGAGGCGTGTCCGCCGGAGTTAGGCCACGACTCCCGTCTGGACCCGCTTCGGCATCTGGTTGGCCAGGAGGTCGGCCGCCTGGCCAACCATCCCGGCGAGCACGTCGCGCGCCGGCTGGACCTCGCGCAGCATGCCGCTGATCTGCCCCGCGGCGTTCATCAGCAGGTCCTCACGGCCGGCCACCTTGGCGCTCACCACCAGATCGCTGATCATCAGGCCCTGCAGCCCCATCGGCAGCGCCTTGACGCCGAGGTTCTCCCAGGCCTCGATCAGCGGGTTGGTGACGTTGCGCATCGTCTTGCCGCTCCAGATGCGCGTGACCCGCGTGTCCTCCTCGGTGGCGGCGACGATCTGGGACTTCTGCAGGTCGGTGAGGTTCGCTTCGCGAGTGGCCAGGAAGGCGGTGCCGCACCACACCCCCTCGGCGCCGAGCGCCAGGGCTGCGACCAGGCCGCGGCCGTCGGCGATGCCACCGGCCGCGATCACCGGCACGGGCGCGACCGCGTCGACCGCCTGCGGCACCAGGGCCAGTGTGCCGATACGCCCGGTGTGCCCGCCGCCCTCTGTCCCCTGGGCCACGACCGCATCGACGCCGGACGCGGCCACGCGCCTGGCGTTCTTCACGTTGCCGACAACCGAGATGACCTTGGTGCCAACGCGGTGGCATTCGGCGATGAACGGTTCGGGATTGCCGAGACCGCTGGCGAGCACCGGCACGCGCTCCTCGATTACCACCTGCACCTGCGCCTTGACGTCGAACATCCGAAAAGAGCGGAGGGCGCGCTCGGACTCGCGCTCGCGGTCTCGCGGTGGCAAGGTGGGGAGGTTGAACTGACGACGCAGCTCGTCCAGGGCATCCCAGCACTGCTGCGGCACCAGGTCTCGCCACGAGCGCGCGCCGCCGTTCGCCGGCTTGGGCATCGGTGCCACGTTGGACGGGAAGAGCAAGTCGACGCCGAACGGCTTGGAGGTGCGCTCGCGGACCTGACGGATCTCCTGGCGCAGGTCGTCCGCGCTGAACCCGGTGCCGCCAATGACGCCGAGCCCGCCGGCCTCGGAGACGGCCGCGACGAGCGGGGCGGTGGCGGCGGGGCCGACGCCCCCCGCGGCCGGCCCCATCCCGGCGAGAAGGATCGGGTACTCCATCCCCAGCAGGTCGCAGATGCGTGTGCGCAGGACAGGCCGCGTCATCGCGTCACCTTCAGGCGAGAGTCACCGCCCGGAACGCGCTCCAGGTCGGCGCCGGCACAGCGTGCGGCCACAGTATACGTACGGCCCGGCGCCGGGCGCGAGGCTGCGCGCACGCGTAGCGCGACTCGCAGCGACGGCACGCATGTGGTCAGCCGAGGCCGCGCAGGAGCTGTACCAGGGTAAGTCCGCTGTCGTGCCAGCGCCGGGCCAGATCGACGCCGATGTAGCGGAAGTGCCAGGGCTCGTACTCGTAGCCGGTGCTCGCTTCTTCGCCTCGCGGGTAGGAGAGGGCCCAGCCGTACTTCCAGGCCCCGGCGGCCATCCAGCGGCCCGCGGCGGTCTCGCCCCACCCCTGATCGACCGGGTTCTTGGTGCCGGCGTTGGTGAAGTCGCAGGCCGTGCCGAGCTGGTGCTCGCTGTGGCCGGGCGGTGCGTCCATCTGCTCCGTCTTCGCGAGGCCATACTGCTTCACGTCCGAGCTCCAGATGGCGAGCTGAAGATCGTATGAGCGGTAGCAGGAGAAGACGAGCAACGTGACGCCGCCCTTCTGCGCGGCATCGACGAGCCCCTTCAGGCCGGAGAGGACGTCGCTGCGGATGCTGATTCCCGAGCTGTAGTACGAGTAGGCCCGTGGTACCGGCGTCAGCCCTGGCGGGACAAAGCCCTGCGGGAGGCCGACGGTCTTGTCCAGGGGCGCGAGGAAGTACGCGTTGTCGGCGGCTCGGCCGCTCGGCACCACGGTCGCGCCCGACGCCGCGGGCGTCGCCGAGCGACCCGGGACGGGCGAAGCGCTCGCCGTGCGTGTGGCCGTGCCGCTGATGGTGGGCGTCGGCGTGGCCGGCAGGCCGGTGCGTCCCGGCGACGGTGTCCCCGCGGCGCGTGACTTGCCGCAGGCGGTGAGCAGCAGCGCGGCGGAGACCAGTGCGATGGGGAGCGCGCGAAGGGCTGTCCTCATCACTCGTTCCAACGTCCGCCGACCGCGGGTCGTTCCCCGCGCAGACAGGGCCGGCCAGCACGGCGCGCCATCGTGCGGCGGTTCACCGCGGCAGCCCGAGCCCGCGCGTCGCGATGATGTTGCGCATGATCTCGCTCGTGCCGCCCTCGATGGTGTTGGCGACCGAACGCAGGTACATGTAGCTGAAGTCGCCCCCGCGCGCCGCCACAGGGCCGGATCGTACCTGGCCGCCGAGCCCGAGGATGCCGACCGCCGCGTTGGAGACGCGCTGGTTGAGCTCCATGGCGAACAGCTTGATCTCGGAGGCCTCAGCGTCGGGCACCTTGCCGGCCGTCTGCAGGGACGCCACGCGGTAGGCGAGCACAGTGGCGACCTCAATCTGTGTCCAGAGGTCGGCGATCTTCATGCGGACCTCGGGCCGCGCCGCGAGGGGCCTGCCGTTGACCATCGTGCGCCTGCAAATCTCCGCCAGGTCCTGAACGGCGCGACGCGCGCCGGCCGGGTTGCCGATGCTGGTCCGCTCGAAGCCGAAACCCACCGCCACGTGGTACCAGCCGCGGTTCAGCTCGCCCACGAGGTTTTCGCGCGGGATGCGAACGTCCTCGAAGAAGACCTCGTTGAATTCGTGGCCATCGGCCATGTTGACCAACGGCTGGACGGTGATGCCGGGCGTCCGCATCGGGACGACGAAAGTGCTGATGCCGCGATGCTTGGGCGCGGTCGGGTCGGTGCGTGCGGCCAGCCATCCGTGGTCGGACAGGTGGGCGTAGGTCGTCCAGATCTTCTGCCCGTTGATCACCCACTCGTCGCCGTCGAGCTCAGCGCGCGTCTGCAGCGAAGCGAGGTCGCTGCCGGCGCCCGGCTCGCTGTACAAGGTGCACCAGATGTCCTCTCCTTCGGCGATGCGGCGGACGTAGCGCTGCTTCTGCTCGTAGGAGCCATATAACATGATCGACGGGGCGACCCACGCGACACCCATGTTGACGAACGAGGGGGCGCGGTTGCGTCCCATCTCTTCGTTGAAGATGAGCTGCTCCATGTAGGTGGCGCCGTAGCCGCCCAGCTCCTTGGGCCAGGCGAGCGCCAGCCAGCGCCGGGCGGCGAGCTTGCGCTGCCATTCGCGTTCGAACTGCCAGATGCGCGCGGGGTCGTTGCCCAGACCGTCGCGCCAGCCCTCGGGCGCCTCGGTCCGGATGAAGTCCCGGACCTCCTGCCGGAAGGCCTCTTCCTCGGGGCTGAAATGGAAGTCCACTCGGTGTGCTCCTCGACTGTGTCGCGGACCCGGCCGGGGTCCACGTTCATGCGCCGGGCCGACCGGCGTCCTGGGAGACGATGCCGCGCTGCATGGCGATCACGACCGCCTCGGTGCGGTTGCTGGCGCTGAGCTTGTTCAGCACGTTCGCCACGTGGATCTTCACCGTCTTCTCCGATATGAACAGCTTCCGCGCAATCTCCTTGTTGCGGAAGCCCTTCGCCATCAAACTGAGGACCTGTCGCTCGCGCTCAGTCAGCCCCTCGCCCGGCGGTGCCGCCAGCAAGTCGGGGTGGCGCAGCCGGTCCATCACGCGCGCGGCCACGACCGGGTTCAGCAGAGACTCACCGGCGTGCGCCCGGCAGATGTCTTCGAGGAGCTGCTCTGGAGCGACATCCTTCAGCTCGTACCCCTGGGCGCCGGCGCGGATCGCGTCGAAGATGTACTCGTCGTTGCTGAAGGTGGTCAGCACGATCACCTTGGTGCGCGGGTGCTTCTGCAGGATGCGGCGCGTCGCCTCGACGCCGTTCAGGACGGGCATCTGCAGGTCCATCAGCACGACGTCGGGATGGAGCGAGTCGGTCAGCTCGATCGCCTCGATGCCGTTCGACGCCTGGCCGGCCACCTCGATGCTCGGCCAGGCGTGCAGCAGCGCCGCCAGCCCTTGTCGCACGAGCGTATGGTCGTCGACGAGCAGCACGCGGATCGGCGTCAAGTCGGCGCCCCCTCGTGCTGGTCGGCGAGCGTCGTCCGCAGCGGCACCACCACGTCGACCGAAGTGCCGACGCCGGGCACGCTCAGCAGTCGCAGCTCGCCACCGATGCCGCGGGCGCGTTCCCGCATGCTGATCAGCCCGAAGCCGCTTCCCGTGGCGAGCTGGTCGGCCGGGGTTTGCATGCCACGGCCGTCGTCGGTAACCGTCAGGCGCACGCGCTCCGGCGTGTAGGCGAGCACGACCTGGACGTCATCGGCCTGGGCGTGACTGCACACGTTGTGGAGCGCTTCCTGGGCGATGCGCAGCAGGTTCGCCGCGACGTCGGGCGCCAGCTCGGCTGCCTCGCCGGTGACCACGACCTCGGTGCGCACGCCGGAGTCTCCGGGGAAGACGCGCTGGGCCTCTTCCGCGAGCGCCTTCGCCAGCCCGCACTCGTCGAGCGCCACCGGTCGCAAATTCCAGACGCTGCGGCGCGCCTCGGCGAGCGCCGCGCGCGCCATCTCTTTCGCCGCAGAGAGGCTCGCGGCGGCGCGTTCGGGCTCGCGAGCGAGCGTGCGGCCGGCCGCCTCCAGGTGGATGACCAGCCCGGCGAGGCTCTGGGCGATGGTGTCGTGGATCTCGCGCGCCAAGCGGTTGCGCTCCTCCACCGCGGCCAAGCGCCCCGACTCCTCGTAAAGGCGAGCGTTCTCCACCGCCACGGCCAGGTGGCGGGCAACGCCGTCCAGCAACCGCAGGTCGTCGTCAGAGAAGGGGCGCTCCTCGCGTGCCGCGGCGATCAGCACGCCGCGGGTGATCTCCTTGGCGCGTAGCGGGATGGCCACCGCGATGCGCAGGCCGATGTCCCAGTAGGGCGTGGCCTCGAGCGAGCGAGTGTCGGTGCGGTCGGCGTTGGCAACAATGGCGGTGAATGTCGAGACGGCGTGGCTGAGCTCGTCCTGTTCGGCGGGCGCCGCCATGCGCTGCTCGATCTCAGCCGGCAGGCCGCGACAGGAGGCGAGCGTGTAGTCGGCGGCATCGCCCGTGCGGAGATAGACGACGCCGGCGTCCAGGTGGAGGAGCGCCATGATGCGCTCCAGCGCGCCGTCGAGCACCTCGTGCAGATCGAGGGAGCGCGAGACGGTGGCGGCGATCTCGTGCAGGATGGCAAGCTCGCGGTTGCGATGCTCGACCTGCAGCACGAGGTCGGACATGTCACGGCCGGCGCTGTTGAGGCGCTGAGCGATCTCCCCCAGGAACCGGGCGAGGGTTTCTAGCTCTTCGAAGCCGCTCACGTGGTCGTGCATGGCCATCTGGACCGGTTGCCGAAGCGTCGCCGGCGACCCGGTCCGACGACCTCGGCCGGGAGAGGGTGGGCGCCTCGGACTTTCGGCCTACCTCCCACAGTGCAGGATATGTCGTTTTGGTCCGGGTCGAAACGACCCGAACCCCTTGCACGATGGGATTCGATAGGGCATACTTGTGACAGAATTCACGGACGGGCGCGTCGGAGAAGCGGCGCCCCCCGTGGCGCCCGGCAGCCCTCTCTCCGGGGGGCGCGGCGCCCGCGCAGACGGGGCCATGGGTCTCCCCCCCAATGCCCTGTGCTTCTCCTCCCATTGCCGGGGTGGTCCTCCCACCGCCCCGGCACTCTCTTTTCTCGCTTCGTTACGAGTCGCGCGTGCGGACGAACGCCAGGTCGAGCAGGACGGCGGCGATCAGCACGCCGGCCAGCGCGTACGCGAGCGCGTCGAGCCGCCAGCCGGTCTGCCACCCGAAGACCGCCAGCGCCACGCCCCCGCCGGCCAGGAACGGGCCGTCGCGCTCGTCGAGAGGCACGGGTACCCACAGCGCACCCACCGTGACCGGCACGGCGATCGCGATCGTCCAGGGGAGCACGGCCGCGCCGGAGCTGGTCACCGCCAGCCCGACGAGCCCGATCGCCAGGGCGACCGGCGGAGCCAGCCGGCGCAGTCGGCCGGTGCGCGACGCCCCGAGAAAAAGCCACAGCCAGGCCGTCGCGACCATGGCGACGCCCGGCCACGCGAGCCGTCCCAGCACTTCTTCCTGGCTGAGGCCGTGGCGCAGAGCGAGCGGCACGACCACGCTGCCGGCGAACGCCACCGCGAGCCAGAACGCCCGGCAGCTTACCCGACCCCACCCGGAGAGCGCGCCGCTGCGCCACACGCGGTACTGCTGCCGCTGGGCGTCTTCCGACGTCGTATCGGGGGCCAGCGGCGCGCTGCCGATGCGACGCTCGAAGGCGTGCCCCAGCGAAAGCAGGGCGATCCCCCCGGCGCCGGTGGCAAGGCCCCCGAGCACGGACGCCGCGCGCCAGCCGCGCGCCACGAGAACGTCGCGACCGAAAAAGGGGACGCCCGCAGCCAGCGCAATGCCGGCCGCGGCCGCGGACAACAGCGGCACCGCGCCGCCCCAGCCGAGCAGCACGCGGAGCCGCGACCAGGCGGCGCCGGCCAGGATTCCGTAGCCGAGGCCGGAGGCGAAGAAGCAGGCGAGGAACTGCCAGGGCGCGGTGCTCGCCTGCACGGCGACCATGCCGCCGGCCGCTGCCCCCGCTCCGAGGAGCGCGAACGGGAGGAAGACGGCGGGCCCGGCGAGGCGCACGGCGAGGCGCGCGGCGAAGGCTGTCGCCGCGGACCAGGTCCCCATCACGGCGGCGATGGTGATCGGCGCCCAGCCGAGCTCGGCGTGGAGCATGGGAGCGTAGAGCGACGGAAAGACGAGCACCTCGACCGCGACCAGGCCAATAACGGCAGCAGGCAGCACCTGCATGATCCAGAGGAACGCGGCAGCGATCAGGGTCGCCACGGGTGTCCTCGCCGCGGGTGGTAGGCTCGGTGAGAGAACGCCGGACCGGAGTGCAGACGATGTCCGCCATGCCGAACGCGGGCGACCCCGCGCCGGACGCCGAGCTCCCCGACCAGAACGGGCAGACCGTCCGGCTGGCCGACCTGCGCGGGAAATGGGTGGTGCTCTACTTCTACCCGAAAGACAACACCAGCGGCTGCACGGCCGAGGCGTGCGGCTTCCGGGACGCGTGGGGCGAGCTCGAGCGGCTGGGAGCGGTTGTGCTGGGCGTGAGCCCCGATTCGAGCAAGTCGCACCGAGGCTTCGCCGACCGGTACGGGCTGCCGTTCCGGCTGCTGGCCGATCAGGGCGCACAGCTCGCCCAGCGTTACGGCGTGTGGGTCGAGAAGAGCATGTACGGGCGACGGTACATGGGCACCGCACGCACGACCTTCGCGATCGACCCTCGGGGCCGCATCGCCCGCGTCTGGGAGAGGGTCAAGCCACCAGGCCACGCGGCGGAGGTACTGGAGTGGCTCCGCGGGTCTGCCGAAGGCGGATCGGCCGCCCGCCCATTCGCGGGGGCAGGCGGCGCCTGAGCGCGTCCGCTCAGACGGTGTAGAGCTCGCCACCGTCGACGCCGACCACGTCCCCGGTCAGCCATTGCGCCTCGGAGCGGCTGAGCAGGGCGATCACGCGCGCGACGTCCTCGGGAGCAGTCGCGCGCCCGGATGGGTTCTGTGCCCGCGCCGCGTCCAGCAGGCGGTCCCAGCCGGGGATCCTGCGCACGGCCGGGGTGTCAGTAATCCCGGCGCGGATCGCGTTCACCGTGATGCCGGCTCGCCCGAGCTCCGCCGCCAGGTAGCGAACGTGGCACTCGACCGCCGCCTTGGCCGCCGCGACGACGCCGTAGTACGGCCACACGCGGGTCGGCCCGGCGCTGGTCATGACGAAGACGCGCGACCCGGAGCGCAGCAGGCCGGCGCCGACCAGGTCCTGCACCCAGTACACGAGGCTGTGGGCCATCACGTCCATGGTCATCTCGAGCTGAGCGCGCGAAACCTGACCCTCCGATCCCTCGTGCGCGACCAGCGGCAGGAGGGTGCCGAAAGCGAGGGAGTGCATGAGGGTCGTCACCGGCGCACCGCCCAGCTCGGAGCCGAGGCGCCCGATGACGTCGCGGCGCTTCTCGTCGTCGGCCGCGTTGACGTTGAAGAACCGGGCGCTGCCGCCGGCCGCCTGGACGTCATGAATGACGGCCTCCGCCAGCGGCAGCGTGGCGCGCCGGTCGAGGTGGACGCCGGCGATGTTCATGCCGTGGCGGGCGAGCTCGCGCGCCGTGGCCGCGCCGAAGCCCGACGACGCGCCGAGGATGAGCGCCCACTTGCCCTGCAGTTCCAGGCCCACGCTTGCACCCCTCATGTTGCACGGTCTGGCGACAGCGTAGCGTCCCGACAGCGTGGCGGCCACGCGACGTAAGCGCAATGGGGGTTATCATGCGCCGTTCCGCGGTCGAGTCGTCGATGTCGCGGCGACAGCCTGGCAGCACGCGACAGCCACGGCCCCAGCTCGGCAGCGCCAGCGAAGCGGCGCCGTGTGCTACGCTCGTGCCGCGCGCACGGGGAGCGCACGGGGCGAGCCCGGCGCGACGGCAGGCGGAGGATTTCAGGTGCAGATCGCGATCGTCGGCGGCACCGGCGAAGAGGGAATCGGCCTCGCGGTGCGCTTCTGCGGCGGCGGCCACCGGGTGGTGATTGGCTCGCGCTCGGCGGAGCGCGCCGTGGCGGCGGCAGCGCGTGTGAACGAGGCCGTGCCGGACACGGTCTGCGGCGGCGCGACGAACGACGAGGCGGCGCGGGCGGCCGACATCGTGCTCGTCGCCGTGCCGTTCGCCGGGCTGCGCGAGACGATGGAACGGCTGCGCGAGATCGTCCGCGAGAAGCTGGTGGTCAGCGTCGTGGTGCCGATGGAATTCGGCCAGGGTGGACCGCGTGCTGCGGAGGTGCCGGAGGGCTCGGCAGCGGAGCTCATACGAGCCGTGCTCGGCGAGGGCAGCCGCGTCGTGGCCGGCTTTCAGCAGCTACCGGCCGGCGAGCTCATGCGACCGGACGTGATGGTCGAGGCGGATGTCCTCGTCTGCGGCGGCAGCAAGGAGGACCGTGCCGCCGTGATGGAGCTGGTCAGGTGCATCGCGGGCGCGCGGGCCGTGGATGCCGGGCCGCTGCGCATGGCGCGATACATCGAGCCGATCACCGTGCTGCTGGTGGACATCAATCGGCGCTACCGCGCGCACACCAGCATCCGGGTCACGGGGTTGCCTGGTTGAGCGACGGGTACCAGGTGCTGCCGGTCCGCGGCCTGCCGGAGGTCCGCCAGGGCGACGACCTCGGGCGGCTCCTCTACGACGCACTCCGGGCCGGCGGAGCGGGTCTGCACGACGGGGATGTGCTCGTGGTGGCGCAAAAGGCCGTCTCCAAGGCGGAGGGTCGGGTGGTCGACCTGGGCACGATCGAGCCGTCGGCCCTGGCCCGGGAGTGGGCCGAGCGTTGGCAGAAGGACCCGCGACAGGTTGAGGTGGTCCTGGGCGAGGCCGCGCGCATCGTACGCATGGACCGCGGCGTGCTGATCGTGGAGACGCGCGAAGGCTGGGTGTGTGCCAACGCTGGGGTGGACGCGAGCAACGCGCCCGGGAGCGACCGTGTGACGCTGCTTCCGGTCGACTCGGACGCCTCGGCGGCGCACCTTCGCGCGAGGCTGCGGGAGCTGAGCGGTGCGGATCTTGCCGTCATCGTAAGCGACACCTTTGGGCGACCGTGGCGCGAGGCATTGACGAACGTCGCTATCGGTGTGG
>JAJYLG010000014.1 GCA_021787985.1 Chloroflexota bacterium
CACGCGGCCTTGCTCGAGGTCTACCCGGACGTGCCGCGCCAGCGCTGCTGGGCACACAAGCTGCGCAACGTCAGCGACAAGCTGCACCGGGCCAATCAGGAGGCCTGCCTCGCCCAGGCCAAGCAGATCTACCTGGCGGGCTGCCGTCGTGAAGCGCTGGCCCGCTTTGGCCGCTGGAAGCGGACCTGGGAGTCAGTCGAGCCGAAGGCGGTCGCCTGCCTGGAAGCCGACCTGGAGGAGCTGCTCACCGTGTTCCGCGTCGAGCCCGCCCTCCACTCCCTGGTCCGCACCACCAACCAGATCGAGCGGTTCTTCCGCGAGGTCCGGCGCCGCACCCGCCCGATGGGCTGCTTCCAGAACATGGACAGCGCCGAGCGGGTGATGTACGCCATCGCCACCCGGCTCAACGCAAAATGGGAGGCCCGCCCGCTCCCTCACTTCAAGAGTCCACACTCATCTTGACGTTACCCGGCCGCGGCGCGGTCTTGGGGTGCGGTGGCAAGGCGCCGCACTACAATAGGCAGGAACCGGCGCGCACCACCGCGGCCGGGCAGTGCGGAGAGGTGAGGGCGTGCGCAAGAGAACGCCGCTGATGCCCTCGGCAGCGGCGGCTGGAGGATGCGCGGCGGCGCTGCGCGCGCGGCGCCGCCGGGTGTGCCTAGGGCGAACGCCCGTTCCCGATCCTCGGGCCGAGGCGGAGCCGGTGCTCTCACAGGACCGTATCCAGACGCGGTATCGGCGCCTCACGCCAACGAACATCGTCAACGCCCACGCTGACGCCCGTGCGCTGGCCCGAGTCGTGCGCGAGCGCCGCGGCGACCCGGCGGCCGACACGGCCGAGCACCCGCAAGGGCGGACGCGCGTCACATGAGAACGATGCTGCCGCTGGAGCACGACCCCGCGGGGTATGAGCACCTCTGCAAGTGGCTCAGCGAGACGGGCCACTCGCTGCAAGAAGAGCTCTGGGACCTGGACGAGGACGAGCGCCAGTCGATACCCGGTCCGGGCGAGTGGAGCTTTCATCGGCTCGCTTTCCACCTGATGGCCGTGGAGGAGGCGACGCTCGACGCCGTCGAGCTGATCTGCCGCCAACACGGGCCGGTCCTCGACGCGCGCGACCCGAACCTCGAGGCCGAGGAGGCGGACCTGGACTCCATCGACATGGAAACGTGCCTCTACCGATTGGAGCGCGCCCGTCACGGCCTGCTGTACCACGTGTGCGACCTGACCGACCGGCTCTGGCAGCGTGCCGGCACGCATCCTTACCGGGGCCGCGTGACCATGGCCGAGCTGCTCACCGACCTCAGCCGCCACGACCTCGAGCATCTCTGGCAGATCCGCCGCGAGAAGCAGGCCGCCAGGCTCGCCGGGCCGCGCCGGCGATGACGAACGCCCTGCGGGCGTGCGACCGGCAGCTTCCACTCGGCCGTCGCACCTATCTCCTGGGCATCCTCAACGTCACCGACGACTCGTTCAGCGGGGACGGACTGCTCGGCGACCACGCCCGCGCTCTCGAGGCTGCGCTGCGCATGGCCGCCGACGGCGCCGACATCATCGATGTGGGCGGCGAGTCCGCCCGAGCCGATGTGCGGCGCGTCACGCCTGACGAGGAGATCGCCCGCGTCGTGCCCGTCATCCGTGGCCTACGCCAGCACTCAGACGTGCTCGTCTCCATCGACACGTACAAGCCGGAGGTGGCGAGGGCCGCCATCGAGGCCGGCGCCCACCTGGTCAACGACATCAGCGGCCTGCGGCTGGGCGATGAGACCGCCCGTGTGGCTGCCCAGCTCGGCGCGGCGCTGGTGGTCAACTACACCTACGAGCGCCCGAAGATCCGCCCGGACCGCGCGCCGCGCTACCATGACCTCGTCGGACAGCACCTGTCGTTCCTGCGCGCCGCCACGCAGCGGGCGCACGACGCCGGCCTGCCGCCGGACCGGCTGATCATCGACCCGGGGATCGCCTTCGGCAAGTCGCACGACGAGGATCTCGAGGTCCTCCGCCGGCTGCGCGAGTTCCGGGCGCTCGGCTACCCGCTGCTGCTCGCGGCGAGCCGCAAGCACTTCATCGGCTCGGCTACTGGGCTCGACGTCACCGACCGGCTGGAGGCGACGCTCGCCGTGACGGCGCTGGCGATCGCGGCCGGCGCCGACTTCGTCCGCGTGCACGACGTGCTCCCCAACGCGCGCACGCGCTCCATGACCGACGCGATCGTGCGCGGCCACCTCGGCGACTGGGCAGCGACGCCCGAGAGCTGGCCGTGGGCGGCGGGCGCGCGCAGCGTACCGGGCACGCGCATCGGCGAGGCGCTCAATCCAGGCTAACAGCGGACGGGAACGCGCTGGACAGCACTGCGCGGATGGCGGCCAGGTCGAAGGGCTTCGGCAGCACGCCAGCGAAGCCGGCCGCCCGCGGATCCCCGTCCTGCAGCTCCTCCGGCCAGCCGGTGCAAACCCAGCAGGGCGTGCCCGGGCGCGCGTCGCGCACCACCTCAGCCAGGTCCCAGGCGTTCTTCCCAGGCATGTTCAGATCAGCGATGAGCAGCCCGACCGGCTGCGACCGGATGGCGGCCACCGCCTGGTCTCCGTCCGCCGCCAGCAGCACCCGGCAGCCCAGCGCCTCGATCATCAGGCGTAGCGTGACGGCCACGCCAGGGTCGTCGTCCGCCACCAGCACCAGCGGCGGTACGGACGGCATCGCGGCGGTCAGGCCCGCCTCTCGGCCGTCAACGTGCCGCGCGTGTTCCTCACCAGCTCCGCCGCCACCTCGTAGCGCCCAAACGACGGCATGACGTAGACGCCGCTGCAAGAGTCAATCATCTCCAGCGTGAAGTCGCGGGCCATCACCAGCCCCTCGGCGGCACCGCGGTCGCCCGCGCGGCGCATGCGTTCGCGGACCTCTTCGGGCACGACGATGCCCGGCACCTCGTTGTGCATGAACTCGGCGTGCCGGTAGCTCTGCAGGGGGAGAACGCCCAGCAGCACGGGCACGTGCACCGGCCCGAGCCGCTCGAAGAAGCGCCGCACCGTCGCCGGGTCGTAGACCGGTTGCGTCATCAGCAGATCCGCGCCGGCCTCAACCTTCTCCATCACCCGGCGGAGCTCGAGCTCCACGTCATCGGCGGTGGGATTGGCGGCGCAGGCGACGAAGAAGTCGGTCGGCCGGCCGATGGAGTTCCCTGCCCAGTCGGCGCCCTCGTTGAGGCGCTTCAGGATACGGATCAGCCCGATCGAGTCCACATCCCAGACGCCGCTGGCGCGCGCGTACTGCCCCAGCGTCGGTGGGTCACCGGTGAGCGCGATCACGTTGCGGACCCCGAGCGCGTGCGCCCCGATGAGGTCGCTCTGCAGCGCCATCAGGTTCCGATCGCGGGTCGTGCAGTGGATGATGGTCTCGATCCCCGCGCGCTGCTGCACCAGCGCGGCGAAAGCGATCGCCGACATCCGCACACGCGCCATCGGGCTGTCGCCGATGTTGATCGCGTCCGCCCCGGCATCACGGCAGAGCGCAGCGCCCTCCAGCGCCTTGTTCGGGGTGATGCCGCGCGGCGGGTCGATCTCCACCGATATGACGAACCGCCCCGCGGCCAGCTTCTCGCGCAGGGTGTGAGGCTCACCCGCGAGCGGATGCGCCGGCTCGCGCGGCACCGGGGTGACGCGCGCCACCGGTATCTCCCGGCGTGCGGCCACCGGCTGGGCGGGCGTGGTGCGCCCCACGGCCTCACGGACGGCCTTCACGAACTCGGGCCGAGTGCCGCAGCACCCACCGATCACTCGCGCGCCCGACGACACCATCTCGGCGGCGACGCGGGAGAAGTAGCCGACCCCGGCGCCGTAGACCGCGCGGCCGCCCACGATCCGCGGCTGGCCGGCGTTGGGCATGGCTGATACGTAGCCCGCGCCGGCGCGGACCATCGCGCGCACAATCTCGAGCGCGGCCTGCGGCCCGACGCCGCAGTTGACGCCGGTCACGTCGGCTCCCGCGGCCGCGAGCACGCGTACCGCCTCGGCCGGCGAGTCGCCCGCCAACGTCTGGCCATCCTCCTGGAAGTTGACCTGCGCCACCAGCGGCAGGTCGCACGCGGCGCGAGCGGTCGCCACCGCCACGCGCAGCTCGGCTACGCTGGGAAACGTCTCGAAGACGAACAGGTCCACGCCGCCCTCGAGCAGCGCTTCCACCTGCTCGCGGAAGATGCCGGTCAGCTCGTGCTCGGCCACGTCGCCGGTCAGCAGCGGAGCCGAGCCGACCGGACCGATCGCCCCGGCGACGAACGCCGACGAGCCGCAGATCTCACGCGCGTCTCGCGCCAGCTTCGCCGCCTGGAGATTGATCTCGCGCACGCGAGCGGCCAGCCCGAACCGCGCCAGCTTCACCCGGTTGGCACCGAACGAATCGGTCTCGATCATTTCGGCGCCCGCGTTCAGGTAGTCCTCGTGCACACCGCGCACCAAGTCCGGAGCATCCAGCACCGCCTGTTCGGGGGGAAGAGCGATGGGATAGCCGCGCTCGTGCAGGAGCGTGCCCATCGCGCCGTCAGCGACGAGCGGGCCGCGTTCGAGCGCCTTCAGGAAAGGCGAATGCACAACACCGGCTCCGTTGCGGTCAAACGTAACGTCACTATAGCAGACCGGCGCCGGCGGCTCAGCGGCCGGCCGCCGTGCCCGCCGCCGCGCGCAGCGCGGCGTCCAGCGCCCGCGCGTCGCCCTCGGGAATGGCGTGCAAGTTCCCCTGGAAGGCCAACGTCCAGTTTGCCGCGGGCCAGCGGCGCGCGTGCTCCATCTGCCGGGCCAGCGGCTCGGCGTCCACCCAGCGGTCCTCGGGCAGCACCAGCTCCGCCTCGATACGGAAGCGGTAAGGGTAGACCTCGTTTGGCCTGCCCTCGGTCGCCCAGACGCGGGTGTGCTCCTCATACATCGGCGAGGTAACCCGGACGATTCCGGCGAACTTCTTGCGGCCAGTGATGTAGTAGAAGAGCCGGTCGCCCGGTTGGATCCGCTGCGCGAGCCTGCCGCGAGTGCTCTTGACACCCTGAACGGTGAAGCCCAGGTCCGCCGTCTTCGTCCAGTTGGTGGGTGGCGTGACGATGATCCACGCCTGGCTCATGGTGTGCCCCCTCCGACGAGAACTGCCCGCAGATGCATCCGCCCGGGTGCGTTTCCACCCGGGCGGCAGTCCTTGCTCTCCCGTGGCGCCAGTCTAGCAGCAGCGGCGCGGGCTGCCTCCGCCGTCCGCCGTGTCGAAGCTCTGCCCGCAAGCGCACGAGTGCGTCGCGTTCGGGTTGTAGATGGTAAAGCCGCTCTTCATCAGGTCGTCGACGTAGTCGATCTCTGCGCCCTGGAGGAATGCCGCGCTGTCGGGGTCGACGAGGATGGTGACGCCGCGCATCTGCACGGTGATATCGCCCTCGTCCGCGCCCTGCGCCAGCGCCATGCCGTACTGGTATCCCGAGCAGCCACCGCCGACGACGAAGACCCGCAACGCGCCTTCGGCCAGGCCCTTCGTGTCGATCAGGCTGCGCGCCTTCTCGGCTGCCTTCTCGGTGATGGTCACCACCGTATCCTGGGTCGTCTCCATGCCATGTCCCTCCCCTGCCGGATAAGGCAAGAAGTCGCTTCGCATTCACCCCGAGTATAGAGCGTCTGGGGCGTCACGTCACCACGAATTGTAGCCGAGCGCGGGCCGGCCGGCATCCTTGACCGGCCAGGGAGGCGCTTTGCATGATGATAGTGGCCTCGATCCCGCAGGAGCGTAGCTCAGTTGGCAGAGCAGCGGTCTCCAAAACCGCCGGTCGGGGGTTCGAGTCCCTCCGCTCCTGCCAGCCACAATCGGGCGCCACGTGCCGAGGTGGTGGAATAGGCAGACACGCCGTCTTGAGGGGGCGGTGCCCGTCAGGGCGTAGGAGTTCAAATCTCCTCCTCGGCACCAGCACGTCAGCCAACGACCGCCGGCCCGCCCAGTGGCGGGCCGGCGGTTAGTAGCCGTGGTCATTGGGCTGGTCGTCGCCGCGATCGCCGAGCCACCGCTGGATTCCGGCTCGCGCTCGCACCCGACTCAGCACGCCACATCGGCTTGATTCCGGCCGCCCGCGCTTGCTACGCTCGACATGCGCGGAAGTGGCTCAGCGGTAGAGCACCTCCTTGCCAAGGAGGGGGTCGCGGGTTCGAATCCCGTCTTCCGCTCCAGCGTGCATCATCCGACGGCCGGCCCGCGGGCCGGCCGTTGCCGTTCCCTCCGCCCTCTCTCAGCCCGTCCGCGGGTTGAGCACGTCGTTGACGGCGTCGCCCAGCAGGTTGAAGGAGAGGAAGAGCACCACAAGCACCCCAGCCGGGACGAGCAGCAGGTTGGGATGGGTGCGCAGGTTCGAGAGGCCCGCGCCATCGAACAGCAACTGGCCGAACGACGGCGTCGGGGGCCGCACGCCTACGCCCAGCCAGGTCAGCGCGATCTCGCTGCCCGCCACCGAGGCCAGACTGGCCGAGAGCACCACCACGATCAGGTTGGAGACGTTCGGCAGCAGGTGTCGCCACACCACGTGCCCGGTGCCCGCGCCCATCGCCACTGCCGCCTGCACGTACTCCGTCTGGCGTAGCGCGAAGACCTGACTGCGGATGACGCGCGCCATCCCCACCCACGAGAAGAGTGACAGAACGCCGAACACCAGGAAATAGTCAGACGCGCCGGACTTCAGCGTGCCGCCGATGATCGGCCAGCCGTAGAAGTGCGTCATCCAGCCGTCCCATCGCGGGCGGAGCGTCGCGCTGATCATGATCAGCATCAGCAGCCCCGGCAGCGCCAGGAAGACGTCTCCGACCCGCATCGTGATCGTGTCCCAGCCGCCGCCCTTGTAGCCGGCGAGCAGCCCCAGCCCCACACCGAGCACCAGGCCGCCCGTCACCAGCGTCGCCACGGTCACGACCACGGTCGTGCGCGACGCCCAGATCACCCGGCTGAGCACGTCGCGGCCGAGCCGGTCCGTGCCCAGCGGGTGTCGCAGGCTCGGGCCGGCAAACGTGTGGTTCAGGTCGATCTGGTCGTACGAGTGAGGGGCGATCAGCGGCGCCAGGACCCCCACCCCGTAGAAGATCAGGATCAGGCACAGCGCGCTTGCCGCGATCCGCTTGCGCAGCAGCCGCCGGAGCGCCATCCGCCACTGCGATGCCGGTGGCCGGGACGGAGCGACCGCGTCAAGCGCCGCCTCGGCGGTGGTCATGCAGCCGCCGACTCTCCGAGGCGGATGCGCGGGTCGATCCATGCGTAGCTGAGGTCGACCACCACGTTCGCCACGATGTAGGCCGTCGCGATGATCAGGGTGATCGCCATCAGCACATCGTAGTCCCGCCCCTGCACCTCCTGGAACACGAACGCCCCGATCCCCGGGATGCCGAAGAGCGTCTCGACGAAGAACGACCCCTCCAGCACCCCCACCAGCGAGAGCCCGATGACGGTCACCATTGGCAGGAGCGCGTTGCGCGACACGTGCCGCCGGAGGACCGCGCTCTCCGGTAGACCCTTCGCCCGCGCGACGCGCACGAACTCCTGCCCCAAGACCTCCAGCGTCGTGGCGCGCATGAACCGCGCGACGCCCGCGATCCCTCCGACCGAAAGCGCGATGATCGGGAGCACGGCGGCCTTGGAGAGCAACCCGCTCCAGCCGGTGGCCGGGAACCAGCCCAGCTTCAGGGCGAACAGCCACTGCAGCAGCGGGATGGCGACAACCGTCGGGACAGCGGAGAAGAGCAGGAAGGTGCCGATCGTCAAGGGGTCCTGCCAGCTCCCCCGGCGCGTTGCTGCCCAGACACCGAGCGGGATGCCGAGCCCGAAAACGACCATCAGCGCGACCACGTTGAGCTGGATGGTGATCTTCAGCCGCGGGAGGATCAATGACTTCACCGTCCGGTCGGGGAAGCGATAGCTGTCGCCGAAATCCCCCCGTAGAAACCGCCCGAGCCAACGCATGTACTGGACCGGGACCGGATCGTTCAGGCCCTGGTGCTCACGAATGCGCTCGATCGTCTGCGGGTCGGCGCGCGGCGCACGCACCTGGATGGGGTCGCCGGGACCGTATCGCCCGAGCGCGAACGTGACGACCGAAACGGCGAACAGTACCGGGATCGCCCACAAGAGGCGCCGCACCACATACGGGGCCAGACCTTGCACGACGCCCGCCGCTCAGCCGCGCTGGATCGAGATGTAGCGCAGCCAGGGGATGATCATCCCCGGCAGGAAGAATCCCTTCACGTACGGCTTCACCAGCGCGTTGTCGGCGTCGTAAGTGAGCGGCGCGACCGGCGCATCATTCACGATGAGCTGCTCGGCCTGTGCGTAGAGCTGCTCCCGCTTCGCCTTGTCCTGCTCCGTGCGGGCTCGGACCAGCAGGTCGTCGACCTGAGCGTTGCTGTAGCGGAAGTCGTTCTGCTTGCTCTTGCTGTAGAACAGGACGTCGAGGAAGTCCTCCGGGTCCGGGTAGTCCGCCGACCAGCCCGCCACCCACATGGCGTAGCGGCCGCGCTTCGCGTCCTGCAAGAACGTGGCCGGCTCGACCTGCTGGATCTCGATATCCACGCCCAGGTTGTCCTTGAGCTGCTGCACGATCGCCTGCGTCTCGACGTCCGCGTTGGCGCCCGCGCCCGACGTATAGAGCTGCAGCCGCGGTAGCTTGCCGTTGTAGCGTGACTCTTGCAAGAGCTGCTTCGCCCGCGCGGGGTCGTAGGACAGCCCCTTGACCGCGTCGGAGCGCAGCGGCATCCCGGGCGGCAGGATGCGGTCCGCCGGCTTGGCGATGTCTTTCAGCACGACGCTCGCGATCTTGTCGCGGTCCACGGCGAGGGCGAAGGCCTCGCGTACCTTCGGATCATCGAACGGGGCGACCTGGGTGTTGAAGGCCAGATAGAAGACGCCCAGCGCCGTGCTCTCCTGGAACTGCTGGTGCAGCGGGTTGTTCGGGTCACGAATGGACTCGATGTCGTTGATCCCGACGCCGGTGATGTCGACCTCGCCGGCCTGGTACTGAGTGAGGCCGCCGCCGCCGGCCAGGTCGAAGCGCACCTCCGGCACTGCCGGCTTCCCCAGGTGGTAGCTCGAGTTCGCCTCGAGGATGAGCTGCTGGCCGACGTCATACTTCGCCAGGATGAACGGTCCCGTGCCGTCTGGCGCCAGCGTCCACCCGCGTGGGTTCTTCTCGACCTGGTCCTTGTTGACCACGTCCGCCACGGTGTAGGTCAGCTTGTCGAGGAAGTACGGCTCCGCCTGCTTGATCGTGACCTGGAGCGTGGAGTCGTCGACCACCTTGATACCGGAGACATCGCTCGCCTGTCCGTCCTCGTAGGCATGCGCGCCCACGATATCGCCGAGGTAGGTGTCCGCCACCGGCGAGTTCGTCTTCGGGTTGAGCGCGCGCTCCCAGGAGTACTTGAAGTCGGCCGCCGTCACCCGGCGATGGCTACGTGAGAAGGCCACGTCCTTCCTCAAGTGGAAGGTATAGGTCACCTGACCCTGGGCGTCCGGCTGGCTCACGTCCCAGCGCTCCGCGATGTCCGGGATCACCTTCAGGTTCTTGTCGAGCTGCACCAGCCCGCCGAAGATCTCGACGATGTAGCGCGCCGAGTCCACGTCGAACGACTGCGCTGGGTCCAGCGTGAGCGGGTCGCTGCCACCCAGGCGAAAGGCGTTGCCCGCAGCGGCGGGGGGGCCGCTGTTGCTCTTCGCGGGCGACGCGCTGGAGCCACCCGAGCTGCCGGCCGCGATCAACACCACCGACACGACCACGATGGCGATCACCAGGACGGCGACCACCGCCGCCAGCACCATCAGGAGCCGGTTCGCCGAATCCCTCACTTGCGCCCTCCCGCGGAGCCGGGGCCTGCTCCCGTGCCTCTAAGCATACGACCGCCTACTCCACCACCCGCAGGTGGAGATCCCGGAGCTGCCGCTCATCGACCGGCGCCGGCGACCCGAGCATCGGGTCGCCGCCGCTCTGCGTCTTCGGAAAGGCCACGACATCGCGGATGTTGTCGGTCCCGCGCAGCACCATCAGCAGCCGTTCGATGCCGGTGGCGATACCGCCGTGGGGCGGCGCGCCGTGTTCGAGCGCGTCCAGCAGCGCGCCGAACCGCTGCCGAGCATCATCGGGGCTGTAGCCCATCAGCCCGAAGAGCCGCTCCTGCATCTCGCGCCGGTGGTTGCGGATGCTGCCGCCGCCGAGCTCGGAGCCGTTGCATACCAGGTCGTACTGCAGCGCGCGCACCTTGCCGGGGTCGCTCTCGAGCAACGGCTCGTCCTCCGCGTAGAAACCGGAGAACGGATTGTGGGTCGCGTCCCAGCGCCGCTCCTCCTCGCGCCACTCGAGCAGCGGGAACTCGTAGATCCAGCAGAAGGCCAGCACCTGGGAGTCGGCCAGGTCGAGGCGCTCGCCGAGCCAGACACGGAGGCCGCCGAGAGCCTTCGCCACCACTTCAGGACGGTCGGCCACCAGCAGCACCAGATCGCCGTGCTTCGCCTGGGAGTGCTCAACGATCCCGCGGACCTCGGCATCGGAGAGGAACTTGGCGACCGGCGATCGCACCCCCTCCGCGCTCACCGCCAGTGTGGCCAACCCCTTCGCTCCGCCGGACTGGGCCACGCGGGTCAGCTCGTCCACCTGGCTCCGTGAGTAGCCGGCGCAGCCCGGCGCGACGAGCGCCTTGACTCGACCACCGGCGGCCACGGCTGACCGGAAGACGCCGAACTCGCTCTGCGCGACCACGTCGGTCACGTCACGCAGCTCCAGCCCGAAACGCAGGTCCGGCCGATCGCTCCCGTACCGCTCCATCGCTTCTTGATACGTGAGCCGCGGGAACGGGGACGCCAGCAGCCGCTTCCCCGGCGCGCACTCGCGGGCGATCGCCGTGTACAGGTCCTCGACGAGCGCCATGACGTCCTCGCGCCGGACGAACGACATCTCGATGTCGAGCTGACTGAACTCCGGCTGCCGGTCGGCGCGCGTGTCCTCGTCGCGGAAGCAGCGGGCGATCTGAAAGTACCGCTCGAAGCCAGCGACCATCAGGAGCTGCTTGAGGATCTGGGGGCTCTGCGGCAGCGCGTAAAAGTAACCGGGCTGAAGACGTGACGGGACGATGTAGTCGCGCGCGCCTTCCGGCGTGCTCTTGATGAGAATCGGCGTCTCCACCTCGATGAAGTCGCGCTCGCACAGGAAGTCGCGCATGAACTTCACGATCCGGTGCCGGAGGCGGATCGTGTCGTGCAGCGAGTCACGGCGCAGGTCGAGATAGCGATAGCGCAGGCGGAGCAGCTCTTCCACCTCTTCACCCGCGTCGGTGATGTGGAACGGCGGGATCTTCGCGTCATTGAGCACCTGGGCGCGCGCAACCCGTACCTCCACCTCGCCGGTGACCAGCCTCGGGTTCACGGTCTCCGGCGGGCGCAGGGCGACCTGGCCCTCGATTTGCAGCACCCACTCGGCGCGCGCCTGGTCGGCGACGGCGTAGGCATCGCCACGGCTGGGATCGATCACGCACTGCACGAGGCCGGTGGTGTCGCGCAGGTCGATGAAGATCAGCCCGCCGTGATCGCGGCGGCGGTGCACCCAGCCGGCCAGCGTGACCGTGCGGCCGTCGTGCTCCCGACGGAGCTCACCGCAGTTCGTATCCTTCAGCACCGCGCGTCGAACCTCCCACGGCCGGCGCCGCCAGCGCGCACCGGCAGGGCTTACATTGGTAGCGTGCCTTCCATCGCCCTGTACGTCCACCTGCCGTTCTGCGAGCACCGCTGCTCCTATTGCGATTTCAATGCCTTCGCTGGCCTGGACCACCTGATCGGGCCATACGTCCGCGCCCTGCGCACGGAGCTCGCCCTTTGGGCGCCACACTTCGCCGGCTTCCGCGTGCGCAGCGTCTACTTCGGCGGCGGGACGCCGAGCCGCGTGCCGCCGGAGCTGATCGGGGACATCCTGGCGGACGTCCGCGAGGAGTATCGGCTGGCGCGAAACGCCGAGATCACCACCGAGGCCAACCCCTCGAGCGCGGAGGCGGCCCGGTTTCACGAGCTGCGCCGCCTGGGGATCACCCGCATCTCCATCGGCGCACAGTCGTTCCACGACGACGAACTGCACGTCCTCGAGCGCACGCACAGCGCGGCCGAGGCCGAGGCTGCCGTCCGCGCCGCGGCCGATGCCGGATTCGCGAACGTCAGCGTCGACCTCATGTTCGGATTGCCGGGCCAGGACCTCCAGCGCTGGCGCGAGAACCTGGAGCGCGCGCTCTCGCTGCCCATCGCCCACCTCTCCTGCTACGCGCTGACGGTGGAGGAGGCGACACCGCTGGCGGCGCGCGTCCGCTCGGGCCGCGTCGCGCCACCGGACGACGACCTCCAGGCCGAGATGTGGGACGAGGCCGATCATGTCGCAGGGTCGGCCGGCCTGCGCCGCTACGAGATCTCCAACTGGGCGCGGCCGGGCCACGAGTGCCGCCACAACCTGGTCTACTGGCGGGCCGAGCCGTACCTGGGCGTGGGAGCGGGCGCGCACGGTTACGCCTTCGGCGTGCGCTTCGCCGACGAGCCCTCGCCGCAGCGCTACATCGCCGCGCTGGCGGCCGACCACCGGGCCGAACGGCTCGCTCCCGGCCTGCCACTCGCGATGCCGCAGGTCGCCCGCTGGGAGCGGCAACCGCCGGATCGGGAGGCGGCCGACGCGCTCTGGCTCGGGCTGCGCCGCGCGCGCGGCGTGGACACCCACGAGTACGCTCGCCGCTTCGGCCGCGCTGCCCTCGCGCGCTTCGTCGAGGACTTCGCCGAGTGCGAGGCACTGGGCCTGCTGGCGCGTGAAGGCTGCTGGATACGCCTGACGCGCCGCGGCACGCTGCTCGCGAACGAGGTGCTCTCGCGGTTCGTCGCCCCGGACCCGGAACCACGCGCGCGACTCCAGGGTAGCCCCGCCTGACGCGGGAGTCTCGGTCGATCGACGGGCCGGCAGTAGGTCCTGTCTCGTCAGCGCCGCTGCAAGGCCGCTCAGCCTGCCTCAATCCGTGACTTGGTTGCTTATCGGATGGGTACGCCGTCGTCTCGCGCACGAAGGAGAGCTGAGGGCAAGCTCATGCCCGAGTTTGGGCGCAGGTCTTGACAGTGCCTTGATACGCCCGCGCCTGACGATACCGGGCAAGATTGACCAATCTGATGCTGATTCGAGGGATTTGCCGCGGCTTGCGGCGGGCGGCAGGGTCCTGATGAAGAGAACCTCGCCCTTCCACGCTCTCGCGCACTGGTGTCTGCTGCTCGTGGTGATCGCGGCGAGCTCGGTGCTCGCGGGCGGCTGCAGCATGCGGATGTCCGTGCCCAGCTTGCGGCGGCCAGCCCGACGCCCGTGCTCTGGGACCAGCCGCGGGACCCGGCCGGACGCCCCCAGGTAGGCCAGGTCGCGGAGGTTTGGCCAACCTGGCTGGCCAACACCGTGGTCCACGAGCGTCTGGCCGGGGAGGTGTACGCGGCGAGCCGCGCCGCCCCCGAAAACGGGCAGCTCGTGACCACGGATATCTGGGCTCGGCTGGGGCCGGATGCGCGCCTGACCCTACTGCTGGAGATCAGGCGCGTGCCCGACGGCTCCCTCCTTTCGGTCATGCCGGTTACGCGGAGCGAGCGCGTGAGCTACGGCAGCACTCCGCCACTCCTGCCGTCCTATCTGCCGCCGGCGACGAGGACGCAGCTCGAGAAGGCACACCCGGGCTTCGCGAGCTGCAGGACGGGCCCAGAGCCGTACACGGACCTCGCCCAGGGCGGGCCACTCGTTCCCTTCACGACCCCAGCGCTGCTGGCGGCCGGCGGGTACCAGACGAGCGGGTCATCCTCGATGCCGCCTGCCCCGGCTGCCTCCCCGTTGTCTGGGACCGCGCCGGTTCGGATCTACCCGATGCCCCAGCGACTGGAGTTCTTCCACGAGAGCATCGCCGGCGGCTCGACCGCGATCGACGAGTGGACCGCGATCGATCCCGCCAGCGGGCGGATGGTGGCGGGCCGCGCCGTCACGCGTGAGAACGGCAAGGTCGCCTTTCTGAACGCCGCGACGTCGGGGGACGTGGAGGTCTATCCGCCCGAGGCAGTACCGGATTCGATCTTCGACGTCACGGCCAGGCCGGTGTGCCATGCGTAGGACGCGCGCTTCTGTTCTCCTCGCAGCGGCCTTCTCGCTCGCCGGTGACCAGCGTCGGACAACCCCTGACCGAGCGTGAGCGCTGGTGCCGGCGCGTCGGGCATCCGGGCCGCGCAGCCGGCTCGGCCGAACGGAACCGAAGCTACTGCCGCTCGCCGCCCGCCCGCACTCCCTGCGTCATGCGCGCGCGGAGTCCTACCCCCGCCTTCGCGGGGGTTCGGCATTCCCGCTCCCCGCTCGTCATTCCCGCGAAGCCTGCCCCCACGGAGGTGGGGGGCGGGAATCCACCGCGAGCAGACTGCTCCCGACCGCCGGATTCCGGCTCGCGCTCGCATCCACTCGCTTGGCCGGAATGTCAGACGCGCGCCGCCTGAGCGCTTCCGTAAAGCTGGCAAGAGGACTTGTAGCGTGCCCGCAACCGGACTAGTATGGGTGTTGCTTTACTGGCCGGTGAAAGAGCCCCCGGGCTCTGCTGATCACGGAGGTGCTCAGCTAGCCGGCCTTCTTTGTGTCTGCCTCAGCAATGAATCTTCTTGCCCGCCCGGAACACGTCGAACTCGGTCCCGATGCGATCGCGGATCAGCTCGTAGCTGCGAGGATCGTTTCGCTCCCACTTCCGCTGAATGGCCCAGCAGCAGTAGTCAGCCGCCCAAAGGCACGGGTCGCTTGCCGCCGCCCACGAGGCCGTGCGAAATCGAACCCCGGGGATCACTTGCGAAACGACATCATGAATCGCGTCATGGAACGTGGCTCTGCGCTTCTTCGTGCCGAGGCTCGCGGCAACCACGAGCATCTCGCCGGAGTCGCCCAGCACGCGAGGGGCAACGAACTTGAAGTGCAGGTACCAGGCGGTCTTGTAGAAACGGAGCTCGTTTGCCTGTAGGCGAGGCTCAGTCTTCCGCTTTTCGAGTATGGTGGCATCCACCCGGAAGTCGACCCCGGCCAGCTCGGCGAACACTCGGTCGCGCACCTCCTGACGCTCCTCGGTAGCGTGAAAGTCGTCCGTTGCCTGCTCAATACCTTCCCACGCAAGCTCGCGTCGCAGGCGCAACAGCGTATCGCCGACTCCGAAGCCGTCGTGAGTGACCGTCGTGAGAATGAAGTAGCGGGACGCGCCAGGATTGCGCGAGAAGTCGAAGTTACCGGCTTCGTCCGCGAACAGATGCACGCGCCCCATGCGCTCAGACCACACTCGCGCTCTCTCCCCGCCCTACTGCCCCACCAGCCTGAGCAGCGCTTCCACCGTCTCGCGCGTGTCCGGCCGGACCGCGCCGCGCGGCTCGTCCGCGGGCGTCTCGCCGAGCAGCACGCGTAGCGTCGCGGACACGCTGCGCGCGAGCGCCTCGTGGTGGTAGCCGCCCTCGAGCGCGAAGACGGCCCGTCCGCGACAGCACTCCTCGGCCCAGCGGCGGATGCGCGCGGCCAGACCTGCGTAGCCGGCTTCCGTCGCCACCAGCCCGGCCAGTGGGTCGGCCACATGCGCATCGTAGCCGGCCGACACCAGGATGAGATCCGGCCGGTGCTCGAGTACGGCTGGAGCGAAGGCCCGGTCGAACGCGAACCAGAGGTCCGCGTCGGCCCCGCCCGACGCCAATGGCACGTTGCGCGTCTTGCCGTAGCCGGCGCCCTCGCCGAGCTCCCGCCAGCCGCCCGTCCCCGGGTAGAAGGGGTACTGGTGCGTCGAGCAGTAGAGCACGGATGCGTCACGCCAGAAGATGTCTTGCGTCCCGTTGCCGTGGTGCACGTCGAAGTCGACGATGGCGATCCGTTCCAGCCCGAGCGTCTGCGCGTAGCGGGCCGCGACGGCGACGTGGTTGACCAGACAGAAGCCCATCGCCCGCTGCGAGGTCGCGTGGTGGCCCGGCGGACGCACCGCCGCGAACGCGCTCGTCACCCGCTCGTCCGCCACTGCTTCCACGCAGCGCAGGACGGCGCCGCAGGCCGTGAACGCCGCCGACAGGCTTCCCGGCACCATCACCGTGTCCGGGTCGAGGTAGGCGCCGCCCATTCGCTCGACCTTGTCGAACAGCTCGAGGAGCGCGGGACGATGCACTCGCAGCACCACGTCACGGCTGGCGGCCACCGGCTCGATCGGCACGAGCTGCTCTGCCAGTCCGCTCGCGCGCAGCCCGCGCAGCACCGCCTCGAGCCGCGCCGCCTGCTCGGGGTGCTCGCCGGTGTCGTGCTCCACATGATCCCGGTTGTACGAGAAACCCACGCGCTCCACGCTGCCATTGTGCCGCAGCGACGCCCGCTGTCGCACACGGGCCGGATCCTCACGCTAGACTGGCCGGCAGGAGGGACGCGTGTTTGTCATCGGCACCGCCGGCCACATCGACCATGGCAAGTCGACGCTGATCCAGCGGCTGACCGGCATCGACCCCGACCGCCTGGCCGAGGAGAAGGCGCGTGGCGTGACCATCGACCTGGGATTCGCCTGGCTACGACTGCCCGACGGCCGCGAGGTCTCGATCGTCGACGTCCCCGGGCACGAGCGATTCGTGCACAACATGCTCGCCGGCGTCGGCGGCATCGACCTGGCGCTGCTCGTCGTCGCGGCAGACGACGGAGTGATGCCCCAGACCCGCGAGCACCTGGCAATCCTCGACCTGCTCGGCATCGAGCACGGCCTGGTGGCCCTCACCAAGATCGACCTCGTGGACGACCCCGGCTGGGTCGAGCTGGTGGCAGAGGACATCCGTGCGCTGCTCGCCGACACGAGCCTTGCCGGCGCACCGATCGTGCCCGTATCCGCCGTGACCGGCGCGGGACTCGACGAGCTCCTCGCGGCGATCGCATCGCTGCTCGGCGCGCTGCCGCCTCGGCGCGACCTCGGCCGCCCGCGTCTGCCCATCGACCGCGCCTTCATCGTCGAGGGCTTTGGCACCGTGGTGACGGGCACCTTGCAAGACGGACACCTGCGCGTCGGTGACGAACTGGCGGTCGAGCCGGGCGGCCGGCGCGCGCGGGTGCGCGGCCTACAGACGCACCGCAAGCGCGTCGAGGGAGCCGAGCCCGGCACCCGCGTCGCCGTCAACCTGGCCGGCGTCGCTCGCGAGGACCTGGCCCGCGGCATGGTGCTGACCAGCCCGGGATGGCTCCAGCCGACGACGGCCCTGGACGTCCGGGTCCACGCCGTGCGCGAGCTGGCGAAGCCGCTGCGGCACAACCGCGAGGTCTCGGTCCACGTGGGCGCGGCCGAGACGCGCGGCCGGCTGCGCCTCCTCGATCGTGACGAGCTGGCGGCGGGCGAGGAGGGCTGGGCGCAGCTTCGCCTGGCCGAGCCCGTGGCCGCGGCCGCGGGCGACCGGCTGGTGTTGCGCACGCCGGTTACCACCGTCGCCGGCGGCCTGGTCGTCGACGCGCACCCCGGCCGCCACCGGCGCCGCCACCCGGCGACGATCGCCGCGTTGACCAGCCTGGCACGCGGCAGCGACGAGGACCGCGTGGCCGCTGCGCTGGCCGCCGGGCCGCTTTCCGCGGCGCAGGTGGCCGAGCGCGCCGCCGTCGACCTCGCGACAGCGCGCCGCGCCCTCGCCGCGCTCGCCGCTTCGGGCCGAGCCGCCCACCTGTCGAGCTCCGAGCGGTGGGCGCCCTCGACCTGGCTCGATCGCCTGGCCGACGCGGCCGGCGGCGCGCTGCGCGCCTACCACCGCCAGTTCCCCATGCGCCCGGGAATGTCGCGCGGCGAGCTCCGGACCCGCCTCGGCCTCGACGCCCGTGCCTTCGACGACGTGGTCGCCCTGCTCGCGGACCGCGGCGTCCTGCTCGACGCGCGCAGCCACCTGCGCGCGCCGGACTTCGTGCCGTCGCTCACCGCCCAGCAGCGGACCGAGGCTGACCGCTACCTTGCCGCGCTGGAGCGCAATCCGTTCACCACCGAGCCACCCCAGCCGCCGCCGGCCGAGGTGCTGTCGTTCATGGAGTCGGCCGGCGAGCTCGTCCGCTGCCAGGACGACACGGTCTTCCACGCCACCGTGTTCCACCGCTCGGCGCACCGTGTGCTCGGCCTCATCCGCGACCACGGCACCACGACGCTGGCCGAAGTGCGCGACGCGCTCGGCGCCAGCCGCAAGTACGCGCAAGCGCTGCTCGAGGAGATGGACACGCGCGGGCTCACCCTGCGGCGCGGAGACGCGCGCGTCCTCGGCCCGCGGGCGCCGGAGTTCGCGGCATGACACTCGACCTGGAGCAGATCGCCGCGCACCTGCCGGCCCTGCGCGAGCGTCAGGCCGAGGCAGCTCGCGAGCGGCAAGCGCGCTTGCAAGCCGCGCTCGCCCAGGCGACCGGTCCGCTGGCCGAGCCCGGCGCGCTGGTCGCCCGGATCGGCGAACCGCGGACGAGCTGGTCTTGGGCACAACCGCTCGATCGGCTCGACGCACGCTGTCGCTCAACCGCCCCGCCGGCCCGCTACACCGTGGTCGCCACCGACGGCTCGCACGTCGCCCCCGACCGTCACGCGTCGCTCGCCTACTACGTCGTGAACGTCGGCCGCGTCCGTCTTCACTACGGCGTCGAGCCGTCCGCCACGCTCGACTCGGTCGCCGTGCTCGAGGACCGCGAGGACGCGCTGATGGTGCGCTCCAGCGCCGACGCCAGCGCGGAGGAGCGCGTCTCCGGCGCCCTGCTCGGCGGACTGCGCGCGGTACGCGAGCTGCAGGCCGTGGCCGACCTGGCCGAGGCGGAGCCGGGCGACTGGCCGGTCGTCGGGCTGCTCGACGGCACGCTCGTCCCTTGGGCGCTCGCGCCGCTGGTGTCCGGCACAGGCCGCGAAGAGGTGCGCCGCATGCTGATCGACGAGGGCGTGGTGCAAGCCCTCGATCGGCTGCGCGCGGTCGCCGCGCGTCGCCAGGTGGTAGTAGCGAGCTACATCAGCAACCCCAACGCGTCCGAGGTCGTCCATGCCCTGCGCCTCGCCTCATGTCCGCTCCTCGATCGCGGCTCTCCGACCGAAGGCGTCGCCTGGTGCGAGCGCTGTCCGCGGGGCGGGCCGGCCGGCGGGCGCGACTGCGACCGCGTCGGCGCGGAGCCGGACGCCCGGCCCTTCCGCCGGCTGCTCGCACCGGGCGAACGCAGCGGCGTCTTCCTCCGCCGGAACGTGAGCCGCGACGCGGTCGAGGCGCTCGTCGAGCGTGCGGGCCACCCGGTGGGATTCGCCTATTGCAACGTCGGGCCGGAGGTCGCTCGGCTCGAGTTCCCGCTCTGGGCCCTGCAGTCCGGCGGCGCGGCCGACCTGCTGCACGCGGTGGTGCAGGACCAAGCGACCCAGGGCGCCGGCTACCCGGTGGCGCTCCAGGAGGCGCACGAGCAAGCTGTCATCACCGCCCACGACCGTGGCGCGCTCGACGGGCTGCTCGAGCGGACCGTCGGCGCGGCGCTGGGCTGGGGAGACGTGGGCGCGAAGCGGCGGAGCAAGCTGCGGAGGGCAGTGTGAACGAGCGCATGGGCGAGGCGCCGTGGTACGGGCGCGTCACGTCGGCCACGGTCAGCGGCTTCACGGCGGAGTGCTGGAGCGAGGACACGGAGGGTGCGCGGGTGCCGCGCTTCGGCGAGCTGGTCTGCGCGGTCGACGGCCCGGCGCCGGTCTACGCGCTCGTCACGGACGTCGCCACCGGCCCGGCGGACAGCACCCGGCCGGTCCAGCTCCGAGGCGCGCCGGGCGTGCCGTTGGAGGAGGTTCACCGCCAACACCCGCACGTCCTCCCGCTGCTGCGTACCGGCTTCTCCGCCACGACCGTCGGCCACGGTCGGGACGGCACTCTGCGGCCGTCCTTGCCCGGCAGCCCGCCCCCCGTGCTGGCCGGGGTGCGCGGCTGCACCGACGACGAGCTGGCGCAGGTCTGCCGCTCGCCCGACTTCGTGCCGCTCCTGATGCTGACGGGCGTGCTGGGCGACCAGGCGCTGGCCGCGCTCGTCCGGCGCGCGGCGGCGACACACCCCGACCCGAGTGGGGAGCTGGTACGGCTGTGCCGCGAGATCGGCGCGCACTACGCTGGCGACCCGCAGCGCTGGATGACCTTGCTGCGGCTCGTGGACCCTGGAGGCGAGGCATGAACGGTCCCCAGCCGGCGTCCCGGCTCCTCGGCTACGTCACGGCCGGCTCGCTCGAGCGCGGGCTCGAGGTAACGCTGGCGCCCGAGACGCCGTTCGACGACCCGGCGATGGTCGGCGTGGGCTATTACGTCGCCATCGAGAGCGGCAGCCTCGCCTACCTGGGCATGGTGACCGACGTGCGACTGGCCTCCGGCAACGGCATCGCCGGGCTGCCAGCCGCCACCGCGTCGCCGTTCGTGCGCAAGGCGCTCAGCGGCGCGGGCGTGTACGGTCAGCTCGCCGTTCGGCCGTACGTGGTGATCGCCGCGCGGGGCGCCCGCGAGGCGGTCGCTCGTGCGCGAACGATCCCGGGGCATTTCGCGCCGGTGCGTCAGGCGTCACGGGCGGAGATCGCACAGGTGTTCGGGGAGGAGGGCGACGACCGCATCTACGTCGGCACGCCGGTGGACCTGGAGGACGCGCCGATCTGCCTCTCGTACGATGCGCTGCTCGAGCGCTCGATCGGCGTCTTCGGCCGCACCGGCACGGGGAAGTCGTTCCTGACGCGGCTGGCGCTGGCCGAGCTACTCGTCCGGGGGAAGGCCCAGGAACGCGCGGCGCGACGCGCTGTCGGGCTCATCTTCGACCTGCACGGGGACTACGGCTGGGAGGGCCAGGCCGACCCCCTTTCCGGCTCCGTCAAGCCGCCGGGGCTGAAGCAGCTCTTCCCGCAGGATGTCTCGGTGTTCGCGCTCGACCCGAACGCCGGCCCGGCCAAGCGCAGCAACGCCGAGGAGCTACACATCTGGCCGGGCGAGATCGAGCCGGAGGACCTCGACGCCTCCCGCGAGGCGCTCCGCCTCACCGAGCAGGCCGTGATGGCGGCGTTCGAGCTGCAGCGCCGTTACGGCGCCCGCTGGGTGCTGCGCGTGCTGGAAGAGGCGCAACGCGACGAGACCGACGACGGCGAGTCGGCGACAAGCCCGCTGAACGCGCTGGCCCACGACTTGAACTTCCAACCCGGCACGATCACCAACCTGCTGCGCGTCCTGCGGCTGCTCAGCCGGGCAGCCTACTGGCGCGCCGAGCGCCCGGCACACGGCACGGCGAAGGACGCCATTCTCGGGCGCCTGCAGTCTGGTCAGTGGGTGATCGTGGACTTCAACGCCCGGCTGGTGCCGCGCGAGGCGCACTACGTCTTCCTGGCGAACTTCCTCACGCGCCGGATCTACGACCAGTGGCGGCGCAAGGCTGAGGAGGAGCCGGGCGACTCGCCGGCCTACCCGCCGCACCTGGTGGTCGCGGTGGAAGAGGCGCACAACTTCCTCAGCCGCCAGCTCGCCGGGCTCACGGCCTTCGGCCAGATCGCCCGCGAGCTGCGCAAGTACAACGTGACGCTGCTGGTGATCGACCAGCGGCCAAGCGATATCGACCCGGAGGTGATGTCGCAGATCGCTACCCGCTTCGTGCTCAAGCTCGACAACGAGCGAGACGTGGAGGCCGTCCTCGAGGGGCAGGAGGACCGGGGCGGCCTGAAGGCGATCGTCAACCGGTTGAACACGCAGCGGGAAGCCGTGATCGTCGGCCACGCGGTCCCGGTCCCGGTGGTGGCGCGCGTCCGCATGTGGGACCAGGCCGAGCAGCGGAAGATCGTAGAGCGGCGCAGGAGGACCGTCGGCGCGGCCGGCGCCACGGCAGACGACCTCTACCGCCGCTGATCCTGCACGGGAAGGGCCGGCCCCGCCCCGCTACAATGACACCAAGAGTCCCCAGGAGCGCACCGTGACCGTCCGCCGCATCCGCGTGATCCCGGACCCGGCCCTTCGCCAGAAGGCGAAGCGGGTCACCCGCATCAACGACTCGACTCAGCGGCTCATCGACGACCTGGTCGAGACGATGCGGGCGGCGCCTGGCGTGGGGTTGGCGGCGCCCCAGGTAGGCGTCTCGCTGCGCGTCATCGTCGTCGAGGTGCCCGAGGAGCCGCTCTACACGCTCGTCAACCCCGAGGTCGTCAAGAAGAGCGGGGAGCGGCGCGTCGAAGAGGGCTGCCTGAGCGTGCCCGGCTACAAGGCGACGATCACGCGCTCCGTCTCCGTCACGGTCAAGGCCCAGGACCGCACGGGCAAGCCGTGCCGCATCAAGGCGACCGGCCTGCTCGCACAGGCGCTCGAGCACGAGATCGACCACCTCAACGGCATCCTCTACATCGACTACCTGAGCTCGATGGACGAGCTGGTGCCGGTGGGCGCGTCCGAGACCGAGGGAGAAGGGGCGCTGACCAGCGGGATCTAGCAGGCCGCTGAACAAGGGGAGCGCAGAGGGGCCAAGCCCCTCCGGCGGGGTCTGCCCCCGCGATCTGGCCGGGCCGTGGGGGTGTCCCCCAGATACATAGCCCACCCCCTCCCTGGTCTGTACGCCAGGAAGGGGGCAGGGGGATGGTCGAAACAGATTACTCGACACCCTGCTAGAACGCCTGTCCCACCCGAGCTCGCGGCCGCGTTCGACGAGCACCTTGGCGTGCGCTGGTGGTGCGTCGGCGGCGCTGTGCGCGACGCCCTCCTTGGCCGACCGGCGCGCGACGTGGACCTGGTGGTAGACGGCGACCCGATCGCCGCCGCCGCCCGCCTCGCCCGGCGACTGGGCGGCACCGCCGTCACCCTCGACGCCGATCTCCCGGTGGAGCGTGTCGTGCTGGGGCGGCCCATCGCCGGCGTGCGGACCATCGATCTCCAGCCCCCGCGTGGCGACCTCGCGCACGACCTGCGTGAGCGCGACTACACCGCAAACGCCGTCGCCTGGGACCCGCGTGCCCCCGCCACGCTGATCGACCCGCTCGGCGGCACGGCCGATATCCGCGCGCGGCGCCTTCGCATGGTCTCGCCGGCGAACCTCGACGCCGACCCGTTGCGACTGCTGCGCGCGGTTCGGCTGTTCGCGGAGCGCCTCTTGCGACCCGACCCCGAGACCGCGACCGCCATCCGCGTCCGCGCCGGGATGGTGACGCGCGCCGCGCCAGAACGGCTGCAGTACGAGCTGCGCGTCACCCTCGCCAGCCACCGCGCCGCCCGCGCCCTGCGGCTGGCCGACACCCTCGGCCTCATCGACCCTCTGCTCCCCGAGCTGGCCGAGGGCCGGGGCTTTCGCCAGCCAAAGGAGCACTACTACAACGTCCTCCAGCACCAGCTCGCGGCGGTCCAGGCGCTCGACCGCCTGCTTGCGCCACGGGCCACCGGCGCGAAAGCTCGGCGGCTGCGGGCCGTGACCTGGCATCCAGAGCAGGGCTTGGGGCCCTGGCGACGGCGCTGGGCCGGGGCGGCCGACTCGCCCGGCGGCCGGCGCCGCGCGATCCTCAAGCTCGCCACCCTGCTCCACGACGTCGCCAAGCCACGCACGCGCGGTTGGCGGCCGGACGGCCGAATGCACTTCTTCGGCCACGCCGAGCAGGGCGGCAAGATCGCGCGCGCGGCCCTCGCCCGGTTGCGCTTCTCACGCGCGGACCAGGAGGTCGTCGCCTTGCTCGTCACGGAGCACCTGCGACCGCTGCAACTCTCGTCCGGCGAGCTGCCGACGCGACGGGCGGTGTTCCGCTTCGTGCGCGACCTCAGCGGCCTGGAAGTCGATGCCCTGCTGTTGTCGCTCGCCGACCACGTCGCCACCGTCGGTCCGCGCCTCACGCCGGACGACCTCGTGTCGCACGTGGCCTACAGCCGCTGGCTGCTGGACACGGCCGAGGAGATCGCCGCTGGCACGGCCACCCGCAAACGGCTGCTGGACGGTGGCGTTCTCATGCAGGCGCTCGGCCTGCAGCCCGGGTCGGAGGTCGGACGCCTGCTTCGCGCCGTCGAGGAGGCCTGGGCGGCAGGCGAGATCGGCACACTGGACGAGGCGCTGACACTGGCGCGACGCTTGCATGAGCAAGGCGAGGCGAGGCGAGGTGAGCCGTGAAGCTGAAGCTAGGTGTGATGGGTTCATCGGGCGGGGCCATCGCGCCCGAGCTGCTCGAACAGGCGTACGTCCTTGGGCGCGCGGCCGCCCAGCGCGACCTGGTGGTCATCACCGGGGCGTGCCCAGGCCTGCCCTTGGCCGCAGCCCGCGGCGCGCTCCGGCGGCGGGAAGCCGCGTTCCCGTCTGTGGTGTGGGCCGCCCGGCCTGCGCCGGCATCCTCACCTGCCAGGAGGGCTGTCCGGCCTGCCACGGCTGTGGCTGCAACAGGAGCGGGTGACCGGCGCGGGCAGCCGAGCGACGGCTAAACCGAGTACACTGCGGACATGAAAGGAACACGCGAATGGTCATGGAAGAGCGTGTAACCCGCCTCGAGGCCATCTACGAGCGGGTCGATCGTGAGCTCACCAGCATCGACCTGCGGATCGAGAACCTGCGCCAAGAGATGACGGTCGGCCATAACACGTTGTCCAGCCGCATGGACGCCCTGCGACAAGAGATGACTGTCGACCAGAATACGTTGTCCGGCCGCATGGACGCCCTGCGCCAAGAGATGACGGTCGGCCAGAACACGTTGTCCGGCCGCATGGACGCCCTGCACCAAGAGATGACGGTCGGCCAGAACGCCCTGCGCCAGGAGATGGCGGCTGGCTTCAACACCTTGTCCAGCCGCATCGAGAAGGTATCCGACGAGCTGCACGCGCTGTCTCGCTTCATGTACGCGCAGTTCGTCGGCATCGTCCTCACCGTGCTAGCGGTGGTGCTCACCGCTATCTTCCGCCAATAGCGACCGCCTTCGCGCCCAGCGACGCCGCCCACCTGTCGTGGCGGCCAGCCACCACGCCCACACGCCAGCCTGCTCCCGCAACATCGAGGCAGTTGCATACGGCTCCGGCAGCTCGTCAACGCGAGCTGGCCGGGAATCGGGCGCCCGCGATGGCGCCCGATTCCGAGGACGACCACGTGCCGCGCCCCATCTCCGACGAGTGCGGCACCATCGCCGAGCTCCCGGAGCACGTCCGCCCCTGGCAAGCGGGAGCGCCCATGCCGCCGGGCCTTGGGCGCGACCCCGAAACCCACATCAACGAGCGAACGGCGGGCGAGATCGGCACACTGGACGAGGCGCTGACACTGGCGCGACGCTTGCATGAGCAAGGCGAGGCGAGGCGAGGTGAGCCGTGAAGCTGAAGCTAGGTGTGATGGGTTCATCGGGCGGGGCCATCGCGCCCGAGCTGCTCGAGCAGGCGTACGTCCTTGGGCGCGCGGCCGCCCAGCGCGACCTGGTGGTCATCACCGGGGCGTGCCCAGGCGTGCCGCTGGCCGCAGCGCGCGGCGCCAAGGACGTGGGCGGGCTCGTGGTCGGCATCTCGCCGGCGCTGAGCGAGCGCGAGCACGTGCACCGCTACCGCTCGCCGCTGGAGTACCACGACGTCATCATCTACACCGGCTCCGGCCTGATGGGCCGCGAGATCGAGAACATCCGCTCGTCCGATATGGTGGTCATCCTGGGCGGCCGTAGTGGCACGCTGGGGGAGTTCGCCATCGCGTTCGACGAGGCGAAGCTCATCGGCGGGCTGCGCGGCTCCGGCGGCATCGCCGATGAGCTGGAGAGCCTGGTCCGGATCTGCAACAAGCAGACGGGCGCGCACGTCCTCATGGACGACGACCCGGTGCGTCTGATCGGGCGATTGGTGGACGGCTACGTGACGCACCACCGCATCCGACCCGACGTGTTTGCCGAGGACGTCGTGGCGGGGCTGTGAGCGTCCGACTCACATTCCTCGGCGCGGCCGGCACCGTCACCGGCTCGCGATTCCTGCTCGACCATCACGGCCGGCGCGTCCTGATCGACTGCGGCCTCTTTCAGGGCGTCAAGCGGCTGCGCCTCGCCAACTGGGGCACTCCGCCCGTCGACCCCGACGAGCTCGACGCCATCGTCCTCACTCACGCCCACATCGACCATTCAGGCTACCTGCCTCGCATGTACGCGCTCGGCTACCGCGGCCCCGTTCACACAACGGATGCCACCGCCGATCTGCTGGAGATCCTGCTGGCGGACGCCGGGAAGCTCCAGGAGGAAGAGGCCGAGTACGCCAACCGTAAGGGCTATTCGAGACACCTCCCGGCGTTGCCGCTCTTCACCCGCGATGACGGCGTCGCGGCGGCCCGCCTCGTTCGGCGCCATCGCCTCGGCGACCCTGCCGGGGTGCTGCCCGGCATCGAGGTTGTCTACTACCCGGCCGGACACATCCTGGGGGCGGCCTCGGTGCTGCTTTCTATCCAGGGCACACCCCGCCTCCTGGTCAGCGGCGACCTCGGCCCCGCCCACCCGCTGATGCTCAGGCCGGCCGCGGTCGCGCGGTCCGCGCCGGCCCTGCTGCTCGAATCCACCTACGGCAACCGCATCCGGCCGCCGGACAACGCTGCCGAGCACCTGCAGCAGGTGGTCAATGCCGCCGCCCGGCGGCGAGGCGTGCTGGTCGTACCGGCGTTCGCCGTCGGCCGTGCGCAGGAGGTGCTCTATCTGCTTCGCAGTCTGGAGGACGCGGGGCGCATCCCCGAGCTGCCTGTCTTCCTCGACAGCCCGATGGCCAGTGAGGCTGCGCGGGTCTTCGCGCGTCACCCGGACGAGCACGCCGCCACGCTGGACGACCGGCGGGGGAAGAAGTCTCTGGTGCCGCATCGCTTCAAAGCCACCGAGACGGTGGACGAGTCCAAGGCGATCAACGGCGCAGGCCCGCCGCACGTCATCGTGGCTGGGTCCGGCATGGCAACGGGCGGCCGCGTCCTCCACCATCTGCGCAGGCTGCTGCCCGACCCATCCACCACGGTGCTGCTCGTCGGCTACCAGGCGGCCGAGACGCGCGGCCGCCGCCTGCTGGAGGGCGCGCAGTTCCTCAAGATGCACGGCGAGTGGGTCCCGGTGCGCGCCCACTTGGAGCACATCGACACGCTCTCGGCGCACGCCGACCAGCGCGACCTGCTGCGCTGGGTTCGCAATCTGCCGCAGCCGCCCGAGCGCGTCTTTCTGGTGCACGGCGAGCCGGCCGGGCTGGAAGGCCTGCGCACCGCGCTGCACCACGAGCTGGGACTGTCCGCGGACGTTGCCGGCGAAGGCGACGTGGTCGAGCTGTGAACGCGCTGCCGCGACCCTGACGTCGCGGTGCCCTACACTGGATGACGGATTCGCGCCCGTACGCGTCGGGGCGGGGGGTGGAGTGTGCCTGGCTCGGTGTTCCTAGCCGAAACGAGCGGCATCGCGCAGATGATCCAACTCATCATCTTCGCGGTGCTGGTGCTCGGCGGGTTCTACTTCATCCTGCTGCGGCCGGCGCTGCAGCAGCAACGCCGCGCGAAGCGAGACCTGGCGACGTTGCGTCCCGGCGACGAGATCCTCACCGCCGGCGGGCTCATCGCGACCGTACGTGATGTGGTCCAGGGCGAGCACGGCGAGGTGGAGCTGCTGCTCGAGCTGGGCGGCGTCATCGTGCGGGCCGCGCCCTCGGTGCTCGTCAAGCGGATGCGGACCGCACCGCGCAAGGACTCAACGGAAGAGACCACCGGCTCCGGTCAGACCGGGGTCATCGGATAGGAGCAGATGATCAACTACTTGCGCGAGGTTTTTCGCAACCGCGCCCGCGTCTGGTTCATCCTGATCGCCCTGGTGACGACGTTCTGCATCTATGTCGTCTGGCCGAACCAGCCCAAGAAGTACCTGCCAGGGTTCATCCCCTGGCCGAGCGGCGCCGGGCTGCACCTCGGCGGGCTCGATCGCCGCGAGATGCGGCTCGGCCTCGACCTGAAGGGCGGCACCCGCGTCGTGGTGGCCGCGGACCTTGCCGGCCGCCCAGCCGACGAGATCAACAGCACCATGAAGACCGTGGTCGGCATCCTCGAGCGCCGGGTGAACGCGCTTGGCGTGTCCGAGACCCAGATCACGCGCGAGGGCACGGACCGCGTGGCCGTCGAGATCCCCGGGCTCACCGCCGATCAGGCGCTGCGGCTGGTTGGAACCACGGCCCAACTGGAGTTCAAGGAGCTCGCGACGCCGATCAGCCTCACGCCGGGAGCCCCCAACTACCTTCCAGGGCCCTATTGCCAGACGGTCAAGGATTGGAAGCCAGCCACGGCGGTCGGCAACGGCGGCCAGACCAAGACGCTCACCGGCTCGTTCCTGAAGTCGAACGCGCGCTTGACCGCCGACCAGAACGGGCTCCCGGCCGTGGGCATCCAGTTCAACTCCGAGGGCGCGAGCATGTTCTCCCAGATCACGCAGCGGGAGCTGCAGCAGCCCGTCGGTATCTTCCTGGACAACCAGTGCATCTCCGCTCCGGTGGTGCAGAGCCACATCAGCGACGGCAACGCCATCATCACCGGCCTGCAGGTGGACACCGGCAAGACCCTGGCCGCCCAGCTCAACGCCGGGGCGCTGCCGGTCCCCCTCCACGTGGTCGAGGAGAGCCAGGTGGACGCGACGCTCGGCTCCGACTCAGTGTCGCGCAGCGTCCTGGCCGGGTTCATCGGCTTCGGCGTCGTCGCACTGTTCATGATCCTCTACTACCGGCTGCCCGGCGTGCTCGCGGCGCTGGCGCTGATGACCTACGCGTCGGTGGTGCTCGCCATCTTCAAGCTTGTCCCGGTGACCCTGAGCCTGGCCGGTGTCGCGGCGTTCGTGCTCTCTATTGGCATGGCGGTCGACGCCAACATCCTCATCTTTGAGCGCACAAAAGAGGAGTTACGTACCGGCAAGTCGTTGACCGCGGCCATCGATGCCGGATTCAGCCGCGCATGGCCGTCGATCCGCGACTCGAACGCGTCGACGCTGATCACCAGCGGCATCCTCTACTGGTTCGGCGATCAGTTCGGGAACTCGCTGATCAAGGGCTTCGCGCTGACGCTGGCCATCGGCGTCGTGGTGAGCCTCTTCTCCGCCATCCTGGTGACGCGGACCTACCTGCGCCTGATCATCGGGACTCGCTCGGCGCGCAACCTCTGGCTCTTTGGAGCGCAGCGGCTCGCGCCGCTCCCCGAAGGGGCGCCGCGGCCGAAGCTGCCCGGCTGGCTCAACCTGGTGGGGAAGCGCAAGTGGTACTACGTCCTCTCGGTCGCGATCATGGTCCCGGGCCTGATCTCGCTCGCGGCGCCGCCGCACCTGCGCCCCGGGATCGAGTTCACCAGCGGCACCACGTTCACGCTCAAGTTCTCCAACCCGCCGAGCTCGCCGGCGCTGCTCTCCGAGCTGTCGCGCCTCGGCTACGGCGACGCGCAGGTGCAGAAGTCCGGCTCCAACGCGTTCATCGTGCGAACCCGTCCGCTCGAGGCGGCGACCAGCCGTCCGGTCACCGGCCCCGCCCCGCCCAGTGACCTCGACCGCATCCGGGCGGACCTGGCGAACAAGTTCAACTCGCAGGTCACGGTGCCCGAGCTCTCGACCGTGTCACCGATCGTGAGCGCGCAGATCGTGCGCCAAGCGGCAATCGCGGTGCTGGTCGCCACCTTGGGCATCCTGTTGTACATCGCCTTCGCCTTCCGGCAGGTCAAGCACCCGGTGCGCTACGGTACGTGCGCGGTGATCGCCTTGCTGCACGACGTGGTCGTGGTCGTCGGGCTGTTCTCGATCTTCGGGCGGCTCTTCCACACCCAGGTGGACACCTTATTCCTGACCGCCGTCCTCACCGTCATCGGTTTCTCGGTCCACGACACGATCGTGGTCTTCGACCGCATTCGCGAGAACCTGCACCGCTCGCACGACACGTTCTTCGATCACACCGTGAACGAGAGCCTGATCCAGACGCTCGACCGCTCGGTCAACACCAGCATGACGGTGCTGTTCGCGCTGCTGGCGCTGCTGCTGTTCGGCGGCGTAACGATCCACGAGTTCGTGCTCGCGCTGCTGATCGGCATCGCCTCCGGCACGTACTCGTCGATCGCCATCGCCAGCCAGTTGCTGGTGGAGTGGCACCACGGCAACTTCAGCCGGCCGTTCCGCCGGCTGCGCAACCAGCTCCGCCGGCGTGCACCGTCCGTGGCCCAGCCGGCGCCCTGACGCGGAACGACGTCCGGCCCAGATCAACAGGGCGTCCCGGGTGGCTGGCCCCCGGGACGCCCCTCGATCGTGCCGCTGAGCCCGGCGTCGGGCGCTAGCCCGCGCCCGGGTCGCGAAGCACCGCGCCGGTGTTCGCCGAGGTGACCATCGCGGCGTAGCGGCGCAAGTAGGCGCTTGTCACGCGCGGCCTCCACTCTGGGAGGCGAGACAGCCGCTCCCGGATCTCGTCGTCGCTCAGCTCTACGTCCAGCCGGTGCTTCGGGATATCGATCCGGATCCGGTCCCCGTGGCGCAGCGCGGCGATCGGGCCGCGGGCCGCGGCCTCGGGAGACACATGTCCGATGCAGGCTCCGCGCGTGCCGCCGCTAAACCGCCCATCGGTGATCAGCGCCACTTGCTCGCCCAGCCCCTGGCCGGCGATGGCGGACGTCGGGGCGAGCATCTCCTGCATCCCCGGCCCGCCGCGTGGACCTTCGTTGCGGATGACCACCACCTCGCCCGCCTGCGCCTCGCCCGCGAGGATGCCATCAACCGCCTGCTCCTGCGACTCGTAGATCCGCGCCGCCCCGCTGAACACCTGCATGCCCGGGGCGACGGCCGCCGTCTTCACCACCGCGCCTTCCGGCGCCAGATTCCCGTACAGGATCGCCAGTCCTCCCTGCTCGCTGTACGGCCGCTCGACCGTGCGGATGACGCGGCCGTCCGGCGCCGGGGCGGCGGCCACGTTCTCGCCCAGGGTGCGCAGCGTGACCGTCGGCCGATCGAGGCTGAGCGTGCCCGGCCGCCGCGCTATCTCCTTGAGGATCGCCGAGATGCCGCCGCCGCGGCCGACGTCCTCCATGTGGACGGTCGGCTCGGACGGCGCCACCTTGCAGACGCAGGGCACGCGGGCGGCGACCTCGTTCAGCCGCGACAGCGGGTAGTCGATGCCTGCCTCATGCGCGATGGCGATGGTGTGCAACACCGTGTTCGTCGACCCTCCCATCGCCATGTCGAGCGCGAACGCGTTGTCGATCGAGTCGGCGTTGACGATCTTGCGCGGCGTGAGGTCTGCATCGACCAGACGGAGGATCTGCTGGGCGGCGCGCCGGTAGAGGTCCTTGCGCTCCTCACTCTCGGCCAGGATGGTGCCGTTGCCCGGCAGCGCCATGCCCAGCGCCTCCATCAGGCAGTTCATCGAGTTGGCGGTGAACATGCCAGAGCACGAACCGCAGCCTGGGCAGCTCACCTCTTCCAGCACCTGCAGCTCTTCCCGTGTGATCTTGCCAGCGCTGACCGCGCCCACCCCTTCGAAGACCGTGATCAGGTCGCTGGACCGTCCGTCGGGCAGCCGGCCGGCGCGCATGGGACCGCCTGAGACGAACACGGCTGGGATGTCGAGGCGCATCGCCGCCATCAGCATGCCGGGCACGATCTTGTCGCAGTTGGGGATGCACACCATGCCATCGAACTGGTGCGCCGCCACCATCGTCTCCACCGAGTCGGCGATCAGCTCGCGGCTCGGCAAGGAGTACTTCATCCCCAGATGGCCCATGGCGATGCCGTCGTCGACACCGATGGTGTTGAACTCGAACGGCACGCCGCCTGCCTCCCGGATCGCCTCCTTGACGATCCGCCCCACCGCCTGCAGATGGGCGTGACCCGGAACGATATCGACGTACGAATTGACGACCGCGATGAACGGCTTGTCGAAATCGCTCGCATCGCGGATCACGCCGGTGGCGCGCAGGAGCGCCCGGTGGGGCGCGCGCTCGTAGCCCTTCTTGATCGCGTCGCTCCGCATTCAGCAAGCCCTTCCTTCCTCAAAGCTCTGTGCGCACAGCGTATCCGCGTGCCAGGCGACCGGCAACCGACGCCCGAGCTCGACCGTATCGGGCAATACCCCCGGCCGCGGCAGGCGCTCGGTCCTGGCGGGGGAATACGCCATCTGTCGGAGTGCCCGTTGCGATGCCTCGCGTTATTCTGGGGCCGTAGGTAGGGGGAATGGCGGACGAAGAGCCACCGCCGGACGAGTTCATGCGGCGGCGAGACGAGCGGGCGCTGACACGGCGGCGGTTGCTCGTCACCGCCGGCGCGGGCGTCGTGGCCGCGGCGTGCGGCGGCCGTGTCAGCACGCTGCCGCGCCTCGCGCCGTCTCCCAGCGTCACTGCTACCGCGACCGCCGCACCGACCGCCTCGTCGGCGGCCGCGCCCGCGGGAGTCCTGCCCGGCGAGGCACCGCGGCAGGTCATCCCCTCGCTCGTCAGTCCCGCCATGGAGCGCGAGAATCGCGAGCACGGGGAAGTGTGGCGGTTGCGCGCCCCCGCTCGCTTTGGCGAGGTGTCCGCGTATTGCTCGGAGACCACCTACCGCCCCGGTGACCGGCTACGGCTGTACGCCTCGGTGCGGCCAGGCGAGGGCAACCTGAAGATCGCGGTCTTCCGGCTCGGCTGGTACGCCGGCGCCGGCGGACGGCTGATGACCACGGCCGCCGTCCCCGGGCCGCGTCAGGGCCACTGGACCCCGCGCACCGGGATGGTCGACGTCCAGCGCGTGGTCAGCCAGCCGAAGTTCGGCTGCGTGGAGCTGCAGTGGGAGCCGGCGTGGGAGCTCGACATCCCCACCTCGTGGCCCACCGGCGTTTACCTGGTCAGGCTGACGACGACTATCGGCCGGCAGAGCTACGCGCCGTTCGTCATCGACGACGGCAAGCCTCACGCGCTGCTGATGGTCCTGCCCTGGACCACGTACGTGGCCTACAACCCTTGGGGCGGCAAGAGCCTGTACGAGTACAACAGCTCGCCCGCGCGCACCGTCGCCGGCACGCCGCGGGCCGTGCGCGTCTCCCTCGACCGGCCGTTCGAGTACGACTTCGGCACGGGCTTTCTGCTGCGCTACGAGATCAGCACCATCCGCTGGCTCGAGTCGCAAGGCTTCGATGTCGGCTATCTGACGAGCTGCGACCTGGACGCCGCCAACGACCTGCACCGACGCGCTCGCGCCCTGCTCTTCCATGGCCACGACGAGTATTGGTCGGCGGGGATGCGCAGCGCGGTCGAGGGCGCGCGCGACGGCGGCACGGGCCTCTGCTTCCTCAGCGGCAACACCATGTACTGGCAGATCCGTTGCGACGAATCGAGCCAGGGCCGAGCACGCCGAGCGCTGGTCTGTTACAAGGACGCGCGCATCGACCCCGCCGCGCGCATCGCGCCCCCGATGACCACGGTCCGCTGGATCGACCCGCCCGTCTCAGACCCCCAGTCGCTCGTCACCGGGCTGACGTACGGCGGGAGCATCCAGCCACCGGCCCAGGACTGGGTGATCGACGACCCGGGCCACTGGGTCTTCGCGGGACTCGGCGTGCGCAAGGGCGAGCGGGTCCCGGGCGTCGTCGGCTACGAGTTCGACACGGCTGCACCCGCGTCAGCCACCCCCCAGGGCCTGCAGATGGTCGCCCGCAGCCCCGTCCGCGGGGCGGACGGCCCTGTCCCATACCAGGCGACCACCGTCTACCGGGCGGCGAGCGGCGCATGGGTCTTCAACGCCGGCACGATCCAGTGGTGCTGGGGGCTCGACAACGCGTACCAGCGCTTCGCCGATCAGCGCATCCAGCGCGCGACGCTCAACGTCCTGAAGCGCATGACGGAGTCTCGATAGCCGAGAGATCGCCCGGCAACGTGATGCGCGTCGCGCGTGGCAGGGGCCAGCGACACCTGTGCGGCGCAGCGGCGGCAGCCCACGCGGGACACACCGGCCGAGCGAGAGCCCCGTCGGCCCACCAGAACGAGGACTTCGATGGCTCTTGCCGCGGCGGGCGCAGAGGATTGACATGCTCTTCTCTCTGCGCCCGCTGCCTATCCACGCCTCGCCGAGTTCAATCGCCGCCGGGCGCCGGGACCGTGCTGGTAAAGATGTCCGAGTCCTGTTTGCCCGGCGTCACACCCGTCCAGACCGGATGGCTGTAGCCGCCGGAGTCGATCGCCAGGCCGTTGTAGTCGCCGATAAACCGGCCTGTTCCGAAGAAGGCGTCGTCGAAGTTGGACGCGAAGCCGGACGCGGCCGTCGCCGTCCAGTGCTTGCCGCCGTCGGCCGACTGCGCCAGGGTAGTCCACGCCAGCTTGTTCTTCGAATCCTTGCTGCGATCGTAGAAGACGACGTCCACGCGCCCCTTGGCGCCCGCGGCGACCCACGGGAACCACTGGTCGTTTTTCGCCTGGGCCGCCTCGGGCGTGATCTCCTTCCACGACTTGCCGCCGTCGGTCGACGCGAGCAGGTAGACGTCGGTGTTGGTGCTCTTGCCGGCGGGGCAGGCGTAGCCCGAGGCGCGATTGCCGACGTAGGTTGGGTACGGGAACTGCCCGGCCTGGGACCTGTCGTCCGAGTACGTGACGTAGAGGTTGCCGGCCGCGTCGACGGCAAGGTTGCCGGCCGAGTTGACGCGGAAGTTGCTGTTGCATAGCGTTTGCCGGCCGTCCTGGTTGATGGGGTAGTCGTTGATGCCGTCGTACAGGTCGGCGACATGGTACGGACCGCCGACGACGACGCCGTTCGGGCCAACGACCGTCATCAGGTACTGGTCGCGGTAGCCCTGGTTGAAGCCGGCGCCCTGGTCGTTCTCGAAGGCGACGGCGACGTTACCGTTGGCCAGCACCACCGGGACGGAGAACTGGTTCTCGACGCAGTGGCCGGCATTGCCCGGCGCACTCTCGTTCGGGCACCAGGTCATCGAGTCGCCGCTCACCTGGACGGGCGTGCTGAAGGTCGTGCCGTTGTCGTCCGACCAAGCCATCATGATCGGCGACCGCAGGTAGTTGCCCAGGCGGTCGAACAGGAACTTCGTCCACGTCACGTAGACACGACCGTCGTGCGGCCCGCCGCTGTTGTCGACGGCGATGTACTCCTTGTCGTGGAACACGGTGCAGTCGGAGGCCAGGCCCTGGTAGGCGACGAAGCCGACGCCGCCGGGCACGACGGTGGGCACGAACGTCCGGTTCCAATCGTGGCCGTCGTCGAGCGAGCGTGCCACCTGAACTCCGTTCTCGCAGTTCTGCGCGCTGAACGCCAGCGAGCCGTAGTAGACGACGGGCGTGCCAGGTTTGATGCCGGGTGTGCCCGGGCGCGCCCGGCCGTACGCCACGGCGGGGTCGCCCGTGCCCACCGGCGGCTCGACAACGCCGTCGGTCGTCACCAGCAGGGGGAACGGTGGGAAGTAGGTGACGCCGCTGCTGGTGTACGCGCCGCCGCCGATGGGGACGCCGATGCCGTAGTCGTTCGCGCCGATGACCCAGGTGCCGCTGGCGCCACTGGTCCCGGGCCGGATGGCGATGGACGTCTCGTCCTGCGGCCGCAGGTTGTAGTCGGCGTTGGCCTGCCTGACCGCGACGCCGACCTCCGCCTGGTTCTTCTCGTACTTGGCCTCATCCTCCTCGAGCTGGCGCGCGTGCTCAGCGCCGGGCACATCGTTGCGACGGGCGAAGCCGGAGAAGAGGGCTGCCTCCGACAGGGGCAGCCCCTTGTGGTCGCCCTTGGGCGGCCCGAGGCTCGCGGCGGTGGGCGATGCTCCCGTACCGCGCCGCGCCGACGTGCCGAGCGCCCCCAGCACGACCAGCGCGGCGGTCAGAAGTAGGCCGAGCAGCACGGGCCTCCCACGGAAACGAGCGCTCATGGCGGTTCTCCTTCCTCCTGGTCAAATCTGGGCAAACTTTAGTGCGCCCCGCCGCGCCGTGTCAACTGTTACCTTCCCCGGGGACGACACAACGTACCGTGTTCTTTTATGTCATGAGCATCTTTGCGGCGAGAATCCGACCAGCTCCCGTCGAGGGGAAGCCCAGCGCCCCCACGGCCTGCCTGCCGGCAGGCAGGCGTCTGCGGCCTCCGGCAAGCGGAGGCCGGCGCTCGCGGGCAAGGAAGAATACCGCCAGTCCACCCTACGATGCTGGCGTGCCTGGAGGCCAAGCTCAGCGCATCCAGCGCGCGACGCTCAACGTCCTGAAGCGCATGACGGAGCAGCGTCGCCCGAGCGCAGCGCGTCCAGCGCCACCCGCACCACGTCCGGCGTGAAGACAGCCGCGCCCTTGTCGTTCAGGTGCGATGGGTCGAGCCAGTCGTCGTGCGGGTAATTGACGTTATGGTAGTCGGCGAACGGCACGCACTCGCGCTGCGCGATCTGCCGAACCTCGTCCACGTAGGCGGTGTACGGTACGCCCGGCGGCATCGCCTGCTGGATCTGCCGGTGAGCCGGGAAGGCGATCGTCACCACCGGGATGCCGCGTTCCTTCAGCGTGCGCAGCGAGCTGCTGAACGCGCGCGCCTGCTCGCCACCGAGCACGAAGGGCGACAGCAGGCCCGTGCGATAGCCCTGAACCGTGTCCTGCCACCAGCTCGCCGGCATCGTCAGGTTGTTGTTCTCGCGGAACTCGTGCCGGTCGCAGCGCTCGGCGTCCGGCCGCCGGATCAGGCCGCGCAGGACGCACTCACCCGCGCGCAGCAGCGGCATCCGGTAACCGTACGCCGGCAGGAGCTTGTTCGCCAGGAAGTCCGTGCGGAAGTTGAGCGATGTCTCGTAGCGGAACAGGTGGCTCAGGTCCACGACCGAGGTGGTGGACGTGTAATAGTGCATGAACGTATTGATCGCGTTGTTGAACTCGAATTCGCTCGTGGCATAGATCACCAGCTTCGGCCGAGCCTTGGCGCTGCTGATGATGTCCACGACACGGTGCAGGGCGACGGCATCGGGCGCATCCACGCCGAAGTTGAAGACGGTCGGCCGGTGGCCGAACGCGGGCGCGAGCTCATCGGCGACCATCCCGGCGTCCACGTCGCGGATCATGCGGCTGCTGCCGACCAGCACCACCTCCGGTGGCGCGGGTAGCGCCCGGTAGGCGTGCAGCCGAGCCAGTACCGACTCGGCGCTCCCGTAGCGAAGCTGAGCCATCGGCCCAAGCAGCGAGGCGACCTCTTGCAGCAGCAGGAAGCACAGCACGCCCGCCAGCACCTGCAGGATCAGCCGCCGCCGCCGGTGTGGCCGGACGACCGCCGGCCCAGGGCCGGCCCGCGGCGCTGTATCGACCGCCATCAGAACTGGAAGTAGAGGAAGCGCTGCGCCGCGCCTCCCCCGAGCAGCAGGACGATGGAGGCCAGCGCGGCCCAGGCGATCGGCCGCGCCCACTCACGCAACGGGGAGAGCGTCTGCGCCAACGGGTGCGCGTGCACGCTGCGCAGCCATGTGACGGCGAGCTCCACCGCGAACGTTCCGGCCGTTACGCCGATCACGCCGCGGCGCATCCCGGCCGAGAGCTCGAAGCCGCCCGCGGACGGCGTGCCCGGCAGCAGGTGCCGGTAGATGGTCAGAGCGCCGCCCAGGTCGGCGGCGCGGAACAGCACCCACCCCAGCGCCACGGTGAGGAAGGTCGCCAGGACCCCGGTCACGGCCAAGACACGCAGCACCAGCGGCGAGCGTAACGCGCGCCCCAGCGGCTTGACGACCGGGCGCCAAGAACGCAGCCCGGCGAGGCCGCCGCCGTGGTACGCGCCCCAGACGGCGAAGTGCCACGCCGCGCCGTGCCACAGGCCGCCGAGCACCATCGTGATGAACATATTGAGCTGCGTGCGGAACCCACCCTGCCGATTGCCGCCCAGCGGGATGTAGAGATAGTCGCGCAACCAGTTGGAGAGGGTGATGTGCCAGCGGCGCCAGAACTCCTGCAGGTTCGGCGCGAGGTACGGCATGCGGAAGTTCTCCGGCACGCGGAACCCGAGCATCTGCGCGCTGCCGCGGCCGATATCCGTGTAGCCGGAGAAGTCGAAGTAGAGCTGGAAGGTGAAGGCAAGCATCCCAGCCCAGGCGTCCACCGCGCTCAACCCAGAGGCGTGCGAGAAGGCGAGGTCCGCCGTGCCGGACAAGTGGTCGGCGATCGCGACCTTCTTGAAGAGCCCGAGGATGACCAGCTCGAGCCCGTCACGGAAGAGCGTCATGTTGAACCGCGGTCGCGCGTAGACCTGGGCGGTGAAGTCCTGGTAGCGCTTGATCGGCCCGGCGATCTGCGTCGGGAAGAAGGCCGGGAAAAGGGCAAAGACCAGCGGGTTCTTCACCGGCGGATGGCCACGGTAGACGTCCACGACGTAGTGGATGAACTCGAAGGTGAAGAAGCTAATGCCGAGCGGCAGGATGATGTTCAGCAGGCGGTCCTGCTGCACCGAACCAAATGGCGCGAAGATCTCGTAAAGCGTGGACAGCGCGAGGTTTGCGTACTTGAACACCCCGAGAGTCGCCAGGTTCCCGGCGACCGTCAACGCCAGCCACCAGCGACGTCCGGTTCGCACGCGGGCGAGCCACAGCCCGGCGAAGTAGTTCCACACGGTCATCAGCAAGATCAGGAGCAGGTACTGTCGCCGCCAGTACGCGTAGAAGATGTAGGACGCGAACAGCAGGAACGCCGGTCGGAGCCGCGCAGGGACGACGAGCCAGTAGACGAGCAGGACGCTGGGCAGGAAGACCAGGTAGGCCCCGCTGTTGAAGAGCACGAAGGGATCATACCCGCAGGCCGTGCGGCGCCAACAGCCCCCGTTGCCGGTCCTTGATGCTCGCTCTCAGGCTGGATGCGTGGTGGCTGCGGCTCGGCCCGCCGCTCGCGGTTTCTCGCATAATTTGCTGTCAAAATGCGCTTCCGGGCACGGCGGGACCCCGCTACACTGGCGTCGGACCCAGACTGGGCTGCACGAGGTGTGGGATGTACGGATTCGGCATCGCCAAGGGAATGGCCACCACGTTCAAGCAACTGTTCCGCAGGCCATTCACCGTCCAGTTCCCAGAAGAGGTCCGCACAATCCCGGCCCGCGCCCGCACCAACCTGCTCTGGTTCGACGAGCGCTGCACCGGCTGCTCCACCTGCGCCCAAGCCTGCCCGGACGGCTGCATCCTCGTCGAGACCCGTCCCACGCCCGACGGCCGCCTGGAGAAGGTCCGCTACGAGATCGACTTCCGGCTGTGCATGTACTGCGGCCTGTGCGTCGAGGCCTGCCCGTACGAGGCCATCCAGGCCGGCGGGCCGCTCGACGACGCTGTCTACGTGTTCGATCACATGTGGCGCGATAAGCGCGCGCTGACGAGAATGGCACGTGAGTACCTGGGAGCTCACGACAATGTCTATCCGAACGGCATGAAGGCGCCCTTCGACGACGACCGAGCCGAAGCCGTCCGACAGATCGCATAAGAGGTCGCCATGGCCACAATCACCATCGATGGGCGCACCGTCGAGACCACGGACGGTGCGACGCTCCTGGAAGTCTGCCGGCACAACGGGGCATATGTCCCCTCGCTGTGCTACCTCGAGGGTCTCCCGCCCTATGCCGGCTGCCGCATGTGCCTGGTCGAGATCGACGGCGCCCGCGGCCTCCAGCTCTCATGCAGCACCAAGGTCACCGATGGGATGGTCGTGCGCACCCACACCGAGGAGGCCCGGCAGGCCCACAAGCAGGTGCTCTCGCTCATCCTGGCCAACCACAGCGACCGCTGCCTCACCTGCCACCGCCGCGAGCTGTGCCATCCGGGCGACATCTGCCTGCGCGACCAGGTGGTGACGCACCGCTGCATTACCTGCCCAAAGAACTACCGCTGCGAGCTGCAGGCCACCTGCGAAGTGGTCGGCATGGCTAACTACGAGCCGTGGGAGGGCGAGGCGCGCTCCTGGTACGCCATGGCGTCCCACCCGCCGGCCGACGAAGGCAACCCGTTCTTCGAGTTCGACCCCAAGATGTGCATCCTCTGCACGCGCTGCGTGCGCGCGTGCCAGGACATCCGCCACACCGGCGCCATCACCCTGGCCGGCCGCGGCTTCAGCGCCCACATCGCATTCGGCGGCGGCGGACCGATCCACGAGTCGAACTGCGACTTCTGCGGCGCCTGCATCGACGTGTGCCCGACCGCGACCCTGCTGGACCACCCCCACAAGTGGGTCTCCAAGCCCGATCAATGGGTGAACACGGTCTGCCCGTACTGCTCGGTCGGCTGCACCATCCGCCTCGGCGTTCGCCAGGGACAGGGGATCATCGTGCGGCCGAGCAGCGCGAACCCCATCTCGTTCGACCAGATCTGCGTGCGCGGTCGCTACCACTACGACGCGCTTCGTGAGCGGGACCGCATCGCCCGGCCGCTGATCCGTCGCGGCGATGTTCACGCTCCCCTCTCGTGGGAGGAGGCGATCGCCCAGGCTGCCGGTGCGCTGAAAGCCGCGCGCGACCGACACGACCCATCCGCCGTCGGCGTCCTCGTGTCGCCGCTCGCCTCGAATGAGGAGGCGTACCTGGCGCAGAAGCTCGCCCGCACGCTGCTGCACACCGGCAACGTCGACAGCACGGCCGGTCCCGTGGCGCGCGCGGTCGCCGGCGCCGTGCGTGACGTGTTCGGTACCGAGGTGCTTCCGGCCGACCTGACCCGGCTGGCGCAGGCGGACTACGTGGTGGTGGTAGCCGACGACCTGGAGGCGTCTCACCCGGTCGCCGCGCTGCGGGTCAAGGATGCGGTGGCACGCAACTTCGCTCGCTGCGTGGTCGTCGCCGGCCGCCAGGGCGAGGTCAGCGATTTCGCCCACGCCTGGGTGCGACCGCGGGCCGGCGGCGAGGTCGCCGCGCTCAATGCGCTCGTCGCCGCGCTTGCCACCGATCCCGAGCTAAGAGCGCTGCGCACGTCCCAGGGCGTCCAGGGGCTCGAACGACTGGCTGCTGGGGACGCCCCGGCCGATGCCGAGGCGTTCTCGCTGCTCCGGGCCGCCGCGCTCGGCGACAAGGCCGCCGTCGCGGTGGTCTTCGCCCCCGCACCGACAGCCACCTGGCGCAATGACGCGCTCGCCCGCGCCGCGCTCGACCTGACGATCCTGCTCGCGGGGCCTGCGCGCGCGGCCGAAGCGTTCTACTACCTGCCAACCGAGGCGAACGTCCTCGGACTGCGCGACATGGGTGCGACCGCCGACCTGCTGCCCGGCGCCCATCCGCTCGCCGATGCGGTCTTCCGCGACGACCTCGCCGCCCGCTGGGAGTCCCCCGTGCCGGCCGAGGGGCTGACGGTCACGCAGATGGTCGCCAACGCCCGCGTCGGCAGGCTCAAGGCACTCCTCGTCGTGGGCGACAACCCGGCCCTCTGGTTGCCCGGCCGGACCGAGGTCCTCGACGCCCTCCGCCGCCTTGACGCGCTGGTGGTAATCGACCAGCTCATGACCGACACGGCCGCCGAGGCGCACCTCGTGCTGCCCGACGTCGACGTCTACGGCAAGGACGGCACCTTCACCAGCGCCGATCGCCGGGTCCTCCGCCGCATGGCCGCCGTGGCACCCCAGGGCGACGCGAGGCCCGCGCTCGCGACGCTGGCCGCACTGGCGGAGGCGCTAGGCGGCAGCCCCGACGCGTTCCCATCCGACGCCGCGCGCGTGATGGACGAAGTCGCGTCCTTCCTCCCGCCGTACGCCCACGCGCGCTACCCGGAGCTGCTCCTGCACGAGCGCGAGTCGCTGCCCGACGGACCGGCGGCGACAACTCCGGTGGACCTGCTGCCAACGCCGGCGGCCGCGGCCGACGGCCTCCTGCTGCTCACCGCTCGCACGCTCTACACCAGCCTCGAGTCCGCCGCGCTGCACCGGCCCGACGCGGACAAACTCGGCCGCGAAGCGTTCGTGGAGATGAGGCCCGAGGATGCCGCCCGGCTCGGCGTGGCCGACGGCCAGCCCGTGTCGGTGGAAGCGAACGGCGCTGTGCTGCCAATGACAGCCAAGGTCACGGCCGACGTCCCCGCGGGCGCTGCCTTCATCCCCCTGCTGTACGACGGCGGCGCGGTCATGAAACTGCTCCCAGCGGACGGTTCGGACGCACACGTCCGCGTGCGGGCGGCCGTGCCTGCCGGCTGACGAAGACCCCGAGCCCCGCGCCTCCCGAGTCTGCGCGCCCCGGCCGACACCGGGGCGCAGCCGTCTGCCGCCGAAGTGCGATAGGATTTGTCTATGGACTGGATTTACGCGGCCGATTGCTCTATGGTGAGCACAGAGGCCCTGGCGCGGTGACTTGCGGCGACGACCTCCCGGCCGCGCCGGGCGGCCGCCAGGGCGGAACGGAGTGGTGATGGTCGCAACACTGGAAGGCGCAACTGCTGCTCCCGTCCCCTTCCCCGGCATCCCCGTGACGACTGACGGCGCCGGCATGATCGTCTGGGCAGAGACCCACATCGCCCAGGGCGCGTGCGCGTACCCGATCACGCCCAGCACGACCATGGGCCAAGGCTTCGAAGCCGCGGCCGCCAACGGCCAGGTCAACCTCTGGGGCGATCGGCTGGTCTTTCTCGAGCCCGAGTCGGAGCACAGCTCCGCGTCCGCCTGCGAAGGATTCGCCGCAGCGGGCGGCCGCGTGGCCAATTTCACCTCCGGCCAGGGCCTCGTGCTCATGAAAGAGGTCCTCTACACGATCAGCGGCAAGCGGCTTCCGGCCGTCTTCCACATCGGCGCCCGCGCGCTCACGTCTCATTCGCTTAACGTCCACGCCGGGCACGACGACGTGATGGCCGTCGCCGATTGCGGCTGGGGCATGCTCTTCGCCCGCAACGCGCAGGAGGTTGGCGACCTCGCCCTCATCGCCCGACGCGCGGCCGAAGACTCGCGCACGCCCTTCTTCACGGTCCAGGACGGCTTCCTGACCACGCACACGATCGAGGTCGCGTTGCAGTGCGAGCCCGAGATGATGCGCCAGTTCGTGGGCGATCCGCACGGACGCCTGGTGAACCTGATGGACCCTCGCCGTCCGCTCCAATCGGGCGTGGTCCAGAACCAGGACTCGTACATGAAGGGCAAGATCGCCCAGCGCTTCTACTACGACCGCCTGCCTGACCTCCTGCGCGATGCGATAGACGAGTTCGGCAGGCTCACCGGTCGTCACTACGACTTCGTGATGCCGTACCGCATGGAGGACGCGGAGTACGCCGTGGTCGGCATGGGCTCGATGATGGAGACCGCGATGGCCACCGTGGACTGGCTCCGCGCGCGCGGCGTCCGTGCCGGGGCCGTCGACGTCAAGCTGTTCCGCCCGTTCCCGGGGCCGCAGCTCGTCGCCGCCCTGCGCAACGTCCACGCCGCCGCTGTCGTCGAGCGCATGGATGACCCGCTCGCCGAGAGCAATCCGCTCGCCGCCGAGTTGAAGGCGGCGTTCGCCGACGCCCTGACCGGGCACCCGGCCTTCCCGTTGGTCGAGCGCGTGCCCGTGATCATTGGCGGCTCGGCCGGTCTGGGCAGTCGCGACGTCCGGCCCGCCGATTTCGTCGCGGTGTTCGAGGCGCTGCGGCAGCCCGAGCCACCGCGTTACTTCTGCCTGGGCATCGACCACCCGCTCGCGCTGCCACGCACGATTGACCCGGACGTGCGGCCGGCCGCCGCGTTCAGCATGCGTGGGCACTCCGTGGGCGGCTTCGGCTCCGTAACCACCAACAAGGTGATCGCCACCGTGGCGGCCGACCTGTTCGGCGTCCACGTGCAGGCCTTCCCCAAGTATGGTTCGGAGAAGAAGGGCCTGCCCACGAACTACTACCTGACGCTGGCGCCCGAGCACATCCGCCTTCACTGCGAGCTCGAGACCGTCGAGTTCGTCGCGCTGAACGACGTCAACGCCTTCAACCTCGGCAACCCGCTGGCTGGGCTGACCGAGCACGGCCTGGTCTTCATCCAGTCCAGTCGCGAGCGGCCCGAGGACGTGTGGAACGACATCCCCCGCCACGCCCGCGATCTGGTGCGTGAGCGCCACCTGCGCGTGCTGGCGCTCGACACGATCCGCATCGCGCGCGAGGTGACGAGCCAGCCAGACCTGCTGCAGCGCATGCAGGGCATCGTGCTGCTGGGCGTCTTCCTGCGCGCCACGCCGTTCGCCCGCGCGCTCGGCGCCTCGTTTGGCGAGATGGCGCCGGCCGTGGAGAAGGCGCTGCGCAAGTACTTCGGCCGGCGGGGCGAGCAGGTCATCGAAGACAACATGCGGTGCGTGCGACGCGGCTTCGAGGAGGTCGCGGAGATCCCTGCGTCGGTGATCCACGCACCCGAGGCGAGCGCGGCCGCTTGAAGCGCCGGCGGGATGGAGCAAGCAATGACTGAAGCAACCGAGACGCGGGCGGCGCCAGCGCCCCTGCCGCTGCTCGACCTGGACGAGTTCCGCGACCGGGTCGTGCTCCCGTACAACCGCGGCGCCGGCGACAAGGAGCTGCCTGCCGACCTGGCCACCGCCACCAGCATCACGCCGGCCGGCACCGGCGCCTTCCGCGACTTCTCCTACATCGCGCCCGAGATCCCGGTGTTCGACCCCGACCGCTGCGTGGGCTGCATGCTCTGCGTCGCCGAGTGCCCCGACACCGCGATCCTGGCCCGTGTCGCCGAGCCGGACGCGCTCGAGCAGCGGCTCACGACCGTGCCGGACGGAGAGCAGCGCGAGCATCTCCGCGGCCAGTGGGTGCGCACGAGCAAGTACTGGGACGCGTTCGACAAGAAGGGCGAGCAAGGCGGGCTGTTCGGGATCTTCATCGATCCCACGAAGTGCAAGGGCTGCGGCGAGTGCGTCGAGGTCTGCGGCGTGCACGACGCCTTGCACATGCGGCAGAAAGCGCCGGGCACGGTCGAGCGTTACCGCGACGACTTCCAGTTCTTCCTGCGCATGCCCGAGACCCCGGAGCGCTTCGTCAACGAGCGTTCCCTGGTGGACATCATGCTGGTGCACCGGTCGCTGCTCTACGTCGGCGGAGCGGGGTCGTGCATGGGCTGCGGTGAGGCGACGGCCATCCGCATGCTGCTGGCCGCGACCGGCTTCGTCTACGGCACGGAGGGCGTGGGCATCGTGGCGAGCACGGGCTGCAACACCGTCTACGGGAGCACCTACCCGTACAACCCGTACACCGTTCCGTGGACGAACTCGCTGTTCGAGAACGGCCCGACCGACGCCATGGGCATCCGGGCGCGCTGGGACCAGGCCGGCTGGAAGGACAAGCGTCTCTGGGTGATCGGCGGTGACGGCGCGATGCTCGACATCGGCTTCGGCTCGCTCTCGCGCATGCTCGCCTCGGGCATGGACATCAAGGTGCTCGTGCTCGACACGCAGGTGTACAGCAACACGGGCGGCCAGGCGTCCACCGCGTCATTCATGGCGCAGGACAGCAAGCTCGCCTCGTTCGGGCAGCTCCACCACGGCAAGCGCGAGAACCGCAAGGAGCTCGGGCTGATCGCCATGATGCACCCGTCGGTCTACGTCGCGCAGACGGTGACCTCCGACCCGAACCACTTCTACAAGGCGATTATGGGCGCGAACGAGTTCCCCGGGCCGGCGGTGGTGAACGTGTACGCGACCTGCCAGCCTGAGCACGGCGTCGGCGACAACGCGGCCCAGCAACAGTCACGCCTCGCGAAGGACTCGCGCACTTTCCCGGCCTTCCTCTACGACCCGCGCAAGGGAGCGGGCATCGCCGAGCGTCTTAGCCTGACCGGCAACCCGGCGATGCGCGACGACTGGTGGACAAACCCGAAGACGGGCGAGCCGCTGACCTTCATCGACTTCGCCCGCACCGAGGGCCGCTTCGCCAAGCATTTCGACGAAGGCGGCAACCCGTCGGTCGAGCTGCGGCGCGCCGAGCAGGAACGCCTCCAGTACTGGCGGATGCTCCAGGAGCTGGCCGGCCTGCGCTGACCAGTGGCACGGGCTTCAGCTCGCGGCGACGACGCGTGCCCCGCAACCGGACAATCCGCTAGTCTGACGCCGTGGAGCAAGCGCGTGTCACGTTCGGCGTCGTCCCCCGCGGCCACGGCTTCCGCGAGACGGTCGAGAATGCCGCGCTCGCCGAGCGCCTCGGCTTCCACTCCGTGTGGGCCGGCGACCACATCCTGTGGCACGCCCCAACGCCCGAGGCGGTGGTCATGCTGTCCGCCTTCGCCGCGCGCACCGAGCGCGTGCTCCTCGGAAGCGGCGTTCTGCTGGCCGCGTTGCGCCCGCCGGCTGTGCTGGCGAAGCAGTGGGCCACGCTGGACCGCGTCTCCGAAGGCCGCACGATTCTGGGCGTCGGCATCGGGGGTGAGAACCCGCTGGAGTACGCCAACACCGGCGTCCCGCTGCGCCAGCGCTCCGGGCGGCTGGACGAAACGATCGTCGTCCTGCGACGCTTCTGGAGCGGCGAAACGTTCGACCATGACGGTCGCTACTTCCACCTCGAGCGGGCGCGGCTCGACCTGCTGCCGGACCAGCGACCGGCCCCGCCCATCTGGGTCGGCGGGCGCGCACCGCTCAGCCTGCGCCGGGCGGGCAGGCTGGGCGATGGCTGGCTCGGCTTCGTCGTGGCGCCCGAGCGCTACGCCGAGAGCTGGGCCGCGGTCCAGGCGCACGCGCGCGACGCCGGCCGCGACCCGGACGCCCTGACGCCGGCCTTGCAAGTCTGGACGCAGTTCGACCCCGAGCCGGACGTCTCGCGCGCGCTGCTTGCGCCGTCCATCGAGCGCATGTATCAGGTGCCGTTCGAGAGATTCGCGCCGTACCTCATCACGGGGAACGCGGATACGTGGGCCGAGCGCATCGAGGCGTACGTACGCGCCGGGGTGCGCCACTTCACGCTCATCCTGGGCGCAGGCGAGCCGCGGGAACAGATCGAAGCGATCGCGCGCCACGTTCTGCCGCGGTACGGCTGACCGAGCACGGGGCACTTCAGGCGACGGCCGGCCACACCGCCGACATGAACCGCTCGAGCTGCCGGCGCGCGGCCGTCAGGTCGGCCGCGGCGAACTCCAGCACCACCTGTCCGGCCCCCTGCGCGCGCAGCCTGCGCAACGCCGCCACGGCCTGCTCGGCCTCATCATCGTCCGCCCAGCGCAAGCGGACCTGGACGGAGAGCAGGAGCGCCGCCGCATCACGACCGGCTGCCCGCGCTTCGGCCCGCACGCGCTCCCAGCCCGCCGCGATCTCGCCGTCGCTCAGCCCGGCCGGTTGCCACCCGTCACCCACCCGCCCGGCGCGCCGTAGCGCCCCCGGGCTGGCGCCGCCCACGACGAGCGGCGGGTGAGGCCGCTGGGCAGGCTTGGGGAAGCAGCCCACATCGTCCAGGTCGTAGTAACGGCCGTGGAACCCCGTGTGTCGCTCCGTCCAGCAACGGCGGATCACCTCCAGGTACTCGTCCGTCCTGCGGCCGCGGTCGGCGAACGGCGTGGCGAGCGCGGCGAACTCCTCCGGCCACCAGCCGGCGCCGACGCCGACGATCAGCCGGCCGCCGGAGAGCACGTCCAGTGTCGCGAGCTGCTTCGCGGTCAGCACCGGGTTGCGCCACGGGACGACCAGCACACCCGTCCCCAGCCGCAGTCGTCGCGTCACGCCCACCAGGTAGCCGAGAACCGTCACGGCTTCCAGGAAAGGCGTCTCGGGCGCGACGGGGAAGCGCCCGTCGCGGCTGCGCACGTATGGCCGGCTCTGCTGCCACGGGATGACGACGTGGTCGTTCACCCAGGCGGAGTCGAAGCCGAGCGCCTCGATCATCTGCGCCAGGTCGCGCAGCCCTGCCGCCTCGGCCAGCGGTCCAACCTGAGGCAAGAAGACTCCCAGCTTCATCATGACCCCTCCCCCGTGACTGTCCACGAGCGCGGGGTTGAGGGCAAGCGGGGGACGCGAGACGCCGCCCTGTCGCGGGGGCGGGGCGGCGACGATGACGCGCGGTTCGGCTGCCTGCCAGCAGGCAGGCGGCTCAGGGCGAGACCTGGCCCGCTTTCTGCAGCGCTTCCTTGAGGGACTCCAGCGAGGCCAGCGGGCGCGACCCGAGGCAGTCCAGGGCATCGACGACCGCGTCGGCGGCATCATGGTCGAGCGCCCAGGTGATCAGGTCCGAGCGGTCGGGCTGCGCGACACGCTCGAACACCGGCGCGACCGCCGCGCGCACCTCGTCCCAGGTGATTGCCATCACGTCTCCTCCTGCATGTAGGTCTGGTTGCCGCCGAGCCGGCACATGGGCAAGTAGCCGGTCACCGCGCTCGCAAGCTTCTGAGGAACGCGAACGATGCGGCCCGCGCCTGTGTCCACGAAGGCGAACGTCTTGTCGCACACCGCCGCCAGGCGGCCGTCCTCGGCGGTGCGCGCCGTGTAGCGCACCGTGAACCTCACCCGCGTCATCTCCACAACCGCGACCTCCACGTGCAGCACGTCGTCCAAGCGAACGGGCGCGTGGTAGGTGATCGCCATGCGGGTGGCCACCGAGGCGACGCCGCCGGCAAGCATGTCGGCGTGGGTGTACCCCACGGCGCGGAACGCCTCCATGTGGGCGTCCTCGCACAGGTCGGCCCAGCGACCGTGATAGACGACGCCGAGGGCGTCGGTGTGCTGCAGCCGGACGCGCACAGGCACGACATGCGGAGGGAGCGCGGCCATCGACGGGGAGGTCTCAGCGGGCGACGGCGCGGATACGGGCGTAACAGCTATCGCAAAGGACGGGGCGGTTGCCGATCGGTTCGAAAGGCAGCGCAGCCTCGCCGCCGCAGCCGGCGCAAACGCCGACGTATACGGTCGGCGCGGCGCTCCGCCGCGGCTGGGCCTGGCGCTCGGCGACCGGCTCATCCCCGGCGCGCTTGCTCCGGCGGGCCTGCCGGCAGGCGGAGCAGCGCTTCGGCTGGTTCTGGTACCCCTGAGACGCGTAGAACTCCTGGTCGCGGGCGCTGAAGGTGAAGGCGTTGCTGCATTCTTGACAGGTCAAGGTGAGGTCTTCGTACGCCAAGCACAACCCTCCCGATGGAAATCTGGCC
>JAJYLG010000085.1 GCA_021787985.1 Chloroflexota bacterium
TCACCTCCGCCAATGGCTGATCCCCGCGCGCGCGGGGGAGACATGCCGATCTGGCCCAGGCTCTCCCCATCCACCGGCTGATCCCCGCGCGCGCGGGGGAGACTACGACACACCTGAGGCTGTCGGGCCCGCTGAAGGCTGATCCCCGCGCGCGCGGGGGAGACTCCGCAGCAGCTTAGGGAGAGCCCGTTGGGTGGGGCTGATCCCCGCGCGCGCGGGGGAGACGCCTTCGCACGGCTCCGGAGCCAGCGGGGCGACGGCTGATCCCCGCGCGCGCGGGGGAGACCACGATGCGAAGACGGCGGCCGAGGACGGCGGCGGCTGATCCCCGCGCGCGCGGGGGAGACAGCGGAAAGAGCGGCGCGTCCGGCACAGCTTCAGGCTGATCCCCGCGCGCGCGGGGGAGACCTCATGTTCGAGCGCCAGCCGGAGGCGAAAGGGGGCTGATCCCCGCGCGCGCGGGGGAGACTTTCTCGCAAGATGCAAGAGAGGTGCTGGGCCGTGACTCTTGCGCAGCGACATAAGAATGCCAACCTGCGGTTGTCAAAGAGCTTGCGCGCTCAGTTGCTCCATCTGATCCTTAGTGAGCGGGCGGCGCGCTAGGAAAATCCCGTCCGCATCGTGCAACTCCTTTGGCGGAGGCCCGAGGATGGACACCCCCTGTCCGCCCGGAAGACCGACGTCCCGCCACGTCATGACGATTCCGCCCGTACGCATCTCTCCGTACCATTCCTCCAAGACCCGCCAGACACGCTCGCGTACGCCCGGCGCCATGCGGGGCGACGTATAGACCCCGGGCGCGATCTCGAGCATGCAGGACGCAAGGAATCCGCGAAACCTCGGCGCGACATCAACGGTCACCAGCACCGTCATCGGCATGACGAAAAAGCTCCTTGATGCGGTCAATCATCGCCGGGACGAGGCCCTGTCGCTGAAACGCCTGGCCGGCCAGACGCCGCACGATCCTCTCCAGCGCCTGGCCCGGTTCCCGCTCTGACTCCCGAACCGCTGCGAAAGCCACCGGAAGCGTGAAAGTGTCCCGGTACAGGTCCGCGATGTCAAGACAAAACGCGTTGCCGGACTCCTCGTGGATGAAGCCAAGCTGCGACAACGTCCCGGTCGCGGCGACGGCCACCATCGCCGCGGCCTCGACCGCCGTGGAAGCGTGGTTGATCGCCTGGTTGGGAGCGTCCGCCTCCTCGGGCCGGGCTCGATCGTAGCGGCGACCCGCCCACCTGACGCCATGCTGATCGGCCAATTGCCGGTAGCTCTCTTTCGCGCGCGCTCCTTCTATGCCCCGCAACACGGCGATGTCCGTGTGTGGCAGTATCTCACCCAACCGCCACGCATACATCCTCCGGGCCACCGACAGGCGGCCGCCATCCTTATCCGACCACAGGCTCACCTGACGGCGCGCAAGGGCGGACTCGTCGGGGCCAAAGGGCATGCTGGCGTAGAACCGCACGCCGTCATCGCCGACCGCGACGAGCGCTGTCCCATGGCGGGAGAGCAGCCTCAAGGCATCGTGGCTCACGGTCGTTCCGGGGGCCAGGAGAATGCAGGTGAGCAACTGGAAGGGGATCGCGTAGTCCCCTTCCGGCAGGTCTGCCCCCCCCGTGGTGGCAAAACGGAGCGTACCGTCCTCCACCCAAAGCCGCCCCCGGGAAAGCCAGAGCAGACCATGGCGATCCCCATAGGGGATCCTGGCGGTCTCGAGTCCAAGGCGACCTTTGAGCAGGGTTCACTCCTCGGCGGGGCACAACAGGAGCATCCCGAAGCCGAAGGCGCGATGCCGGCCGATGCCGCGCCGCAGAAGCGCGTCGAACCCGGTGGAGTCTGACACCGTAAGCGCGCCCTCCAGGACGGCGTCCGGCCGACGCCGGGGACGGTCTCCGGGGGCTCCCCGACGATAGGTGTTGGTGAGCCGGAAGCTCGCCAGCCGGGGCTCGGACTGCAGCTGAGCGGCGCCGAAGCGACCGACCTCATGTGACAGCCACGCACCGTACGCCCGCTGACGAGCCGACCACGTCCGTGCGGCGCCCTCAAACGGAGCAGCCGCGGCGGCGGTGCCCTCGGTCTGTGCAGTGCCGGCCGGATGAAGCAGCAACGCGTCTACCTCCCGCAGCCTGCCAATGCCAGAAGTCCCAGCGCTGGAGGACTGTGGGCTCGGCTGGCGCGTGCGCACGACCGGGCAAACCCGCACGCGGAACCCGGCGCGGGCGCCGGCCGCTAGGCTCGGCATCGGCTTCGCGACACAATCTCGCAAGAGGTGGCTGCGTGCCGGTCCCATGAGAGAGACCAGATCGGCGGCGCTCAAGTCGGAGTACGCGAGGAGATACAGCGTCGCGGGATCCGCCCTTGCCTGAGGTGCGGTCTCGTCAGCAGCGAATGTCAGGAGCGGCACGTTCGCCCGCTCGTGGCTCGACGCGAACAGCTCCGCCAAGCCCGCGTGCAACAGGTAGCCCTCGTCCAGCGCCCGGGGAAAGTGGTGCCGCGCCGCGAGGCGCATCAGCTGCCGGCGGTCCAGGGCGAGGCGAATGATGTGCAACTCGACGCTCATACCTCGTCCTCCGGCACGCCCGCGCCCGGCGCCGCCGCCCCCTCGGCGGGAGGCACTTCGGTCCATTCGGTCACCACGTACCTGACCCCATAGCGCCGGTCTCCCTCGGCGAAGGACAGCGGCACATCGTACCGAGGTTCGCCGCCTTGGTCCGCCGGCACCTCTGCGACCACGCGCAACGGGCCCCGGGCTACCCGTTCTGCCAGCCCCGCGAACCGCACCGCTTGGCGCGCGTCGCCATCCACCAGACCCATGAAGGGCGGGACCGACGGCGTGCAGGCACGGCGACCGAGAAAGAGCGCCCACCTCGGCGACCGGAGCGCGTCGCCGATGCCCGCGACGAGCGCGGCGTCGCCCGAAAGCGCGACGACAAAACTCGCGTCCTGCAGGTAGTAACGGTGGCTCGGTACGCAGGTGTTGCCCGCGTGATCGTCGGGGTCGAAGACGCCGTACGCTCGGCCGCGGAAATGCCCGCCGCCAGCGGTATGGTAGTCGTGCAGCAGGGTTCCAGAGCGGTCAACTCGCACCGACATGGACAGGCTCCGGAGCTTCCCGAGGGTCTGGCCATCTTCTCGCGCCATGCCCAGGGCCGCGCCGACGAGGCCGAGGACTCCACTCTTGCTGGGTTCCCGGTCCGTGTCCCGAATACCGAGCCGGAGCTGGGTACACCACGCCTGGAGCGGGCCCTCAAGCCGGATGAGAACACTGGTCATGCCCCGGGCCCCGCGGCGTGCCGTGTCAACGCCTCGAAGAGCTCGCCCAGGGTCGCCGCCACTGTCGTGCCCGCAGCGTCGGAGAGATCCCGGTCAGCCCATCTCACCGCCGCCCGCGCCGTCCCACCCGGCACGTCGCGCATGCGGGAGAAGTAGGACTCGAGCTTCGTGATGGAATCGTCCACGAGGTCCAGTTCCACAGCGTCCCGGCGGCCGGGACGCGCCGGCTTCAGAAACGCGTTGGTCAGGGACAGCGGCTGCCCGCCGTCGCGCACCACAGCCAGTACGTAGCTCGGGAAGTTGTGCGCCGCCATGCTGTTCTGTTTGCCGGTCGGGATCGCGGACACAAACGCCTTCACGAACCCATCCACGGCCTTCCGCACGAGGGCGTCGGCTCCGGTCTCGCCGCCCCCGAGGTTCTCGCGCAGCGCGTCCACGTCCAGTACGGCGTACCGATAGAAACAGGATGAGTTGAATTCCACCGTTCCCATCATGTCCGAGCCGGCGGTGTCGCCCAGCCTGAAGTCGTCCACTGCGGTGAAGAAGTCGAAATCCATCTCCACCCTGTTAGTGGAAATCGCGTGCGCGACCTGGCACGCGGCTTCAACGTTCCATTCAGGCTTGTCGGCGATCATGCGCCCGAAGAGGGCGAGATCCACCGTCGAGCCAGCATCTTTGAGCACCGCCTCGACCGCCTTCCGGAGCACGGTGGGGTACGCCGCCTTGGCCTGCTTCTTGGCCTTCGACTTTCCCGACCGGCTAGCAGGGTCCGAATCGCCGGGATTCTCGCTGTTGGCGGCAGCGGTCGGCGCCGTGGAGGCGAGGTCCTCGCGATGCTGGAAGAGCAGGTCCGCCAACGCCCCAACCACGCGGCGCGGAACGAACAGCAAGTACTGTGTCTTCCATCCCTCGGGGTCCTTCGTGTCGAGGCCCAGGCCACAACCCTCTATGGCGCCCAGCGCCAGCCGCCGAGCCTCGTCCGCCGGAAGGCCATGTCTGGACTGCAGGTCATCGGCCACCCGTGCAGCCAACCGCTTGGTCCTCGCGCCAAGCTCCTCCTCGGCCAGCAGCCCGCGCAACTGGAACAGCTGCCGGACCGCGCGCTTCTGGCACTGGCTGGAGATGCGCGCGCGGCGGTAGCCTCCGAACTCGCAGTCCTTCGGCGTCCCAGTGTCCCCCCGATTGAGGTTTGACGGGGCGAAATTCTGAAGCAGGTGGAGCTCGATCTTCATGGTTGCGTCTCCGCTTTCGCGTGGTTGGCTGATTGGGCCGGCTCCGACTCATCACCGTCGCGCCCTTCGCCCCAGAAACCTCGGGCCCAGCGCCGCCGGACCCGGTCTGCCGGGTGGTCCCAGAAACGGATGGCCTCGTACAACTCGTCCCAGTCAATTCCGACGCCCCTCGCCGCCAGCAGGGACACGGCGTGGCGCAGGTGCGTTGCCAAGTCCGCCCGCTTCGCGTTGAGCAGGGCCTGGAACCGGGTCTCCACGCCCTCGCTGATCGGCGGTCCCCGCCAGATTCGTCTCAACGCTTGCGGGAGCGTGTCGCGGCCGGGCGCCGGGTGGAGCCCGAAGAGCCCGGCGAGGAGCAAGGCGTCGTCCTCCTGCCACTCAGCTGCCTGCGCTCCCAGACAGGGAAGAACCAGCGGCAATGCGTCGTATGCGTGGCCGTCTCTCAGTGAGCCGCGCAGCGCCGCGAGCGCTGCGCGGTCCTCTCGCTCGGCGATGTCCTCGAGCCATTCGACGAGTCGGTGCTTCGCGCGTTCCGCGCTCATTGCTGTTCCTCCTGATCCGACGACTTCGATGGGGCTCCCTGCACATGGTCCGCGCGGGTCCTTCCGGTCAGCGCGTCCCTGAACGCGGTCTCGGCGTGCGCGCGCGCCCTCAGGGCATGTGCCGCCGACCCCGCGCTGCCCGTCGCGAGGGCGAATTGCCGCCTCACGATCTCGCCGACCTCCGCGGCGAAGTCCTTCTCGGCAGCCTCGATGCCCTCCTGCATACCGCCGACGAACTTGCTGAAAGAGCCACCCAGCTCGCTCCAGGCCGCAGTCTCCGCACCGAATGAGGCCACGAGCGCCGTAGCCGCCCCCGCGTCAGGCGCGCGGTGCGCCGCCGTGAGCAGGTGCTCTGCGTAGACTCGAAGACCGAGCCGAAGGGCTCGGACGCCTTCCTCCGCAATACGGATCGCGTTCTCCACTGCCTCGCCAGCGTCCGCGTCATCCAGAAGCCGGAGACGCAGTCGCAGCGTCTCGGCTCGAGCCATGTCAACCCGGGACTTGTCGGCGGCAAGGCCCAGGGCGTCCACATCGTACGTTGCACGCTCCCCGAGCGTCTCGACGACCTCACGCTTGCCGGCGTGGGCAAAACTCGCAGGCTGGAGGAAACGCTTGCCTGCATCGCGAGTCGTGAACAGCGCTGTGGCGCTGCGCCAGAACGCGCGGTCGGGCTCGAGGCCCACGCTCACAGGACCGCGCTTCTCGTCCACGCGGTACGCCACCATCGGGTCGCGCGCGGCGGCCTCCGCCATCCCTTGGCCCACGGCGCGCACGAATGCCGTAACATCCTCACCGTCATGCACCAGTTCAATTCTCCGGCTCACCCACGTTAGAAGATCGAGCCAGCCTCTTGGCAGCCGCTGTGGCTCCCTCTTCCGAGGGAGCCGCGCTGGAAGCGGGTCCTGTTCCCAGGCGGGCGCGTCCACCGTGGTGGCGCTGATGGGCTTGCTGTTCGCTGGGTCGTACTCGAGCAAGTTGGCGATCAGGGTCTTGAACAACGTTTCTCCGCGCAAGAGGACTACGGCCGCTTTGACCAGCGGGGCGGCCGTCGCGGATGTCGGCTCATCAGGCTTCTTGATCAGGCCACCGGTGGCGAAGGCTTGGTAGCCGAGCAGCGCACGCGCCGCCATCGCCGGAGTCATCATCGGGCGGTAGGCTGGAGGTCGGTGCTGAAAGAGCTCTCGCGCCTTGCCCCAGCCGGAACGCTCGATCAACAACTCGTCAATGGGGTCAGCCTTGAACTGTTCCACTAGGCCACGGGCCTGGGCGAACGGGCGCTTCGGATGGAACAGGTCCATCCCGTCCTTCACCCGTCCGAGGTAGCTCTCGATCCTCGCCGAGTCGAAGCGGTCCGCCCGCGCGATGTCAAGCCACTCGGAGACCGTCTTCGGCCCCGCGTAGCACCTATGCAGCACGGCCAGGAGGTGCCGGTGCAACACGGCCTGGACGAGCGGCGAGGGATCAACGATCGCCCGGATAGCGTGAGCTTCGACAAGCGCATCGCGAGTGGACAGATCGGCCACACTCCCGTCCAGGCGCTCGCACGGGATCCAGGGCTGGTCAGCCAGGTTGAAGGAGTCAGTCACCGAGGTCCCCCCCAGGTGTATCGATGCACAACCCAAGCTCGGGATCGAGAGTGAGAGTGTGCTCCCCGACCTGGGCGCGGCGGTCGGTGAACGCCACGACGCGCCGGTGCCGCAGCGCCGCAGACTGCCGCCATCCCGGTGCCGCGTATTGTTGATCGTTTGTCAGTGCTCTGAACAGGCGCCTGCAACCGACTCCGATGGAGCGTCGAACGAGACGGAGGACCAGGTCGGGAGACGGAGTCACGGACAAGTCCACCTCCGTCGCGTCGTCGTCGCCGACGAGCAACTTGCCATCCCGCCGCTCCAGGCAGACGACGTCCACCGAGGGTGGACCGAGGCGTGTGTCCGCTCGCAACTGCTGATGCAGCACGGGATCGTCCTCGGTCAGAAACACCTCGAAGTCCGCAAAGGGATCGTCGCTGACCGACGGTCGCGGCATCAGCTTCTGGTCAGCCAGATTGCGCCTCGCTGCGCTCGTACCTTGGTGATCCAAGTAGGCGCCGAACAAGTGGCTGTCCTCCGGGACCGTCTCATCGCTATACACTGGCTGCACGAGCCCTTCGATGTCATCTGGCAGCGCGATCGTCTTCAGGCCTTCGAGCCGGCGGAGCGTTCGACGCACCAGCAGCTCGGCGTACACGGGCGCCACGGTGCCCAATGGTACCGTTTCCCAAGGGCCATCGGGCCGAGCGAGCACCAAGCGCGCCTCGGGGACCGAACGAGACCGGTTTGAACGGTCGTGGCGCCACAGCCGCCCCGCCCGCTGGAGGATCAAGTCAACGGGAGCCAGATCGGTAACGAGGAGGTCGAAGTCCACGTCGAGACTCTGCTCGAGCACCTGGGTCCCGATGACGATGCAGCGTTCGGGCCGCGCGACAGCTTCTGACTGGGGACCCAGCCACCGGAGGAGTTGGGCCTCCCGTCGGTCACGCTCTTCAGGCAGCAGCCGGGCGTGCACCAAGAGCCGCTGGCCGATGTCTGGGGCGAGTTCGCGGACCGCAACGGCCGCACGCTGCACTCGGGCAACGGTGTTGCAGATCCACCCGACGCAGCAGCCCTTGCGAGCCTCGTCAACCACGATGCGCGCCAACTGCTCCAGGTTCTCCGAAGCCGTTTCCATGATCACACGAAGCGATTCCCCGCGCGCAGCGACCGACCGCACCGCGGTGCCTGCGCCTGAAGTCACAGTGATGCGCGGGTACGACGCGTTCGTCGCCAGCTCCCCGCCGAGTAGGTGTGCGCCCGCTTGGTACGCACGCAGCAGCGCCGTCCTTCGCGCGGCTGGCAGCGTCGCTGACAGAACGACGACCGTGCTTCCTGTCGCGCCGAGCCATTCGACGAGGCGCTCCAGCAACGTGCTGGTATACGTGTCGTAAGCGTGAACCTCGTCGAGGATCACGACTTTGCCGGCGAGGCCGAACAGGCGTACGAAGCCGTGCGGTACGCGCATCACCGACAGGAGCGCTTGGTCCACCGTCCCTACTGCATACTCGGACAGCAGAGCACGCTTCTTCGAGAGAAGGAACCACTCTTCCGCCCGCACCGATTCGGACCGCCCGGCTCCCCCTTGCTCGGCTCCGTCTTGCCCGATGCCGCCGAGCTTGATGAGGTGCTGGAAGCGCTGCACCAATCTCGCGTCGGAGTGCGTCAGCAGCAGGTTCGCCGGCTCGGTCGGTCGCAGTGAACCCAGGAACGACTCGATGCGCGGGAGCATCGCGTTTGCTGTGGCCCGCGTCGGTAGGCCAACGAAGAGGCCGTGCTGCCCGACACGCGCCGCGGCCGATGTGGCCAACACCAACGCTGCCTCCGTCTTGCCTTCGCCCATCGGCGCCTCGATAACGATGAGTGCGGGGGCCGACAGCTTTGCCGCGAGAGTCTCGGCTGCGGAGTGAAGAGGCCAAGGAGACTTGTCCGGGAACAGATCGCAGAACGCGCGCGCGACATCGGGCGGAGAAGGCCTCATCCCCACGCGGGCCAGCGCCTCATCGGCTCGCTGGAGCGCCACCAGCCAATACTCGCCCAGCGTTCGTTGCGGCGGTTCGTACTGGAACGACTCCTCCATCGAGCCGATCCAGTCCGCGACCGACGTCAGGCCCGCCAGCAGCACGATGAATGCGTGGTCTGGCTCGCGCAGCGCGCGCAGGGTCCCGACGCCGAACAGGTCCGCCAGTGCGGACTCGATGCCGGACCGAGCCGCCTCCCAGGCTGTCCCTCGTCCTCTCTCGCGCGAGCCGGGCGTCTTAAGTCCCCTGGCGTCGCTTGGAAACTCGCCATGGTGGGCGGTCACCGCGCGCGCCAGCCGCAGCGCGATGCGCCCGGGCGCGCCGCGCGTCGTGAGTGCCGAGTAGACGAAGAGCAGGCCGATCTCGCCGTGGTGGCGGACCCCTGGAGGGGCGTCGAGACGATCGAACCCCTTGTCGGGCAGAGTCGTCGCCGCCCAGGCGATCTTCCCCTGGAACGCCGGTGATGCCTTCCCGAGGTCGTGAAGCGCGATCAAGTGGAGGAGGGCGGATCGAGCCTCCGCGGGATCGGCGTGAATCGCGAGCAGTCGCCCCCCGAGAGCAGGGGGGACGACATCGGTCAGCAGTCGCGACGCCACCGCCGCCACGTCGACCATGTGGCAGAGAAGCGGGTGCGCAGGCCAGCCCGACTTCGGCTGGCCTTTGCCCCACAGCATCCACTCAGGGCGCTCCGCCGCGAGCGCCAGCCATGCCTCGGGCGTGTGCGGCTGGGCGACCCCACTTGGCGCTGTCGGCTCCGAAGTCGACCCGCTGGCGCCCGAAGCCAAGCGGTCGTGCCCCTCGCCGCCGACGCGATCCGCTCCGACCGTCCCGAACGCTCCGTTTCGTTCCATTGAGCCTACCATGCACCCACCATGTGACAGTCCGCCACCTCGTCCGCAGCCCGCGCCAAGCAAAGGAGTTGTCGTACGCGGCGCCACTGGAGCAGGAGGAAGGTGGGGTCCGGGCGTCATCTGCCCGTCAGCGCGGACCCCCGGCGCGGTCATGGCGTAGATCCGATCTAATCGCTCGGCTTCGTGGACTCGGCGGCATCTCTCCGATGGGGAGAAGAGGATCGGGCAGCATTGCAGGCCTTAGCGCGGCCCCCCAGCCCGGATCGGCATGCCGCGCAACCGCCGGGCCATCCCCGCGCCCATGGGCTTGTGTGGTCTGATATGAGCGGATATTATGCAGTATGAGCTACCGCCGCGTGACGGTCACCGTGCCCGCCGACGTGCTCGATGCCGCCGACGCCTTGGCCCGGCGGCTGGACCGCTCCCGGAGCTGGGTGGTGGCCGACGCGCTGCGGCGCTACGGCGCCGCGCCAGCGGAGGAGCGCACGGCGCAGGCCGCGCGGACCGTGCGGGAGCCGGCGCCCGCGCCGTACGCCGTCGCGTCGCGCCTGGGGGAGCAGCGCCTGGCTCAACTCGACGCGGACCTGCGGCTGACGCCGGAGCAGCGCGTCCGCGAGGCCCAGAGAACCGTGGAGCTGGCGCTACGGCTGCACCGGCCCCCCCGCGCCCATCAGGTGATCGCGTTCGACACGTACGAGGAGTACCTGAACTGGAAGGAGAAGGACACCTTGTGGTAGTTGAACGCTCCAAGGTCGCGACCATCTGCGGCGCTGTTGGCGAGGCCGGAGCCAACTACGTGCTCGTGGGAGGGCAGGCCGTGCTCCTGTGGGGCGGAGGCCGGCCGACCCGTGACATAGACCTGCTGATCGAGCCCACCAGGGAGAACGCCCGGAAGGTCCTGGGCGCGCTCGAGTCGCTGAGCTTCCGGGCCGCCCGCGACCTCGACCCGGCGGACGTCGCCGCCCGGCACGTCACCATGATCACCGACCCGTTCTGGCGCGTGGACCTGATGACCGTCGCGTGGGCCATCCACTATCGCGACGTGCGCCCCCGGGCGGCGGTCTTCCTGGTGGACGGGGCACGGATCCCGACCGCCTCGGTGCCGGATCTCATCGCGTCGAAGCGGTCGGACCGCCGACAGGACGCGCTCGACATCGAAGTCCTGGAAGAGATCCTGCGCCGGCAGCGGGCCGGGATCTATCCTCCCATCGTGGAGCTGCCGGGCTAGCGCCTCGCGCCGCGCGGCCCCGCCAGCATCCGCGCCGCCGCCCGG
>JAJYLG010000015.1 GCA_021787985.1 Chloroflexota bacterium
ACTCGCTGCTGCCTCCGCCTGACTCCAGCTGCCTGACAGTACCTGGGTGAGCGCCTGCAGTCGTTTCTGCGCCCTGCTGGTCAACGTGATCCCTTCCTCTCGCATGAGAGGACAAAATCACTGGCCATCGACAGGTTGCGGACATGAAGTGTACTCTTGAGGTACATCAATCCAATATGGAGGTGGTCATGGCCGATCCCGAGATCGAGGCGATGTCCGCTGTGGCGACTGCCGTGGCGGCCCTGCAGGAGGACGAACGCGACCGAGTCTTGCGATGGGCGGCGGAGCGATACGGCGTGACCCTGGGCAGGAGCTGTGGTCGTCGCGGGGCTGCAGGTGGTGGAGGGGCGGCTGATGACACTGCGAGAGGCGACGTGACGGAGGATGAGATCGCCGCCGAGGCTCCCGAGTTCGAGCACTTCGCCGAGCTCTTCGCGGCGGCCCAGCCGAAGACGAACGAGGACAAAGCGCTTGTGGCGGCGTACTGGCTGCAGGAAATCAAAGGGCAGAACAAGTGGCAGGCCGCTTCTCTGCAGACGGAACTCAAGAACACGGGCAATGCCATCGCGAACATTACGGACGCTCTTAGCGGCAACATGCGGCAGAAGCCCCCGCGCATCATCCAGTTGCAGAAGTCGGGTAGCGCCAGGCAGGCACGCAAGACGTACAAGGTCACTCGCGAGGGCCTCGGTTATGTCCAGCTCATGCTCGGCCACGGTGGCTGACGTGGGACTCGCACCAGAGGACGCCTTCTCGGCCTTGCCGGCCAGTCTGCGCGACGACCTGCTGATGGCGTTCAACGAGATCGTCAAGAACTACCGCGAGCACAAGTGGGAGCCGTCAGAGCTAAACGGCGGCAAGTTGTGCGAGGCGGTATACACAATCACCGAGGGCTGGCTGGAGGGCCACAAGTACCCAAAGCGCGCCAAGAAGCCCAATCAGTTCCCGGACACTTGCTGGGCTCTGGCGCAGAAGTATGCGCATGTCCCTGACAGTAGGTCGCCCAGGATCTTGATCCCACGCATGATGATCGGCTTGTACGACATCCGCAACAACCGTGGGGTGGGACATGCGGGTGCCGAGGTGGACCCGAACCACATGGACGCGACGATCGTGCTGTACACGGCCAAGTGGCTGATGGCTGAGTTGGTTCGGCTACTGCACACCCTCACGACGCAGGAGGCCACCGCGATCGTCGACGGGCTCATTGAGCGTGAGGTCACGTGGGTGTGGACGCACGGGGACAAGAAACGTGTCCTCCGCACCGGCATGACCTGGAAGCAGCAGACCCTTGTACTGCTCCTGACGGAACCGGGTGACGTCGCCGAGGCGGACTTGTTCCAGTGGCTGGAGCACCCCGGGATGCAGAGTTTTCGGAAGGACGTCTTGAAGCCGCTGCACAAGACGCGGCAGGCCGAATACGACACGGACAAGCGGACCATTCGGTTGCTTCCGCCAGGCGTGACGGCCGCCGAAACGCTCGTCGCCAACATCTCGTCGTGATGCGCGAACTTCGGTGCGCTCAATGCCGAAGGTTCGACCCCGAATGGGGACATGCTTGACCACGCGATGGCCTGGTGCGCCGCAGGTCCGTTTCGACCGCCGCCAGGTCCACCCGGGACGGGCAGTGATGGCGCAACCGATAGGCCTGCTACTGGCACGCCCGTGAGCAGTACAGCATCCGCACCGATCTCGGGAGTGCCGTGCAGACGGGGCAGGGCCGCACTACCGTGCGTGACGCTGCGCGTGACGGTTGGTGGCTCATGCCCCGCTCCCGTGGCTTTGGGCACTGGCAGCCAGCTTGTCTTTGAGTCGGTAGCTCGGCCCTCGGCATTCCCGACCCGGTATTGATGGCCACGATCCAGCTCGGTGCGGCCATCCTTGCCGAGGCTAGCCTCTCCTTCCTCCAGTTCGGCATCCCAGACCCGGTGCCGAGCTGGGGGCGGATGCTGAGCGGCATCGCCCAGGCGCGCGTCCGAACGGACCCCTGGCTCTCGGTCTGGCCGGGGCTTTTCATCGCCCTGGCTGTATTCGGCTTCAACATGCTGGGCGACGCGCTGCGCGATGTGCTCGACCCGCGGCTGCGCGGGGGGTGACAGTGCTCCCCGGCTGACCATTCCAGTCATGACCGGCATCCCGGTGCCCGAGCTGGCGGAAGCGGTGCCCCCCTGCCTGCCGGCGGGAGGGCGGCGCACCGACCGCGGTCAGATCGTCCGGGTGGCGCGCCGCAGATCGGCCAGGTGCCTGACGGTGCCAACGATCTCGGCCGCTTGCGCCCCCGGGCCGAAGACCGCGGCCACACCCTTCCGGATGAGGGCCTGCCGGTCGGACTCGGTGATAACGGAGCCACCGACCACGACGGGCACGTGGGTCGGCTCTTCCGCGAGCCGCCGAAGCAGCTCGTCGATGTGGTAGATGTACTCCCATGAGTGGCAGCTCACGCCGACCACGTCCACGTCCTCATCGACCGCCGTGGTGGCGATCCTCTCCGGCAGGTTGAAGCGACCCAGGTAGATGACCTCCACGCCCGCGTCGCGCAGGATCCGCGCGACGGCCAGCGCCCCCGTTTCGTGCTGGTCGAGGCCCAGGATGGCGATCAATGCGCGGACAGGTTCCATCGTGCGCTGCCCTCTCCAAACTTTCTCCGGGCGCACCGGCTCAGAGCGCGGCCGCCGCCACGCCGAAGGGGTCGTACGCGGAACCGTACGCCATACGCAGCGCGCCGGAGATCTCGCCCAGCGTGGCCCCCGCCTCCATGGCGGCGATGATCGGCCGCATCAGGTCCTCCCGCTCGGCCTTCGCCGCTCCCAGGACGCCCTGCAGCGCGGCCGCCACGCCCGTCTGGTCGCGGCTGCCCTTGAACTCCTTGATGCGCTCGACGTGGTCCCAGCACGGCTCGATCTTGGTAGCCGCGAGCTCCTTGAGCAACGTGTCGTGCTCCTCCGCCATGCGGAACATGTTGACGCCGACGCGAGGGAGCGTCCCGTCCTGGATGGCGCGCTCCTGCCGCACCATGGCTTCCTCGAACAGGCTTCGGAACCAGCCTCTCTCGCAGAGGTCGAGCGGGCCGCCGAGCGCCTCGATGCGGTCGGTCATCTCGCCAATGCGCCGCTCGATTTCGCCGGTCAAGTGCTCGACATAATACGAGCCGCCGAGCGGGTCGGCCACCTGTCCCGCGTTGCTCTCGTACTGCACGACCTGCTGGGTGCGCAGGGCAACGAGGTGCGACTCCGGGCTGGGAGTCCGGTAGGCCTCGTCGAAGGCCGAGATCTCGACCGCCTGCACGCCCGCAAGGGCGAGCGCCAGCGCCTGGATCGCTCCCCGAATGACGTTGTTGACCGGCTGCTGCGCGGTGAGAGAGCTGCCGGCGGTGTGCGCGGTGATGTTGACGGACCAGGAACGCGGATCCTTCGCGCCGAACTCGTCGCGCATCATGCGGGCGAAGAGGCGGCGGGTCGCGCGGATCTTGGCGATCTCCTCGAAGAAGTCCATTCGGCAGTTCAGCAGGATCGCGATCCGGGGGGCGAAACTGTCGATGTCGAGCCCGCGTTTGAGGAGCTCGCGCACGACCGCGCGGATCTCGATGAAGCCCAGCGCCATCTCCTCGACGGCGTCCGGCCCGCCATCGCTGATGTAGTAGGTGTCTTCCACGAAAGAGTGGAACTTGGGCATCTCGCGCGTGCAGAACGCGATCGAGTCGAGCGTCAGCCGCAGGCGCAGGCTCACCGGCATATGGGTGCGGTAGCCGTAGTCCTCGCAGTAGAGCGGCGTCTGGATCACGGAGCCCCGCAGCACCGCGGGCGACACGCCGCGGGCCTTGGCGACCGCGTAGAGCCCGGCCACCGCGAACCATCCGGGGAGCGAGTGGGAGAGCGTAATGCGATCGAGCGGAATGCCATCGTACAGCTCGAAGAAGTCGTCGAGCCGACTCAAAGAGACGCCCTGGGTGCCCACGGCGTTCAGCGCATAGGGATGGTCCGGGTCCAGGCAGGCGGTGGTCGGGGCATCGCCGATCACATCCAACCCCACGGCCCCGGTTTCGATCAGGTAGCGGAACTGGGCGTTCGACCGCGACGGCGGGCCTTCACCGGACAGCTCACGCTGGATCCACGAGTCACGCCGAGCGGGGTCGGACCGACGGCCACGCGTGTACGGGAAGGCTCCCGGGTCGTTCAGCGCGGCGCCGTTGTCCAGGTCGGCCACGTCCCCCGATGTGTAGAACGGCTTGAGCGGGATCTTGGACTGCGTCTCGAGCTCGGTCATCCCCGCACCTCCGTGTCGCTCTGCCCGCCCGCGCCGCCACGCGCGCCGTACGGGAACATCTCTGCCAGGCCCCTGCGGCTGTTGACGAAGCCCACGTTGAGCCCCATGCCTCCGTCGACCGGCACCAGCGCGCCGTTGATGAACCCGGCCTCATCCGAAGCGAGGAATACGATGAGCGCGGCCACCTCGCCCGGCTCGCCCAGCCGCTTCGTCGGAGTTGACTCGATGGCGTGCTCGAGGAGCTCGGGCGGCATCGCGCGCACATTCGGCGTCGCGATCAGTCCCGGCAGGACCGCGTTGCAGGCGACCCCGTGACCCGCGTACTCGAGCGTGACGGTCCGCGTGAGACCGAGCAGCCCCGCCTTGCTGGCCGCGTAGCCCGCCTGCCGGTGGAGCCCTCCGACGGCGGCCATGGACGAAACATTGATGATACGGCCCCATCCGCGCTCGGCCATCGGCACGATGACCTCTCGGATCATGTTGAAGGCGCCGGTGAGGTTGACCGCAAGCTCGCGCTCCCACGCGGACAGCGGCATTCCCGTAATCGAGCCGATATTGTTCACGATGCCGGCGTTGTTGACCAGCACGTCGATCTGCCCGAGCCTCTGGCGGATCCGCTCGACCCCGTCGTGGACCGCGGCCGCTTCCGCGATGTCGAACATTTCCGCTGCCGCCCGCCGGCCCAACCTCTCGACGGCATCCGACGTCTCGTGGACCTTCCCGTCCCGATCTACCAGCCCCACGTCCGCGCCCGCTTCGGCGAGCAGCAGACTCGTAGCTCGTCCGATACCGCCGGCGGCGCCGGTGACGAGCGCCACTCTGCCGTTGAGTCCACCCATCACGCCCTCCTCGTTTCAGCGCCTCCCACTCGCCGCCGGGGAGGCGCAAGCCCCATCACACCGCTGGGAGGCCCATGGGCTCCGCCGTCGGTTGGCAGTCGAGCTGCCCCTCGGATCGGCGCAGCGCCACGCGCATCATGTGCTCGGTATGTTCCGCGATCCGGGGCGCACCGTCCAGGCTCTCAGGGGCGCCTCAGGATCCCGCACCCTCCCGTTCCACGAGCGAACCGCCTGCCTGCAGCAGGCAGGCACTCGAGACGGAACGGAGCGCACCATTGCCCCGCGCGCCGCCCCGTCACGCTGCGAGCGGTCGCGCGCTACTCGAGCAGACTCCAACCTCCGTCGGCGATGATGACCTGGCCCACGATCCAGTCGGCGTCGGGGCTGCACAGGAACGCGATCACGCGTGCTATCTCCTGCGGCGAGGCGACCCGCCCCCGCGGCGTGCGCCGAACCCACTCGCCGACGGCTTCCGCATACCCACCCTCGTAACGGCCGGCCGCGTACGTCCGCGCCGACCCGGTATCGACAAACCCCGGCAGCACGGCGTTGACGTTGATGCCGTGGGGCGCGAGCTCGACCGCTAGATAGCGAGTGAGCGTTTCGAGCGCTGCCTTGGCCGCCGCCAGCACACCGTGCCCGCGCATCACGCGGACCGTGTCGATGCCGGAGACCGTCACGATGCTGCCGCGGCGACCCGCCATCAGCGGTACGGCCCCCTGCACCAGGAGGAGCGCCGAGTGCACCACGGTCTGCATCGTAAGCGCCACGTTGTGCGGCTGGGCGTCGAGCAGCGGCTTGAATGCCGTTGACGCCGCGTTCGCGACGAGCACGTCCAAATGGCCGAGCTCGCGCTCCACGACCCGCATCATGGCGCGGACCTCATCCTCGGCGGCGAGATCCGCGCGCACCACCAGTGCCCGCCGGCCCAACTCGCGCGCCTCCCGCGCCGCCGCCTCTGCCTCGGCGGCGTCTCGTCGGTAGTGCACGACCACGTCGGCCCCGCGCTCCGCCAGCAGGCGCACCGTCGCGCGCCCGATGCCACGCGAGCTTCCCGTGACGAGCGCGACCTGCCCATCGGACCGCGGCTCGCTCATGCGCGCTCTCCGAACACCGACCGCCTACCGCCGGAAGCGGCCGAAGTCGGGCTTGCGACGCTCGACGAAGGCATTGCGGCCCTCGACCGCCTCGTCGGTGCCGTAGTAGAGCGCCAGCGATGACATGCCGAGCCCGCCGATGCCTTTGATGTGAGCCGTCTCGGCATTGAACGAGATCTTGGCGATCTTGAGCGCGGTGGGGCTCATCGCCAGGATCTCGCGCGCCCACTCGCGCGCCTCGTCCATCAGGCGGTCAGCCGGCACCACCGTGTTCACCAGGCCCATCTCGAGCGCCTCTTGCGCCGAGTACTGGCGGCACAGGTACCAGATCTCCCGCGCCTTCTTCTCGCCGACGACGCGAGTCAGGTAGGCCGTGCCGAAACCGGGGTCAACGCTGCCCACCTTTGGCCCCACCTGGCCGAAGCGAGCCGTGTCCGCCGCCATGCTCAGGTCGCACAGCACGTGCAGCACGTGCCCGCCGCCGATCGCGTAGCCGTTCACGGCCGCGATGACGGGCTTCGGGATGTCGCGGATGATCTCGTGCAGGTCCTCGACGTCCATCCCGATATCGGAGCGAGAGGGCTTCCCCTGGTAGCCGCCTTCGCCGCGCACCGACTGGTCGCCACCGGCGGAGAAGGCCCGCGTGCCGGCGCCCGTCAGGATGACGGCGCCGACCGTACGGTCGAGCCACGCGTCTTTGAAGGCCTCGACCATCTCGTCCACGGTCTGCGCCCGGAAGGAGTTCAAGACCTGCGGCCGGTTGATCGTGATGGTCGCGATCCCGTCTTCCTTCTGGTAGATGATGTCTTCGAAGTCCATCGCGTTCCTTTCCCTGTTCGTATCCGCTGGCTTGGCCTAGCGGTACGGCATGTAATCGCGCCCGATGACCTCGCGGGCGATGATGCCCTTCATGATCTCCGGCGTGCCATCGCCGATCTCCAGCCCGATGGCGTCGCGCAGGCGCTGCTCGAACGGGAGGTCCATGTTGTAGCCGTAGTGGCCGTGCAGCCAGATGCAGGCGTGGATGGCGTCGACCGCGACCTTCGGCCCCAGCCACTTGGCCATCGCCGCCTCCTTGGTGTGCGGCTCTCCCTGGTCCCGCTTCCACAGGCACTCGTACGCCAGCAGCCGCGCCGCCTCTACCAGTGTCAGGTGCTCGGCGAGCTGGAACGAGACCGCCTCGTGCTTCGCCAGCGGCCGGCCGAAGCTCTGCCGCTCCTTCACGTAGGCGATCGTCTCGTCCAGCGACTGCTCGGCCGCGCCCACGCAGGCCAGCGCGATCACGGCGCGGTTGTAGTCGAAGGCGCCCATCGCCTGGTAAAACCCTTTGCCTTCCGCGCCGAGCAGATGGTCCGCCGGCACGCGCACCTGGTCGAAATACAGCGAGCCGCGCTGCGTCAGTCGCTCACCGGGACTGCGGTAGACCTGTCGCGTCACCCCCGGGGCGTCCAGCGGCACGAGGAACGTGCTCACCCCGTGCGCACCCTCGCCGCCGGTGCGGGCGAAAACGGCACAGGCGTCGGCGTAGCCGGCGAAGGTGATGGAGGCCTTCTCTCCCGAGATGACGTACTCGTCGCCGTCGCGCACGGCGGTGGTAGTCAGGTTGGCCGCGTCGGACCCGGCGGCTGGCTCGGTCAGCCCGAAGGCCGCCAGCGCGCTGCCGTCGGCCAGCCGAGGGAGCCAGACCCGCTTCACCGCCTCTCGCGCGTGCTGCCCGATCAGCTCGCTGCCGATGCTGTAGAGCTGGACAAACAGCGAGTAGTTGAAGTCGCCGCGGGCCAGCTCCTCAGCGGCGATGCCCAACATCACGTAGTGCGCGTCGGCGCCCCCGTACTCCGCTGGCACCCGCAGCCCCGTGATCCCGAGCTGGGCGAGCTCGGCCACCCGCTCGCGGGGAAAGGGCTCGCCGCGGTCCCAGGTCGCGTAGTCAGGCTTCAACCGCTGCAGGGCGAACCGCCGCACCGTCTCCGCGAACAGCCGTTGCTCATCGCTCAAGGCGAAATCCATCTGCTTCCACTCTCCTTCGCTCGTCCCCAGGGGGCGTCCGGCGATTACTGCCCCGCCGCCGGCTACGACTCGGCGCGCAGCCGCTGAGCGCGCTCCCGCAGCTCGTAGCGCATGATCTTGCCAGTCGGCGTCATCGGCAGGGCCTCGATGAGCTCGACACGCTCAGGCCACTTGTACTTCGCCAGTCCCCTCTCCGCCAGGAATGACCGCAGATCCTCCAACGTGAACGTCTGACCCGACCGCGGCACGATGAAGGCACACCCCCGCTCGCCGAGGCGCTCGTCGGGCATCGCCACGACGAGCGCGTGCTCGACCTTCGGGTGGGTGTACAGCAGCTCCTCCACCTCGCGCGGGTCCAGCTTCTGGCCGCCGCGGTTGATCATGTCGTCCATGCGCGCTACGAACGTGAAGGTGTGGTCGGCGTTCCTGGTTATCAGGTCGCCGGACATGAACCAGCCGTCGGCGTTGTAGCGGGCGGAGACGAACTGCGGCTGACGGTAGTACCCGGGCGAGAGGTTAGGCCCGCGGCCCCAGAACTCGCCCGTCTCACCTGCCGCGACCGGCCGGCCATCGCTGCCTACGACCTCGGACTCCCAGCCGGAGACCGTCCGCCCGACGGTCACGCTTGTGACCCCCAGCGGATCGTCAGGACTCGAATGGGTGTGGGCCAGTCCCTCTGTCCAGCCGTAGAAGACGGCCAGCCCACAGCCCAGGCGGTCGTGCAAGCGCCGCAGGATGTCCACCGGGCACGGTGCGCCAGCGTACATCATGAACCTGAGGGCGGAGAGGTCCCGCCGCCCCAACTCTTCGCTGCGGGCGACGTCGATCAGCATGGGCGGTGCGCCGACGAAATGCGTGGCCCGATACTGCTCCGCCAGCTCGATGCCCTTCTGGACGTCCCACGCCTCCAGCAGCACGACCGAGCCGCCCGCGACCAGCGCCCCCGTGAGGAACGGGATGCCGAATGCCGTGAGGTGAGTGATCGGCGTCACCATCAGCCAGCGGTCGTCCGGTGTGAATCCGAACGCTTCCACGTACTTGCGGGCGCCGGCGATCAAGTTGGCGTGGAGATGCATGACGCCCTTGGGTCGGGCGGTGGTCCCCGACGTGAACATGAGCACGAAGAGGTCAGTCGATACCGGAGGCTCCGCCGCCGGCGGCCGACCCTGCCCGGACTCGAGCAGCTTCTCGAACGCCAGAGTGCCCTCCTGCGCGGCGCCCTGCCCACGCACGACGATGACGTCGCGCAGGGCTGGAAGCTTCGCCCGCACCTGCCGCGCGAGCGCCGCGTGGTCGGTCCCGCGGTACGTGTCGGGAACCAGCACACCCCGGGCCTCCGTCAGGCCAAGGATGTACTCCATCTCGAAGGCTCGGTACGGCGTATGGATGAACGTCGGGCGGACGCCGATGCGCCCGGCGCCGAGGACCGCCACGCAGAACTCGGACCAGTTCGGCAACTGCATTCCCAGGCAGTCGCCCGGAGAATAGCCGAGGTCGATCAGCGCGGCGGCGACCGCGTCGCTGCGGACCTTCAGCTCTTGCCAGGTCAGCGTCGTCCCGTCCTGGTCGATGAGCACCGGCGCCTGTGGCCGTTCCCGCGCATGGCGGTCCAGCAGCTCGAGAACCGTATCGAGAGACCAGCCGCCAGACCGCAGGAAACGCTCGGCCGTCTCGACCGAGATGTGGGTGTCGTCACGGGCCGCGAGCTCGCGGGCTCGGGCGAGCGCGTGCTCGAGCGTCAGGGTGGTCACGCTGAGCCTCCTCCCGCAGCCGCCGCGGCGCCTTGCGCCGTGACCAGCTCTCGCAGGCGGAACTTCTGGATCTTGCCAGAGGGGGTGGTCGGGAAGGCGTCCATCAATGCCAGACGCTCGGGCCAGTACTGCCGCGTGACCTGCTGTTCCGCCAGGAATGCGCGCAGATCGTCGAAGGTCAGCGTTTCCCCCGGCTCAGGAATGATGCAGGCGCAGCCGACCTCGCCCAGCCGCGGATCGGGCGCGGCGACGACCGCGGCGTTGCGGACCTTCGGGTGGCGCATCAGAACATCCTCGATCTCCTTGACGGGGACGTTCTCGCCGCCGCGGATGATGATGTCCTTGGTCCGCCCGCTGATGCGGATGAAGCCATCGTCATGCATGACGGCACGATCGCCGGTGTCGAACCAGCCTTGCGCGTCGAAGAACTGCTGGGTGAACACGCGTCCCTGGATGTAGCCCACGAACGCCGTGTGCCCGCGCCAGAACAGCCTCCCGTCGCTTCCATCGGGCGGCGGCTGCCCCTCCTCATCGACAATGCGCACGGCCGTGCCCGGCAGCGCGATGCCGTCGCTCCCGACCACCTTCTCGACCGGGTCACCGGGGCGGGTCATCGTCACCAGCGCGATCTCGGTCATGCCCCATCCCGGCATCACCCGGCAAGGCAGCCGGCGCAGCGCCTCCTCGACGAGCGGCTGCGGGATGGGCGCACCGAAGCAGCCGAAGATACGCAGCGAGCTGATATCGTGCTGGTCCAGGTTCGGCGCGCGCAATGTATCGGCGAGAAACGGCGTTGCGCCGTTCGACATCGTGACTCGCTCGCGCTCGATCAGGCGGACGAACTCGACCGGGTCCCACACCTCTTGGAACACGCCCGTGCCGCCGGCGTGGATGCACATCCGCGCTCCGAACAGATAGCCCGTCTGGTGGGCGAACGTGGAAGCCATGTGGAAGACGTCGGTCTCTGCGAGCCCCTGCGGGCCGATCATGAGCTGGCTGGCGGCCAGCAGGGTGTTATGGGTGTGCAGCACGCCCTTTGGCTCTCCCGTGGTGCCGGACGTGAAGATCAGCTCGGCGACGGCGTTTGGGTCCGGAGTCAACAGGTCGAGCGCCTGCCGGGACACCGCGCTGCTCCGGCCGAGGGCGAGGACGTCGTCCCACGCAGTCATGCCGGCCCCGGGCTCGCCACCCAGGACGATGACATGGCGCAGCGACGGCGTCTCGGGCCACAGCTCCGCCAGCATCGCCCGGTAGTCGAAGCCGCGGAACTCCGCGGGGATGGCCACCACCACCGGCCGGCCGAGGCGGAACATTCCGCGCAGCTCGTTCTGCCGGAAGATCGGCGCGATCGGGTTCACCACCGCGCCGATCCGCTCAATCGCCAGCATCAGGACGACGAACTCGTTCCAGTTCGGGAGCTGAAGCGCGACCACATCGGCCGGCCGCACGCCCATCTCCAGCAAGGCGCGGGCCACGGCGTCCACCAGCTCCGCGAGCCCGCGATAGGTGTACCGTCCCTGCCGATCCACGATCGCGGCCTTGTCGGGCGTGGCCGCGGCCGCGCTTGTCAGGTGATCCTGCAGCCGCTGGTCGGGCCACAGTCCCGCTGCGCTCGACTCAGCGATTCGCTGCGCGGTAAGCGTCGTCTCGAAGAACATCGTCTCCTCCCCCGGCAGGCAGGGCTCGCAAGCGTCACCGGCCCGAGAACGTCGGGCCGCGCTTCTCTAGGAACGCCTGCATGCCCTCTTTGCGGTCTTCGGTGCCGAAGAGGAAGGCCACGGCTTGCCGCTCCGCTTCGACACCGGTCTTCAGGTCGGCGTTGACGCCCGCATGCACCAGCAGCTTGGCCGAGCGGAGCGCGAGCGGCGGCAGCTCCGCCAGCCGCCTTGCCCAGGTGAGCGCCGTCTCCAGCACCTGCTCGTGCGGGACCACCGCATTGACCAGCCCGTGCCGTAGCGCGTCAGCGCTGGACAGCGGCTCGCCGAAGTACACCATCTGCTTCGCGATTGCGGGCGGCAGCATGTGGGCCAGCCGCTGCGTGCCCCCGGCGCCTGGCAGCACGCCGATCTTGATCTCGGGCACGCCGATGCCCGCGGCCTCCGCCATGATGCGCAGGTCGCAGGCCAGCGCTAACTCGCAGCCGCCGCCGTACGCCAGACCGTTGATCGCCGCGATCGTCGGGCGGTCCAAGTCCTCGAGCGCGTTGTAGGTCGCCTGGATCCGCTCGATGAAGCGCAGGAAGTCCGGCGGCCCACCGAGCTTCACCAGCTCGCTGATGTCGGCCCCGGCCGAGAAAGCGCGCCCCTCGCCGGTGAACACCAGCGCACGGACGTCCAGGTCCTCGCGCACCCGCTCTATCACGGCCTTCAGGTCTTGCACCATCTGGGGACTGATGGCGTTGAGCCGCTGTGGCCGGTTGAGCCGCACGAGCGCTACCCCGCCGTCGCGCACGTAGGTCAACGTCTGATACTCGTCAGGCATCGGTCGGCCTACGCCATCGTCAGGCCGCCGCTGACGGAGAGCGTCTGGCCAGTGATGAAGTCCGCGTCTTCCGAGGCGAGGAACGCCACAGCCGCCGCGAGGTCCTCGGGTTCCCCCAGCCGCCCGAACGGGATCGCCCGCTTGAGGGCGTCCGCCAGCTTGGTGTTACCTCCCGCGACCTCCTGGAAGAGCGGGGTGTTCGTCGGGCCCGGACAGACGACGTTGACGTTGATGTGGTAACGCGCCAGCTCGCGCGCCAGCGTCTTCGAGAAGCCGATGATGCCCGCCTTCGCGCCCGAGTACACCGCCTCGCCGGACGAGCCCACGCGCCCCGCGTCCGAGCTAATACTCACGATCTTCCCTCGCCCACGGGCGATCATGCCGTCCAGCACCGCGCGCGTGCAGGCGATCGGGCCCCTGAGGTTGATGGCGAGGACCTTGTCCCAGGTTGCCTCTGTGCTTTGGACGAACGGTTCCGCCTTGTCCCAGCCCGCGTTGTTGACCAGGATGTCGATCGGGCCGAGGCGTTGCTCCGCCTCAGCCACCGCTGCCCGCACGCTCGCCGAGTCCGTCACGTCGACCCGTAGGGCGATCGCCCTGGCTCCGATCTCGGCGGCAGTGGAGCGAGCCGTCGCGTCGTCCAGGTCCGCGACCGCGACGCTCGCTCCCTCCTCGGCCAGCCGCAAGGCGATGGCCCGGCCGATGCCCCGGCCCGCGCCCGTCACGAACGCCACCTTGCCTTCTAGTCCGCGCATGATGTCCTTCCTCATTTCAGCGCTTCCCGTTCGTCCCCGGGACGCGCGAGTCTCATTACTCCGGCGGGAACTCGATCGCCTCCGTCGCCAACATCTGCCCGATCTCCTCGTCGGAGAGGCGCAGCACCTCCCGCATCACGTGCTCGGTATGCTCAGCGATCTTGGGAGCACGATCCAGCCTGCCCGGCGTCTTCGAGAAGTGGGACATGAACCCGTCGTAGGGCGCCGCCCCGATCACGGGATGCTCCGGCCACTCGAAGAAGCCCCAGTGGCGGATGTGCGGGTCCTCGTGGAGATCGGACATCCACAGGACGGCGCCGGCAGGTACTCCGACGGCCTGCAGCCTGGCCATCGCCTCCTGCGGAGAGAGCTGGCGAGTCCACGCTGCGATCAGCTCCTCGATGGCCCCCTCGTGCTCGCGACGTCGCGCCGCGGTGGCGTACGCCGGGTCGCTCGCCAGCTCATCCCGCTCGATGACGCGACACAGGCCCTTCCACTGCTCGTCGGTAAAGACGGCGATGGCCACCCAGCGGTCCTCGCCGCCGCAGGGGAACACGCCGTGAGGGATCGCGCGATCGTCACGGTTGCCCTTGCGCACGGCGACCCTGCCGTTGGCCGTGTAGTCAAGCACGGCAGCGCCTTGGCAGAGGATGCCCACCTCCATCTGGGAGGTGTCGATCCACAGCCCACGGCCGGTACGACGCCGTCGGTCGAGCGCCGCCGCCAGGAGAGCGACGTTGAAGTGCGGCGTGAGCATGTCGGTGTAGGCGCCATAGACGACCACCGGCGGGCGGTCGGGCCAGCCCGTGACGTTGTAGTATCCGGCGAGCGCCGCGGCCTGCGTGCCGTAGCCGGCATAGAGGTTGTAGGGCCCGGTCTGGCCCATCTGTGACGTGCTCAGCATGACCAGGTCCGGCCGGTCACGCGACAGATCCTCGTAGTGCAGCCCCCAGGCCCGCATCTGCTTGGGCGTGTAGCCCTCCACCACGACATCTGCCCATTCGACCACCAGCCGGCGCGCCAGCGCGCGGCCGGTCTCCGTGGCGAGATTGAGGCCCACACTCAGCTTGCTCGAGTTGTAGTCGGCCCAGAACTGGCTGCGGTTGATCCCCGGCTTCCCCCCGGCGAACGGGCCAGCGAGCCGCAGGACGTCCGGCCTCTGGGTCGACTCCACGCGGATGACGGTCGCCCCGTGGTCCGCCAGATGCTTGGCCGAGATCGGCCCCACGCCGACCCAACCGAAATCCACGACCTTGATCCCATCGAAGATGCGCCGCGTCGTCATGTCCCCGCCTCTCCAATGACACCCGCTTCAGACAGCTCCGCGAGCCGCTCCCGCGAAATGCCCAGCTCTTCGACGTAGACCTCGCGGTTGTGCTCGCCAATGCGCGGCGCCCGCCGGCGCACCCCGACGCGACCTTCGCTGAGCAGCGCCAGGTGACCCGGATAGCGGAACGATGCCGCAAGCTCCGGGTGGTCAACCTCGACGAAGAAGCCGCGGGCGTTCGGCTGAGGGTGTTCCACCATGTCGCGCACGTCGTTGACCGGTGCGATGAGGATGCGCTCTCGATAGGCGCGGTCGAAGAGCTGCTGCTTTGTCTTGCCCAGGAAAAAGCGGGCAAGAGACGTTTCCATCACTTCGACCTCTTTCTGCGCCTCCGGGTCGTACATGTACTTGCCCATGTCCATACCGGCCCAGTCCTTCTCGAGCATGAGCCGGGGCGCCGTGCCCTCCTCGTCGAGCCAGCGCGTGAGGGCGGTCATCGACGTGGCGCCCGGAGTACCGCCGAGGAAGAAGAAGTAGACGTAACCGTCCTTGCAGGGATAGATCGCCCGCACCTTGACCGTTCCGAGTGCGGTGAAGTATCCGCCGCCGCGGCGCACCTCGGTCCCGTGCAGCCTGGGGAACGGAGCGGCGTTCATGAGCTGCCACTGCGCCACCGCGAGCGCGGACACGTCCACCTGCTGGCCCTCGCCGGTCAGTCCCCGGTGGTAGAGTGCCATGGCGGTCGCCGCGGCGGCCTCGGCGCCGGTCTTCGTGGCCACCATCGGCACGCTGACGCGCGTCGGAGGTCGATCCGGGTCGCCGGACAGGTAGAGGAAGCCGGACAACGCTTGCAGCACGAGGTCGCTGCCGACGTACTCGCCATAGGGGCCATCCGGACCGAAGGGCGTGATCGTGGTCAGCACGATGTCGGGCTTCCGTCGCGCCAACTCCTGGTACGAGAGACCCAGTTCGCTCAGGCGCCGTGGGTGTAGCGTGGTGACCACCGCGTCGGCGGTCTCCACCAGCCTCAGGAACAGCTCGCGCCCGTCGGGGTGGACGACGTCCAGGGTGATGCTCCGCTTGCTCGTGTTGAAGGCGAGCCAGAAGAGACTGCCTTCCGGGTGTGGGTCGTCCCGGAAAAAGGGCCCGATACCGCGCGCCGAACTTCCGCCGGGGGGCTCGACAATGATGACGTCGCCGCCCATGTCGCCCAGCATCTTGCCGCACATCTGTCCGTGCTCGTCGGTCAGGTCCAGGACCCGGTACGGGAACAAGGACTCCTCCGCGCTGGTACCCCGCGCCATACCGTTGCTCTCCCCCTTCCCCCGTTGTCTGTCTCGGTGGTCCGAGCCCGGACCGTCCGGGTCATCGCCGTCGAGGGACCAGCGAGACCGCGCCGGCCCGTGCCCGCGCACGGCGTGCCGTCAGTATGCCAGCCGCGCCCCTAGTAGGACCGGGGCAAGCCGAGCACATGCTCGCCGATGTAGTTCAGGATCATCTCACGCGACACCGGCGCGGTGCGGAGCAGCCTCGCTACCGGCCACAGCGTGATCAGGTCGACCTCGCCCGTGAAGCCGCTGCCGCCGTGGACCTGCATCGCCAGGTCAACCGCTTCAATGGCCGCCTCCCCCGCGGCGAACTTGGCCATATTGGCGTACGGTCCGGCCTCGCCACCCTCGTCGAACACGCGCGCGGCGTGGTGCGCCATCAGCGCAGCCAGCTCCAGGTGTGTCCGAGCTTCCGCCATCGGGTGCGCCAGTCCCTGGTGAGCGCCGATGGGCACGCCAAATACCCGCCGCGTCTTGGCGTACTCCACCGCCTTGCTGAGGGCGTAGCGGCCGATGCCGACCCCCATCGCGGCCCCCACGATCCGCTCCGGGTTGAGCGCGTCGAAGATCGCCCGCAGGCCGCGGCCCTCCTCGCCCACTAGGTTGGCGCGGGGCACGCGCACGTCGTCGAAGAAGATCTCGAACTGCTTCTCCGGCATGAGCAGGCGGGTATCCATGCGGTTGAGCGTGACCCCCGGCGCGGCCGTGTCGACGATCAGCAGCGACATGCCCTCTCGCTTGTCGCTCACTGCGTCCGCTGGCGACGTCCGCACCACGACGAGCATGTGCTGGGCGCGATCCGCCCCGGAGATGAAAGCCTTCTGGCCGGTGAGGAGGTAGTCGTCGCCATCGCGTCGCGCCCGGGTCTTGATGCGGAAGCTGTTACTGCCGGCATCCGGCTCGGTGATGGCGAAGCAGAACCGCTCGCGTCCCTCCGCCATTGCCGGCAGATAGCGCCGCTTCTGCTCCTCTGTCCCGTACTTGGCGATGGGGATGCAGCCCATGGCGGTGCTCACGACGAGGAAGAGGAGCGGCACGCCGTGGTTACCCAGCTCTTCCATGAGGACGGCGAGGCGCTGCATGCTCAGCCCACTGCCGCCGTACTCCTCGGGCACCGTCACGCCGAGGAAGCCCGCCGCCGCGAGCTCCTGCCACATCTCCTCGACGTCCTGCCCGGCCTCGGCCCGCTGCACCCAGTAGCCGCGGTCGTACCTGCTCGTGAGCTGCCGGACGAACGCACGAATGAGCTCAATCTCGCCGTCGGTCGCTGTTGCCATCGTCTCTCCCCCTCGCCGGGTGCGCGTGGCGTCTCTCGCCCGCTCGCCGCTCCGGCTTTTCAGTCCCCGGTGGTGCGCCGCGGCAGGATGTAGGTCAGCGTGGCCGCAGCACCCAAGCCGCGCTCAGTCAGGACCCGCACCTCGACCTCCACCAACGACTGCCCGTCATGCTCATAGCGGCGCAGCACGCGCGCTTCGGTGCGAATCGTGTCGCCGACACAGACCGGCGAGACCATGTCCAGGCGTCGGCGGAAGAGCCAGGCGTCCGGCCCGGCCCATTCGCCCCCCACACGGTCGACGAACCCGTGGAAGAACATCGTGTTCAGGTAGACGTCGCGCGCGTTCTGGCCGCGAGCGTAGTCACGGTCGTGATGCCCGGGGAAGAAGTCACGGGTGGCGGCGGCGTCGAGCACGCAGAGGCTGAGCGTGACGGGCAGGGTGACCTCGGGCAGCAGCTCGCCCTCGCGGACGTCGTCCCAGTAGCGCTGGGGACAGCGCGCAGCCGGGGGCATCATGCGGTCGCCTCCGCAAGGGTCACGGTCCGGAATCTGAAGAGGACGTTGCGGTGGCGCGCGATCAGCTCGCCCCGCTGGTTGCGGTAGGTCCCCATCGTGACGACGAAATGGCCCACGCCCAACCGCGTGCGCTTCTCGGGCGAGATGTCCAGCACCTCCTCCTCCACGTTGAGGCGGTCGCCCACCTTCATCGGGCGGAGGAACTCCGTCTCGGTCGAGACGTTGATGAGCGTGTCGCCCGGCAGCGGGACCTGGGTTGCCAGCAGGGGCTGCTCGGGTACCCCGTCGGGACGCCAGCGGGCGGGCATCGACCAGACCATGAGCATGCCGGGCGGCGAGATGATCGCCCCGTAGCGGCCGCGCGCCTCGTCCTCATCCCAGTAGTTCGGGTTGCCGTCGCGGACGAGGGAACAGAAGTACTTGATCTGGGGCCAGTTCACCTCGTCCTCGCAGAACTGGATCGCCGATCTGCGGCCGATCCACGCCTTCGCCTCCTCGTAGCTCCCGAAGGCCAGGCGTATGGCGATGTCTCGTCCCTGAACAGTTCCGCTCATGGGCCCTCCCGCCCGCGCCTACCCCGTCGCCGGCTCGAACTGTGGCACTCGGAAGCCTCCCTCGCGCTCCTCGAACGTAACCCGCACCGGCAGGCCGACCCGCATCTCGCGCGGCTGGATGTGGACCACGTTCGCCATCATCTGCGGACCCTCGGCCAGACGGACCACCGCGAGGACGTAGGGCGCGCCCACAGCGAACGCCGGCGAGGGGGCCTGGTGCACCGCGGTGTAGGTCACCACCTCGCCGCGCCCCGACGCCTCTACCCAGTCGAGCTCGGTGCTCCAGCAGTGGGGACACCACGGGCGCGGGTAGTGCACGAAGCGGCGGCAGCGCCCGCAACGCTGGATGACGAACCGGCCGGCGCGCGCCGCATCCCAGTACGGCCGAGTCACCTCCGTCACGCGCGGCAGCGGCTTCCCTTTCACGGATTCCTCCCCAGCAGCAGCGTGCAGTGCTCCGACATCATGCCACCGTAGGTGTGGACGAGCGCGACGCTGGCGTCGGGCGCCTGGCGCGCGCCCGCACGGCCCATCACCTGCAACGCGCCCTCCACCACCATCGAGATGCCGGACGCGTCGCCGGTGTGGCCGAACGAGAGCAAGCCGCCGTACGTGTTGACGGGCAACTCGCCGCCCGGGGCGCCGCGCCCCTCGAGGAAGAAGCGCCCTCCTTCGCCCGGCGCCACCAGCCCGGTCGCCTCGAGGAACATGATCGAGTTGATGGTGAACGCATCGTAGATCTCCGCCACGCGCACGTCCGCCGGCACGAGTCCCGCCGAGCGGAAGGCCGCCGTGGCCGCCTCGGGCGCGCCCATCGCCGCGAAGTCGCGTGCGGCGCTGACGGGGCCGTGGTCGTGGTACTCTCCCGCGCCGAGCAGGTAGGCGGGCTGCGGCGTGATGCGCCGGGCGATGTCGCCGCGCGCCACGAGGAAGGCGGCCCCACCCTCGCACGGCACCGAGCAGTCCAGGAGATTGAACGGTTCGGCCACCGGACGGGAGTTCAGCACATCCTCGAGGGTGATCGGTCCCTGGCCGCGCATCAAGGCGTCCGGGTGCAGCAACGCCCAGCGACGCGTCGACACCGCCACCGCGGCAAGCTGCTCGCGCGTGGTGCCGCGCTCGTGCATGTGGCGCCTCGCCGCGAGCGCGTACAAGGCCGGGATGAATGCGCCGTAGATGTACTCGAAGTCCGGATGACTGACCATCCGTGCCATGGCGTCGGCGCCGCCGGCGCCGACCTTGGGGAACTTCCCGGCGCCCACGCACAGCACCGCGTCGGCCAGCCCCTCACTGATCGCCCAGGAAGCGCGGTGGGCCATGATCGCGTAGCTCGCGCCGCCGGCATTGACTGTCTCCGAAAAGCGCGGATGGAGGCCGAGCGAGTCGGCCAGCTCCTCGTGCACGAAGATGTCAGCCGTCTCGCCGCTCGCCATTCCGGCCGGGCAGGCGAGGAACCCGTCGACCGCTTTCGGGTCCAGGCTCCACTGCCGCAGGAACGTGGCCAGCACCGCCTCGTACATCCCCAGAGCGGACAGCTCTGGGTAGCGGCCCGGGCGCATCTCGGTCGCGGCGGCGATGGCGGGCTCATTGCGCATCGGCGGCCCCCGTGCCTGTGGCGGCAGCCTCCCCAGGATGGGCCGCGATCCCGCCGACGACCATGGTGAACAGCTCCTCGGCGATGCGGTCCGCCGCCACAGCCCCCTCGGGCGAGTCCCACCGCCCGGCCACGTTGAGCGCCCCGAGAATGAGGGAAGAGCCGACGCGCACGTCGATCGGCCGGAAGACCCCGTCGCCGATGCCCTGGGCGAGAATCGAGCGGAGCAGCCGCTCGTGGCGGCGCCGGGCTTCGCGCATCATGCGCGAGCTCGCTTCGCCCAGCACCACGTCCTGGTTGCGCGCCAATACACGGCCGGCGGGGGTAGTGCAGACGACGCGCACGTGGGCGCGCACGAAAGCCCACAGCCGCTCCCCGGCCGGGGCATCGACCGGCAGTCCCGCGGCCGCTTGGCGCCCGATCTCGTCCGTCACCTCCGTGAGCAGGCGAGCGAGCAAGTCCTCCTTGCTGCGCACGTAGTAATAGAGGCTGGTCTTGGAGAGACCAACCGCCTCGCCGATCCCCTCGAGCGTTGCGCGCTCGTAGCCGACGTCGGCGAATACCCGCGCCGCCGCGTCCAGGATCCCGCGGCGTCGATAGCCCATGCGCCGCGCGCGCCGCTCGGTCGCCCCATCGCTCAGAACGCCAGCCATCGGTATTTCGAACTCCGTTCGATATTCCGACCTGAACCTAAGCCCCCTTCGCGGCACGGTCAAGGGGCAGCCCTCGTCCCCTGGCCACCGGCAACGGCAGACATCCGCGGGATAGCAGCTCGCGGAGTGCGGTCCGCCCCGATCAGGCGTGGTTGTAAAGCCCGCCCGACACGCACATCACCTCACCGGTCATGAAGCTGCTGCGGTCGCCGGCGAGGAACACCACCGTGTTGGCGATATCCTCGGGCCTGCCCACCCTGCCGATCGGCGTCTTTGCTTCCATCTCGGTGAAGAACTGGGGCGGGTAGATCCGCGCCAGGAACTCGTTCCAGATCAGCCCGGGAGCGATCGCGTTTACGCGAATCCCGTGCCGGGCGACCTCCGCCGCCACCGCCCGCGTCAGGCCCATGACACCGGCCTTGGCGGCCGCGTAGTGAGCCTCCCCTTCGGTCGTGCCCATCCAGCCCGCGACCGAAGAGATGTTGATGATGCTGCCGCCTCCGCGGGCCATCATGTGCGGCAGCACGGCGCGGATCAGGAAGAAATGGCCGGTGAGGCAGACGTCGATGACCTTGCGCCACGACTCGGTCGGCATCTCCCAAACCGGCTTGAGCTCGTTGATGCCGCTGTTGTTCACCAGGACGTCGAGGTGACCGAACCGCTCCACGGTCTCGGTCACGACAGCGCTCACCCGCGCCTCGTCGGTGACGTCCAGCGGCAGCCCGACCACCCTGCGGCCGGTAGCCGCCGCCAGGTCCGCGGCCACCTGCTCGGTCCGCCGCGGGTGGGCGTCTGTGACGACCACGTCCGCGCCTGCCTCGGCCAGCGCCCGTGCCGTGGCCTGGCCAATGCCGGCCCCCGCGGCTCCCGTAACCAGCGCTACTTTCCCTTCCAGCTCCATCCAGACCTCCTTCGACGTGATGGCTGCACGCCCCCGCTCATCGGCGACAGGCTCGCTCGGTTGCTCCGTCTCAGACGCGGCCGCCGTCGCATCGGTCAGCGCCCCACGAAGCGCGGCTCGCGCTTGGCGACGAATGCCTCGACACCCTCGGCGTGGTCGGCGCTGCGCAACGCCTCTCCCTGGGCCAGGCGCTCGGCGTCCATGAACGCGGCGAAATCGAGGTCCAAGCCACGATGCACGATCTGCCGGGTCAGTCCCAGCGCGAGGGTCGGCCCGCCGGCCAGCTTCGCCGCGTCGGCCCGAGCCGTCGCCATCAGCTCGCCGTCAGCCACGACCGTACCCAGGCCCAGGGACTCCGCGTCGCCAGCGCTGAGCGTCGACGCGGTCAGCAGCAGACGCTTGGCACGCTGGAGCCCGACGTGTCGAGTCAGCAAGTAGGCGATGCCGTTATCGGGCGCCAACCCCACCCGGGGAAAGGCGAAGAAGAGCCGCGTGCTCTCGGCGAAGTAGACGAGGTCACCCAGCAGCACCAACCCCAGGCCGGCGCCTGCCGCCACGCCGTTCACGGCCACGACCAGCGGCTTCTCCATGTACAGCAGGTCGAACTGGATGTCCCGCAGCGCCCCCATCCGTGGCCCGGCAGGCTGCCCGAGCATCGCGCGCTGCGTGCGCACGTCCCCGCCGGCACAGAACGCCCGCCCGGCGCCCGTGAGCAGCACCGCCCGCACCTCCGGGTCGTCGCGGAGCGTGCGCACGACCTCGCGCAGCTCCTTGCGCATCTCCAGGTCGAACGCGTTGAGCGCATCCGGCCGATTGAGGGTGACCTCCGCCACCCCGTCCTGCCGGTCAACCAGCACGAGCGGCATCGCTGTCCCTCCTCGCCTCAGAAGCCCACATCGCCGTTCAGCAGGCGGTGGGCGATGGTGCGTCGCATGATCTCCTGGCTGCCGTCGGCGATGCGCACGATACGGAGCTGGTGGAGCGCGTCGTAGAGCTTCACCTCGTTGGTGAGGCCCATGCCGCCGAACGCCTGGATGCAGCGGTCGATGGCACGGAAGCCGGCCTCGGTGGAGAAGGCCTTGACCATCGCCACCTCCTTCACCGCCTGCTCTCCGCGCTCGAGCTTCCAGGCGCAGTGGATGCTCATCGTCCGCGCGGCGTAGATCTCCATGGCCGAGTCGGCCAGCAACCACTGCACCCCCTGGTACTCGGCGATGGGATGACCGAAGGCGACCCGCTGCTTGGCGTACTCGGCGGCGCGCTCTATCGCCCAGCGCCCCAGACCGACGGCACGCGCGGCGTTGTAGAGCCGGCCGTTGTTCACGCCCGCGAGCGCGAGGCGGAAGCCCTGGTGGAGCTCGCCGACCAGCCGATCGGCAGGGACGCGCAGGTCAGTGAAGCTCAGGATGCCCTCCATCCCGCCGACGTGCCCGAAGAGCCGGATCACGCTGTCGACCGAGAAGCCAGGCGAGGCGGTGTCGACGAGGAAGCAGGAGACGCCTCCCTTGCGCTGCGCCTGCATCGCCGGGTCGGTGACGGCGAATAGGAGCGCATGTTCCGCGTAGGGCGAGTAGCTGATCCATTGCTTGCTGCCGTTGATCACCCAGTCGTCGCCGTCCCGAACGGCGCGCGTTTTCATCGACCACACATCCGACCCGGCGTCCGGCTCGGACAGGGCGAAGCAGGAGAAGTGCTCACCGGACATGAGCTGTGGCAGCACCCGCGCACGCACCTCCGGGGTCACGTGCCGCAAGATGGCACTCGGGCCGGTCGCCCAGTGGGCGACGGCCTGGTACGGCAGGTGTCGAGCGGGCCCCGCGTGGTGGTAGAGCGCCTCCCAGATCAGGAAGAGCGTCAGAGGGCCCTGCCCGCCTCCGCCCAGGTCCTCCGGCACCATCAGGGTGTAGTACCCGGCCCGGCTGGCGGCCGCGCGAACGCGCCGGTACAGCTCCACGACCTCTGGAACCAATCGCCCGTCCGGCTGGTACGTGGCGTGGCCGTCATCGAGCAACGCCTGGTTGTTACGCTCCAGCGGCACGACCTCGCGTTCGATGAACTGGAGCAGGCCGTTGATCGTGAGCTGCAGCTCGTCCGAGATCGTGAAATCTACCATCGCCTGCCTCTCCCTAGCCGGCTGCCCGCCGCCGTGCGGTCGAGCGCGTGACGCCGAGAGGATACCGCACTGCGCTGCAAGCTTCCCGGTCAAATTCACTGGCCATCGACAACCCGCAGGCAAACTGTTGACGGTCCAATGTTCCGATCTTATACTCCGGCCCATCTGGGAGGCGCCATGACGTCGAGCTCCAGACCCGCCGTGCCCGTCCGGCTGCGCGTCGACCTGAGCCGGCCGTCGGCCGTCGTCGCGCGCGAGCTGCGCCGCGCGATCATCTCCGGCGCGTTCGACGGCGACGGGCGACTCCCTCCTGAGGCCGAGCTCGCGGGCGAGCTGGGCATCAGCCGCCACCGGCTGCGCGAGGCAATCCGACTCCTCGAGGCCGAGGGACTCGTGCGCGTCAAACCCGGGCGCAACGGCGGCATCTTTCCCTCGCCGCCGACGGAGGAAGCCCTCACACGGTCGTTCGCTACGGTGCTCGGTGCGCGCCGCACCCCGCTGAGCGACGTGTTCGAGGCCCGCCTGCAGATCGAGTCCGCCTGCGCGGCCCTCGCTGCCGGGCGCGCCGGCGACGATGACCTCGCCGAGCTGCGGTCCCTCACCTCGGTGTCGGTCGACGCGTACGCCGCGCTCGGCGACCAAGAGCTGAACACGCGCTTTCACCTCGCCGTGGCCCGCGCGGGGCACAACGAGGCGTTCGTAGTCATCATGAGCGCCATCCGATCGCTCATCGCGGGAGTGGACGCCCGCGTGATGACGCCGCAGACGCGCGCCGGGTTGCGTGAGGGTTCGCTGCGCGCCCACCGCGCGATCGTGCGCGCGATCGAGGCGCGCGACGCTACGAAAGCCGCCGAGCGCATGCGGATGCACATCGCCGGCTTCTGGGAAAGGCCGGAGGTTCAGGCGCTCCGACCGGGCACGCTGACGGTCAACGAGATCCTGTAGGAAGGCCGCAGGAGAGGAGGTCCGCGTGGGGGGGTACCTGGTACGGCAGCTCGTGGCAGCCGCCGGCGGACTGATCGGTCTGTCACTGATCGTGTTCCTGTTCCTGCGCATCATGCCGGGCAGCACGACGACCATGCTGCTCGGCTCCGACGTGAGCAACTCGCCGGAGCAAGTGGCGGAGCTCCGCCACCAGTTGGGATTGGACCGGCCGATCCCGGTCCAGTACCTGCGCTGGCTTGGTGACCTCGTGCGCGGGCAGCTTGGCAAGTCCCTCTTCACTGGCCGCTCCGTGTGGTCAGAGGTGACGGCACGGCTGCCCACCACCTTCGAGCTCTCGGTGCTCGCGCTGGGCTTGTCGTTGCTTGTTGGCATCCCCGTGGGGGTCGCGTCGGCCGTCTGGCGCGACTCCGCGGCCGACCAGGCGCTGCGCACGGCGAGCATCGTCGGACTGGCCGTGCCGAATTTCTGGCTCGGGACGATGGTGCTGGTGTTCGGTGCCCGCTGGTTCGGCTGGATTCCGCCGGCCGTCTACGTGTCGCCGACGAGCAACCTGTCCCGGAACCTGCAGCAGTTCGTGATCCCGGCTGCCGTGCTGGGCCTCGCGCTGGCCGCGTCCCTGGCGCGCATGAGCCGCTCGACCGTCCTCGAGGTGCTGGGTGAGGACTACGTCCGCACCGCCCGAGCGAAAGGGCTCGCGGGTCGCAACGTTCTGCGACGACACGCGCTGCCGAACAGCATGATCCCGGTGCTGACCCTGTTCGGCGTGCAGGTCGGCTATGTGGTGGCCGGCAGCGTGGTCGTCGAGAGCGTCTTCAGCCTGCCGGGCCTGGGACGCTTGCTGCTGGACAGCATCGGACACAAGGACTACCCGCTCGCGCAGGGGATCGTGCTCCTCTACGGCGCGCTCATCATCCTCGTCAACTTGCTGGTCGATTTCGGCTATTCGGTCCTGGACCCGCGGGTACGTCTGGGGGCGCGAGGATGAGCCGTGCAGGGTGAAGCGGCGCTCCCAGCGGCGGCGGCGAACGGAACGCTTGCTCGAGGCGGACGGCGCACCGCCCGCCTGCTGCGCTGGGTGCGTCGGCCGCTCACGCTGGGCTCGCTGGTGGTGCTTACCATCTTCACCATTACCGCTGCCCTGGCGCCCGCCATCGCACCCTTCGGCCGCAACGAGGCCACCTCAGCCTACTTCGCGTCACCCGGACTCGCGCACGTCTTCGGCACCGACAACCTGGGCCGCGACGTGTTCTCGCGCGTGGTGTACGGCGCGCGGGTGTCGTTGGAGGTCGGCGTGCTCTCAGTGCTGATGGGCACGCTGGTGGGAGCCGTGCTCGGGACGGTAAGCGCCTACGCTGGCGGCTGGGCAGACGCCGCCTTTCGGCGGCTGGTCGACCTGATGATGTCGCTGCCGAGCCTGCTGCTCGCCCTGGTCATCGCCGCCGGCCTGGGCGCCAGCCTCTTCAACGTGACGCTGGCGATCTCCGCGGCGATCGTGCCGGTAGCCGGCCGGATCGCGCGGTCGAGCACGCTGGTCGTGCGCGAGCTCCCCTACGTCGAGGCGGCCAGGACCCTGGGGGCGAACCCGGCGCGCGTGGTCACGCGCCACGTGGTCCCGAACGTCCTCGCGCCGGTCGTCGTGATCGCCAGCGTACAGTTCGGCTTCGCCATCATCTCGGAAGCGTCCCTCAGCTTCCTCGGCCTTGGCGTGCCGTTGGGAGTGCCCTCGTGGGGCAACATGCTGAGCGGCTCCACCCTGCTCTACATGCAACGTGCGCCGTGGATGGGGCTGTTCCCCGGCCTGGCGCTCACGCTCGTCGTCATGGCGGTCAACCTGTTCGGCGACTCACTGCGCGACTTCTTCGATCCACGGCTGCGCGGACGATAGCGCGGCCGTCCACCGATTCGGAACAGAACGAAGGGGGAGAACGACCGATGACTACCGAAACACGACGCGAGGCGAGGCGGCCGCACATCATCACCCGGGTGACGCGCAGACGACTGCTCGTGACCGGAGGGCAGGCGGCCGCCGGCTTCGGGGCGGCGAGCCTACTGGCCGCCTGTGGCAGCAAGAAGTCGAGTCCTGGCCAGACCAGCACGCCCACGGCGACAGCCGCGGGTACTCCCAAGCGTGGCGGCTCGGTGACCGTCCGAATTCAGTCTGACCCGCCGAACTTTAGCGTGTTCACGGCCTCGTTCTTGACCGCGGGATTCGCGGATCTGGCGTATAACAAGCTGCTGGCCCAGAAGGTGGGGCCGGACGTGACCCCAGACCAGGTGGTGCTCGAGCCCGACCTGGCCGCCGCGATGCCGGAGCAGCCGGACAGCACGACCTACATCTTCAAGCTGCGACCGGGCGTCAAGTGGCAGAACGTTCCGCCCGCCAACGGCGCGGCGCTCACCGCCCAGGACGTGGTCGACGCGGTCAATGCCTACCGGACGAACACGGCCTCGGCGTTTCGCTCGGACTACGGCGCGATCGACAGCGTCGCCGCCACGGACGCCCAGACGATCAAGATCGTGACCAAGGAGCCCTACGCCCCGCTGCTCGCGATCTCGGCAGGGCAGTACGGTCTCCGTGTGTTCCCGGTCAAGCTGCTCGAGAACGACGCCATCAAGAAGCAGGCCGTCGGGACCGGGCCATTCATCCTCGACAGCTACCAGCAGGGCAGCCGCGCGTCATACAAGCGTAACCCGGACTACTTCCGCAGCGACCGCCCGTACCTGGACGCCGTGACGCTGGCCATCATCCCCCAGGAGGCGTCGGCGATTTCCGCCTTCGAGACCGGCCAGGCGGACATCATCGGCTCGATCCCCTGCGTGAGCGCGGATGAGGTCAAGCGCGCCAAGTCGGACGCGAAGTACGGCGCAACCTACGACGTCTTCCCCGGCGGCTACATCGCTCTCAACACCACCAAGGCACCGTTCAGCGACGCACGGGTGCGCCGGGCGGTGTCGATGGCGTTCAACCGCAAGGCGGAAAGCGACGCGCTCGAGTGCGGCCAGGGCAAACCGGACCAGCTCATCCCTACCGGCGCCTGGAAGCTAGCTTTGCGCCCCGACCAGATGGGCGACGCGAGCAAGTACTGGGCGTACAACCCGGACGAGGCGAAGAAGCTGCTGGCGGAAGCGGGTTTCGCGAACGGGTTCGAGGTGTCGGCCGTCTACACGCCGCAATATGGGCAGGCATATCAGGACTCGCTGGCCCGCGCCGCGAGCGACTTCAAGGCGGTCGGCATCACCGTCAAGCCGACGGCCGTGCAATACAACCAGTGGATCAGCAGTCTCTACCGTCCGCCTTTCAAGTTCGATGGCATGCTCTGGGGCCCCTCTCGCTACTACTCGGACCCGGATCCGTACGTGTGGTACTGGCTGCACCCGGACCCGAAGCAGGGCATCAGCAACCAGAGCCGTGTCAACGATCCGCAGCTCGTGCCGTTGCTCACGAAGCAGCGGCAGACGCTCGACTCCCAGCAGCGCAACGCCGTGCTCGAACAGATCGAGAAGATCGTGGCGGACCAGCAATACTATGTCGGCCGCACGACGGGCGTCGCCTACACGTTCTGGCAGCCCTGGATCCAGGGCTACGGCCTGTATCTCGGCTACGATTTCCCACAACTGGAGCGGATCTGGGATGCCAGACGGTAGCGCGTTGCAGGGCGTCCGAGTCGTCGAGCTGGTCGAGGGGCTGGCGGGAGCGTATTGCGGGAAGCTGCTCGCCGGCCTGGGCGCCGACGTGCTGAAGGTCGAGCCACCGAGCGGCGACTCGCTCAGGCGCGCCGGCCCGTTTCCCGAGGACCACCCGAACCCGGAGGCGAGTGGGCTCTTCCTCCACCTCAACCCGGCCAAGCGTAGCGTGACGCTGGCCATCGAGACGGAGACGGGGCGCCGGCTCCTGGGCCGCCTGCTCGACACCGCGGACGTCCTGGTTCACGACCTCGCGCCGGGTCGTGCCCGGGCGATCGGCCTGGACGACGCAAGCCTGCGCAACGAACGGCCCTCATTGGTCGCCGCCGCGGTCACCTTCTTCGGCTCGACGGGACCCTACGCGGACTTCGCGGGAACGGAGATCGTCGCCCAAGCGCTCAGCGGCTACATGTCGCTGACCGGTGACCCGGACCGCGAGCCGCTCAAGCCGTACGGCTACTTGGCCGAGTACCAGGCCGGGCTGCATGCCGCCGTCGCCGTCATGGCCGCGGTGCTCGCTCGTGACGCGACCGATGAGGGCGACCTGGCCGACGTCTCCGTGACCGAGGCGGCGTGCTTTGCGCTCGGCGGCCCGCCCCAGCTCGCATGGTGGTTCGACCGCACGCTCAAGCGCAACGGCACGCGGCTCATCGGCGTGGGCGGGCGCCATCCGTACCCTTCCACGCTGCGTCCCTGCGCCGACGGCTGGGTGCACGCCCACTCGAACAACCGCAACCCGGAGCTGCTGGCCGCGCTCGTCGGCGACCAATGGCTGGCAAGCCCCGAGGTGCTCGATGCGATGACCGACCGCGCCGACGAGATCGACGCCGTGGTCGATCGCTGGCTCGCGGACAAGACGAAGTGGCAGGCGGTCGCCGCGGCTCAGGAGATGCGGCTGCCGTTCACGGAGGTGCTGACGCCGGCCGAGCTGCTGGAGGACCGGGAGGGCCACCTCCGTTCGCGCGGGGAGCTGGTCGAGGTCGAGCACCCCGTCGCCGGAACGGTCACGCAGCTCGGACCGCCCGTTCACCTGGGGGCCGGGGCGTGGGTCTCGGACCGTGCGCCGCTGCTCGGCGAGCACACCGCCGACGTGCTCTGCGGGACGCTCGGACTCACGCACGATGACCTGCTGCGGCTGCGTCAGGCCGGCGTGGTGTGAGAGGGGACGGGGCGATGCGCAAACCGCTCGAGGGGGTCCGAGTCGTGGACCTGACGCATGTCGTGGCGGGGCCGGTGGCCAGCTTCACGCTCGGTGACCTCGGGGCCGAGGTCATCAAGGTGGAGCCACCCTACCGCGCCGCGCCCGCCGTGGCCACGCCGCCGGTCGCGGGCGCGCCCGACCGGCCGCATAACCGTGTGCCGCTCTTCAACGAGCTGAACCGCAGCAAGCTCGGCATCGCCCTCGACCTGAGCAGCGGGCCAGGTCGCGACCTCTTGCTCCGGCTGGTCGCCGTCAGTGACGTCGTGATGGAGAACTTCTCGTCGCGAGTCCTCGGCAACCTACGGCTGGAGTACGAGGACCTGCGCGCCGCTCGGCCGGACATCATCCTCGTCTCCATGCCGGCTTTCGGCCGCTCGGGGCCATACCGCGACCGCACCGCGCACGGCCCGGGGATCGACGCGATGAGCGGCCTATCGCACCTCACCGGCTACGGCGACGGGCGCCCCGGTAAGCCGGGCAACTTCTTCTGCGACTACAACGCCGGCCTGCTCGCCGCGCTGGCCACCATGGCGGCCGTGCGCCACCGCCGCCGCACGGGCGAGGGCCAGCATGTCGAGTGCGCCATGCTCGAGGGCGAGCTGCAGATCCTCGGCGACGCACTGATGGACGTGACGATGAACGGGCGTGTTCGCCAGCCGCTCGGCAACCGCCATCCGTGGATGGCGCCGCACGGCGTCTACCCCTGCGCCGGGGAGGACCGCTGGGTGGCGCTCGCCTGTCGCTCGGACGCCGAGTTCGCCGCGCTCTGTGACGTGATCGAGCGACCCGAGCTGGCACACGACCCGCGCTACGCCGCGCTGCCGGCGCGCTACCGCAACCAGGATGCGCTGGACGCGCTGATTGGCGCCTGGACACGCCACCGCGACGAGTACGAGGCGATGGACGCGCTGCAGCGGGCGGGCGTTGCGGCCGGCGCAGTGCTCGACGTCGGCCAGTTGCACGCGGACCCGCAGCACGTGGCGCGCCGCTTTTTCGTGCCGGTCGCGCATCCAGAGACTGGGCCGGCGCCGCTGCCACGCGTGGCGTTTCGCTTCGCCCGGATGTCGGCCGAGCCGGAACGGCCTGCGCCATGCTTCGCCCAGCACACCGACTACGTCCTGCGCGAGCTGCTGGGAATGGCGGATGCGGAGGTGCGCGAGCTGGAACAGTCGGGCGCCGTCGCGCGCGACCCGCGCGGTAGCCAGGAGGAAGGAAGGGAGGTGGCCCGCAAGTGAACCCACGAGGGCGCTACGCCGTCGTCGGGGTCGGCAACACGGCCTACGGGAAGCTGGCCGGCCGGTCGGCGATGTCGCTGTCGGTCGAGGCCGTCCGCAACGCGCTGGCCGACGCCGGCCTGCGACCGGCCGACGTGGACGCAGTGCTGACCAAGGCGCCGACATCGAACTTCACCATGTTATGGAGCGCGCAGGTCGCCCAGGCGGTCGGCATTGTCCCGCAGGTGACCGCGACGCTTGACCAGGCCGGCGCGTCCAACATCGGGCTGGTCGGCTACGCGATGTGGTGCATCGAGACCGGGCAGTGCCACACGGCGGTGATCGTCTATGGCGACAACCCGGCCACCGGCTCGCGCGCCACCTACGCGCGACCGCGCGGCGAGGGGGCGGCGTACGGGATGTTCGGCGTGCCGCCGTGGTACGCGCTGATCGCGCAGCGGCACATGCACGAGTACGGCACCACGAGCGAGCAGCTCGGCGCCGTGGCCGTGGCCTGTCGCAAGCACGCGGCGATGAACCCCGGCGCGCAGTTCCAGTCACCGATCACGCTCGAGGACCACCACGCATCGCGCTTCGTCGCGGAACCGCTCCGGCTGCTGGACTGCTGCCCCATCTCCGACGGCGCCGCGGCCATCGTCGTGACATCGGCCGAGCGGGCATCGGGCATGCGCAAGCCGCCGGTGTACGTGCTTGGCATCGGCCAGGGTCATCCCGCCTGGGACGTCCCGTACCGCTCGACGCTGACCACCAGCGGCGCAGCGACCTCGGGTCCGATGGCATTCCGGATGGCGGGCATCACTCCCGCCGATGTCGACGTGGCGCAGCTCTACGACTGCTTCACCATCGTCCCTATCGTCACGCTCGAGGACTACGGCTTCTGCGCCAAGGGCGAGGGCGGCGCGTTCGTCGAGCAGGGGCGAATCGCGCTCGGTGGAGCGCTGCCGCTGAACACGTCCGGCGGTCTGTTGGGCGAGACGGGAATGCCCGGCATGCAGCTCATCGTCGAAGGGGTGCGCCAGATGCGGGGAGAGTGCGGCGGGCGCCAGGTCCCGGACGCGCGCATCTGTGTGGTGAGCGGTCAGGGCGGCGTGATGACGACCCACGCGACGCTGGTGCTCGGAAAGGAGGTGCCGTGATGGCAACGGACGTGACCGAGCGGCCAGCCCCGGATGTGGACGAAGAGAACGCCGGCTACTGGGATTCGCTCCGCCGGCACGAGCTGGCGCTGCAGCGTTGCGCCGACTGCGGCCGCTTCTGGTCACCGGCGGGCAGCTTCTGCCGGTGGTGCTTGTCTGACCGCTGGAGCTGGGAGCGCGTCTCCGGCCGCGGCACGCTCTACGCCTTCACCGTCGTGCACCAGGTCTACCATCCGGCCTTCCGCGAGGCGGCACCCTACCCGGCGGCGGTCGTGGAGCTCGAGGAAGGACCGCGGTTGCTGGCGACGGTCGACTGCGCACCCCGTGAGCTGCGCGTGGGCATGGCGCTCGAGGTCGGCTACCGCGACCTGCCCGAAGGCTTCACCTTGCTGGCGTTTCGGCCTGTCACTGGAGGCACGCGATGAGCGGCATCACCAAACCGTGGACAGCGTTCGACCCGGGTGGCGCGAAGCGCATCCCGGGGACGGTCGGCGTCTACGAGATCGGAGACGAGGCCGGGAAAACGCTCTACATCGGCTGCGCGGGCGGTCGCGAGCCGTTCGGGCTGCGCGGCAAGATCACCGGCCACTTTACCGGCCCGCAAGCCGCGGATGGTTCGCCCGCACGGCCGCGCGCCTATCGGTACGAGGTCAACCTGCAGTACCTGACGCGCTGGATCGAGCTGCTCACCCAGCACCTGGAAGCGCAAGGCGGTCTGCCCCAGTGGAACGAGCGGGCGCGCTCGGAGCTGCCGCGGCTGGGTCGCTTCCATCGAGCGGCCGGTGTGCCGGCGCCCTCGGGAGGGAGCCCGTGACCCGCCGGGTTCCATCGGCCGCTCCAGCGCCCCCCATGACAATCGAGAGCACGCCGCGGAGGCACGCATGGACTTCCTAATGACCGATCAGCAGCGGCTGATCATCGAGACGATCCGCCGGTTCGTCCAGGACGAGATTGTTCCGCTCGAAGCACACCTCGATCCAGACGCCTTCGAGCTCCCGGAGGAGGAGTTCGACCGCCTGGTCGGCATGGTCAAAGAGATGGGGTTCTGGAACCTCAGCGTGCCGACTGAGTTCGGCGGTCCCGGGCTCGACCTGGTGACGCTCACCCTCGCCGCCGAGGAGATGAGCCAGCACCGCGCGGGGCTCTACGCGCCTTGCTATCACGTCTTCGGCCACGGTGGGCTGGCCCAGCTCTACGAGGCGAACGAAGACCAGAGGCAGCGCTACCTCTTGCCGCTGATCCGCGGGGAGAAGCACGCCTTCTTCGCGCTGACGGAGCCTTCCGGCGGGTCGGATCCTGCGCGTGCCATCAGGACCACCGCCGTGCGCGACGGCGACCACTGGGTATTGAACGGGACCAAAGTCTTCATCTCGGGCGCCGACCAGGCGGACTTCGGCCTCGTCTTCGCACGCTCCGACCCCGCACAGGGTCGCGCCGGCATCACCTGCTTCATCGTCGACTCAGACACGCCCGGGTTCCGGGTGCGCCGGATCATCCACGTACTTCGCAGTACCGAGTACCCGTGCGAGATCGAGTTCGACGAGTGCCGCGTTCCGGAGTGCAACGTGCTCGGCGAGGTGAACAAGGGGTTCACCATCGCGAACGATCGCCTGACGCGCAACCGCATCCCGTACGCGGCCGGCTCCATCGGCGTGGCCGTCGCCGCGCAGCGGATGGCGATTCGCTGGGCCAAACAGCGCGAAACCTTCGGCGACCTGCTCGCCCACCGCCAGGCGATCCAGTGGATGATTGTCGACAACGAAATCGACCTCCGCACCTCGCGCTGGCTCACGCTCGAAGCGGCGTCGAAGGCGGACTGCGGCGAGCCGTTCCGTTTCGAGACGGCAATGGCCAAGGTGGTGGCCACGGAAGCGGCGGGCCGCGTGGTCGACCGGGCCATCCAGGTGCACGGCGGGCTGGGCGTCACCAAGGACCTGCCGCTCGAACGCTGGTACCGCGAGCTGCGCATCCGCCGCATCGGTGAGGGGCCGTCGGAGGTGCAACGCATCATCATGGCCCGCGACTTGCTCTACTAGAAGGAGGTTCTCCATGGCGCTGCTGTTCGAGGTCCGCGACCATATCGCCTACCTGACCATCAACCGGCCCGAGGTGATGAACGCCCTCGACCCGGAGACCTACCAGGAGCTCTCCAACGCCTGGATCGAGGTGCGGGACAACCCGGAGATCTGGGTCGCGATCATCACCGGCGCCGGCGACCGCGCGTTCACCGCCGGCGCCGACCTGAGGAAGACGATCCCGCGCCAGCCCGAGGTCTGGGAGTTCTGGCTCACCCAGCGGGAGCAGATCCTGAACCGCGGGCTCGAGGTGTGGAAACCGGTGATCGCGGCGGTGAACGGCTACTGCCTCGGCGGGGGGATGACGCTGCTGTTCGCCACCGACATCCGCGTGGCCGCCGAGCACGCGACGTTCGGCTTGTCCGAGGTGAAACGGGCCATCCTGCCGGGAAACGGCGGCACACAGCGGGCCGTGCGCAATCTTCCCTATCCCATTGCCATGGAGCTGCTCCTCACCGGCGACGCGCTGACCGCGCAGCAGGCCCACCAGTACGGGCTGGTGAACCGCGTGGTGCCGCTGGTCGAGCTGATGCCGGCCGCCGAGGAGTACGCACGCCGCGTCTGCAGCAACGGGCCGCTGGCCGTGCGCGCCATCAAGGAGCTGGCCGTCCGCAGCCAGTACATGCACATCGCCGACGGTCTGCGCATGGAGCAGGCGATGCAGCGCATGCTGATGGACCTGACCGAGGACGCCCGCGAGGGCCCGCGCGCCTTCGCCGAGAAGCGTCCAGCGCGGTACCAGGGAAGATAGGAGGGGCCCGGCCAGTGGGCAGGCTCGACGGCAGGGTAGCGGTCGTCACAGGCGCCAGCCGCGGCATCGGCCGCACGATCGCCGAGACGCTCGCACGCGAGGGCGCGGCGGTCGTCATCGCCGCGCGTACCGAGCAGCAACGGGGCGCGCGGCTGCCCGGGACGATCTATGAGGTAGCGGAGGGCATCTGCGCGGTCGGCGGGCGCGCGCTCGCCGTGCCGTGCAACGTGGCGGACGAGGACTCCATCCAGGCGATGGCGGACCGCGTGCACCGCGAGCTCGGACCGGTGGACCTGGTCGTGAACAACGCGGCCGTGCAGGTGCCCGGCTCGCTGCGCGAGGTGCAGGTGCGCCACTGGGACCTGGCCTTTCGCGTGAACGTGCGCGGGCCGCTGCTGGTGGGTCGCGCCTTCCTCGATGACATGCTCGCGAAGCGCTTCGGCCACGTCATCAACGTCAGCTCGATCGCCGCGACGCGCGACCGCCCGGGTAACGTGCACTACAGCGTGACCAAGGCGGCGCTCGAGCGGCTGAGCACCGGCTGGGCGGCGGAGCTGCGCGAGGCGAACGTCGCGGTAGTCGCGCTCAAGCCGGCCGGCGCGGTGGACACGCCCGGCCTGCGCTTCGGCGGGCGTTACGACCACCCGGAGCTGCTACCCGGCCCGGAGCAGATGGCCGCGGCGACGGTCGTCCTGGCGGCGCAGGAGCCACTCGCTTGCACCGGCCTGGTGGTCAGCGATGAGGAGGTTCTGGCGCGGTTCACCCACCGGGCGGGCTAAGCGCCGGGCGCGTCATGCCTGCCACGTCGCGGCGCGGTCAGCCCCATGGTCGGGGCGAAGCATGGTCGTGACGGTGAGCTCGGCCTCGGGGACGTGGGACGCAGGTCGGAGTATGCGGTCCGAGAACGAATGCGGCGCGCCTCGTGGCGATCCAGCCGGGCGGCACGAGGGCAGGCAGTGGGACGGACCCTGGCGGCTCCTCGGTGCGGTCCGCCCAGATCCAGATGGTGGTGCCGAGGGGCAGAGTTGAACTGCCGACACCGCGATTTTCAGTCGCGTGCTCTACCACCTGAGCTACCTCGGCACGCAGGAACGCATTCCCATCCTAGGTAGCGGGCAGGGCGAGGTCAACGCGCCGGAGCCGGGCGCCGAGACGAGCGGCGTGGTCCGCGCCGGCTCAGCCCGGTGCGGGGCGGCCTTGGAGTGCCTGCCTAACCTGCCTGCAGCAGGCAGGCGGGAGCGTGCTCTCGCCGTCGGCGCAGCGCGCGCCGCTACAGCGGACCACCCAGGCGGTCGGCCCAGGGCCAGTCCAGCGCCGCCCGGCAGCCCAGCTCGGCCGCGCGGCGCAGCGCGAACGGATCGGTCATGCCGCTGACGTAGTCGGCAGCGCGGCGCTCGGGCGGATCTTCGGGTCGCACGTAATCGCTCGCGATCGCTTCCGGGTTGCCGGCGTAGTACTCGAACAGGAACGCGACCACCCGCTGCGCCTGCACCACTTCGCGGCGCGTCCCCTCGTGCAGGTACACGCGCTCGAAGAGGAACTCGCGCAGGCGGTTGGCGAAGGCGTGCATCTCGGGCGACAAGCGGACCGCTGGTGCGCCGGAGGCGGGCGCGCCGGTGCAGTCCCACGACGCGAGCACGGCATCGGTCACCAGCGTGTCCACGCGCTCGCGGTGCGTGGCGCCGAGCGCGGCGGTGATGTCGGCGGGGATGTCCTCCAGGCGGAGCAGTCCCGCGCGGATCGCGTCGAGGATGTCGTGGTTGATGTAGGCGAGCGCATCGGCCAGGCGAACGGCCTGACCCTCGAGCGTCGCGGGGATGCCCCACGCCTCGGCGAAGATGTCGCCGCGAACCTTGCTGCTGCACGCGATGCCGTTGCGCGTTTCCCAGGTGAGGTTGAGCCCACGACCGCCTTCCTCCAGGAGCTCCACCACACGCACGCCCTGGTAGTTGTGCCGCCACTCCTCGCCCAGCGCCTCGCTGAGCGCCTCTTCGCCCGCGTGGCCAAAGGGCGCGTGGCCGATGTCGTGCGCCAGGGCGATCGCCTCCGCGAGGTCCTCGTTCAGGTTGAGGGCACGGGCAATGGTGCGGGCGATCTGCATGACCTGCAGGGTATGGGTGAGCCGGGTGACGAAGTGGTCGCCGGACGGCGCGATGAAGACCTGGGTCTTGTGCTTGAGCCGCCGAAAGGACTTGCAGTGGATGATGCGGTCGCGATCGCGCTGGAACTCGGTCCGCAGCGGCGAGGGAGGCTCCGGCCGGTCGCGCCCGCGAGAGCGGCTGCCGCGCGCCGCATAAGGCGAGAGCGCCGCCTCGCGTTCCTCGAGGCGGCGCCGCACTGACTCGATCCGCTCGTGTCGCTCGTGCTCCGTCATGCGCCCAGCGTTACGCGACCGCGCGACAGCTTGTGTCGGCTACGCGCGCGCCAACCGCGCCTCGGCCTTGGCGATGAGCTCGCGGGTCACCTCGATGGCGTCCGGGCTGACCGAGATCGAAGTGATGCCCCACTCCACGAGCTTCGCCGTCAGCTCCGGGTAGAAGCTCGGGGCCTGGCCGCAGATGCTGACCGTGACTCCGCGACGGGTGCCCGTGGTGATGATCCGCTCCAGCGCCACCATCACCGCCTCGTTTCGCTCGTCGAACTCCACGGCGAACCGCTGGTTGTCCCGGTCGATGCCCAGCACGAGCTGCGTCAGGTCGTTCGAGCCGATGGAGATGCCGTCGATCCCGACATCGATGAACTTGTCCAGGATGAGCGCGTTGCTGGGGATCTCGGCCATCATCCAGAGCCTGAACTCGTCGGAGCGGCACAGCCCCTCTTCCTCCAGGATCGCCTTGACTGACGCCAGCTCCTGCGGCGTGCGGACGAAGGGGATCATGACCCACAGGTTCGGGAACTCGGCCCGCACGCGCTTGATCGCCTCGGTCTCGAGGTGGAACACGTCGCGCTCGCGGATGTAGCGTGAGGCGCCACGATAGCCGATCATCGGGTTCTCTTCCGGCTGCTCGTACTTCTCACCGCCGCGCAGGCCGGCGTACTCGTTCGTCTTGAAATCGGTCGTGCGGTAGATGACCGGGCGCGGATGGAAGGCCTTCGCGAACTCAAGCAGCCCCTGGTAGAGCTTCTGCGTGAACTCCTCGCCGCGGCCGCTGTCGATGAAGCTGCGGGGGTGCTCGCCGATGTGGGCAACCATGAACTCGGCGCGCAGCAGCCCGACGCCATCGACGTCACGCTGCGCGACCACGTCGGCCAGCTCGGGCTCAGCGAGGTTGACGTACAGTTTGGTGCGCGTCTTGATCGCGGCGATCTTCGCCCGCCGCTCGCGCTCGCGCTGCTCCCAGTCGATTCGCGTCTGGGCGATGCCGTCATAGATGACGCCCTGCGTGCCGTCCACAGTGACGACCTGGGCGCCGTGGAGCGAGGTCGTTGCCGAGCCGGCGCCGACTACCGCCGGGATGCCGAGCTCCCGGCTCACGATCGCCGCATGGCAGGTCCGCCCGCCGCGGTCGGTGACGATCGCGGCGGCGCGCTTCATCGCCGGGACGTAGTCCGGCGTGGTCATCTCCGCCACGAGCACGTCACCCGCCTGCACACGGTCGATCTCGGCCGGGCTCGCACAGATGACCACGCGGCCGGCCGCCACACCAGGGGAGGCCGACGAGCCACGCAGCAGCACCGGCTGCGGCTCCTCTTCGGCGCGCTCCTCGCGACGCTCCGCGACCCCCTCTCGGATCGTGGTGATCGGCCGCGACTGCAGGATGTAGAATCGCCCCTTCTCGAAGCCCCACTCGATGTCCTGCGGGAACGCGTAGTGCCGCTCCACGCGCAGGGCAATGGCGCCGAGCTCGCGCGCCTGCTCGTCGGTCAGCTTCCAGCGCCCGCGAAGCCGCTCACCCGTCGTCACCCACTCGTTGTTGCGATCGTGCCCGTCCCCGGTGACCGCCCGAACGAGCATCTTCTCCTGCTCGGTGTGGCTCCGGTCGAGGATGGCGAGCTCGCGCTTGTCCAGAACGTACATGTCGGGGGTTACTTCCCCCGACACGATCGCTTCACCTAGACCCCAGACCGCCTCGATTACTACCTTCGTGCGGTCACTGCTTACCGGCTCGAGGGTGAACATCACCCCGCTTACCTCGGACTGCACCATCTTCTGCACCGGCACGGCGATGCCGACCTTGAGGTGGTCGTACCCGGCCTCCTCGCGGTAGAAGATGGCCCGCGCCTCGTAGAGGGATGCCCAGCAGGCCTGCACCGCGCGAACCACGTTGTCAGCGCCGATGACGTTCAGGAACGTGCTCTGCTGACCGGCGAAGCTGGCCTCGGGGAGGTCTTCCGCCGTCGCGCTCGAGCGCACGGCGACCGGCCCCTCACCCAGCTCGCGGTACATCTCGCGGATCTCCTCCGCGATGTGCTCCGGCATCGGCACCGACATGATCAGCGCTTTGATGTCCTCGGACCGACGCTGCAACTCCACCGAGCTGTTGCGATCCAGTCCTCGCAGCATGCCGCCGATCCCGCGGTAGAGACCCGTCTCCTCCAGGAAATGGAAGAACGTGTCGGCCGTGACGACGAACCCGGGCGGGACCGGGATGCCTGCCCGCAGCAGCTCGCCCAGGTTCGCGCCTTTGCCGCCGACCAGGGCCCCGTCTTCCTTGCCGATCTCCTTGAACCAGACGGTAGCGCGCGTGACGCTGCTCATACGGCTACTCCCGAGTGCTGTGGTTGGCGCCGGGACGGCGCCCGCACCCCCCTACCGCTGCAACGCCCCGAGTATACCATGCGGATCCCGCAGTCCAGGCGATACATTACGTCACGATCGATAGACAGTCCCTATGCCTGCAATCCAGCGTTACTCGACCGTGACGGTCTTGGCCAGATTGCGCGGCTGGTCCACGTCGCAGCCCCGGCGCACCGCGATCGCGTACGCCAGAAGCTGCAGCGGCACGGTCGTGACCGCCGGCTGGAGCAGTGGGTGGACCTCCGGCACCAGCAGGCTCACGTCCGCGTGCCGCGCCAGACTCTCGTCGCCCTCGCTGCCAACCGCGATCACCGGCGCCTCCCGCGCGCGGACCTGCTCGATGTTCGACAGCATCTTGCCGTAGAGGGCGTCGTGCGGCGCGAGCGCGACCACGGGCATCGAGCCATCCACCAACGCGATCGGGCCGTGCTTCATCTCGCCGGCCGCGTACCCCTCGGCGTGGATGTAGGCGATCTCCTTCAGCTTCAGCGCGCCTTCGAGCGCGACCGGGTAGTGCAGCCCGCGCCCGAGGAAGAGGAAGTCCCGGTACCCGGCGTAGCGCTGCGCCACGCGCTCCACCTGTGGCTGCAGCTCCAGCGCCCGGCCCAAGGCATGCGGCAGCCGAGAGAGCGCGAGCAGTAGCTCGGCCAGCCCGGCACTGTCGACGACCCCGCGCCGGTGCCCGAGCCAGGTCGCCAGCAGAAACAGCCCCGCAAGCTGAGCGATGAAGGTCTTGGTGGCCGCCACGCAGATCTCGAGGCCCGCGCGCGTGTAGAGCGTCCCTTGCGCCACGCGGGTGGTCTGCGCGCCGAGCATGTTGCAGATCGTGAGCTGCGGCGCCCTCAGCGCGTTCGCTTCCGCCATCGCCTCCAGGGTGTCGACCGTCTCGCCGCTCTGGCAGACGGAGAGCACCAGGGTACGCTCGTCGATGAGCGGGGCACGGTAGCGGAACTCGGCGGAGTTATCGACCTCGGCCGGCAAGCGGGCGATGTGCTCGACATAATAGCGGCCGATCATGGCGGCGTGCATGCTCGACCCCATGCCGATCAGCAGCACCCGCTCGACTCGCTCGAGCTGCTCCGGAGTGAGCCGCAGGTCATCGAGCTCCACTGCCGGCGGGTCGAGCTGCGCGTGGCCGCGGACCGTGTCGAGCACGGCCTGGGGCTGCTCCATCATCTCCTTGAGCATGAAGTGCCGGTACGGGCCGCGCGCGGCGGCCATCGGGTCGTACGGCACCACCTGCGGGCCGCGCGCCACCTCCACGCCGGCCAGGTCGGAGATCGCCGCCCCTTCCCGCGTGACGACGCATGTCTCGCCAGGATGCAGGAACAGGACCTTGCGGGTATGCGGCAGCAACGCTGGCAGGTCGCTGGCGAGGAACATCTCGCCCTCGCCGTAGCCGATGGCGATGCCGCCCGCGTTGCCCAGCCGCACGCCGATCACCCGGTCCGGCTCGCGCCGGCTGACCACCAGGATCGCCTGCGACCCAGCGAGGCGGCGCGCCATCGCCGCAACCGCCTCGCGCAGGGGCAACCCCTGCCGCAGCGCCTCCTCCACCAGGTGTGGCATCACCTCCGTGTCCGTCTCGCTGACCAGGCTGTGACCGCTCGCCGCGAGCTCCGCCCGCAGCTCGCGGAAGTTCTCGACGATGCCGTTGTGGATGACGACCGTCTCACGGCCGCAGTCGCAGTGCGGGTGGGCGTTGACGTCGGTCACCCGGCCGTGGGTCGCCCAGCGAGTGTGGCCGATACCAACCGTCCCCTCCGGCTCGTGACCGCGCAACTGGTCAAGGAGGACCTGGAGCTTGCCGGCTGCCTTGGCGACGTGGATCTCCTCCCCTTCCAGCACCGCGATGCCGGCGCTGTCGTAACCGCGGTACTCGAGACGTTGGAGGCCCTCCAGCAGGATGGGCCCGGCGCTCCGCTCGCCGACGTAGCCGATGATGCCGCACATGCCGCCTATCCCTCCCTGGCTTCGTGGACCGACCAGATGCGGCCGTTCGTGACCGCGTTTGCGCCAGGACGCCGCTCGGCGACCGCTCGCTCCGTATCGCGCAGCGCCGCGACCACCTCCGACAGGACACCAGCGAACAGGGTTGGCCTCCCCAACGCGCGCTGCACGTCCTCGGGCGTGCCGTCATCGAGGAAGTGTCGCCCGTAGTAGTCGAGCGACGAGCGCGGCAGGAAGACCAGCTCGCCCAGCTCGTGCCGTCGCAGCTCCAGCAGGACGTCCCCGGCGGTGAGCAGCCCCGAGACGTTGATGCGGGGGCCGAAGTAGTTGTTGGAGACCGGCACCACATCTACTACAACGTCGCTCAATGCGGCCAGCTCGCGGGCCAGGCGCGCCAGCGTCGGCGCGATCAGCGCGGCGCACCCGACGGTCACGCGACGCAGAGGCGAACGTAGGCCGCCGGTGCGGCGCAGGGTTGCGCGCACGCGGTACCAGTCGTCCAGCAACCGACGTGTCATGCCGATCCCGTTCTCGTACTGGGGGAAGCCGTCGTACCAGGCCGCGCCGGGCACGGGGAGCCCCGCCGCCAGGTAGTACTCGTCCGCGATGCTCACCACGGTGGCGCCCAGCTCGTGGCGGTAGTGGCGCTGCAGCGGGAGCAGCTCGCGGATCAGCCCCGCCGCGTATGCCGGCTCGCAGCGCGCGGCCTGTGGAGCGTGCTTCGCCCGCTGCCGCTCCTCATACCACTGGGTCGCCCCAACCGGGACCACTGAGACGGTCTGCACGGTCGGGTAGAGCTCGGCCAGGTCCCGCACGGTGCGCAGCAGGTGAGGGCCATCGTTCACTCCCGGGGTGAGCACCACCTGGGTATGCACGCGGATGTGGAGCTCGGCCAGCCGGCGCAACTGCTCCATAATGTCGGGGGCGCGCGGGTTGCCCAAGAGCTCCCGCCGGAGGTCCGGCTCGCTGGCGTGGACTGAGACGTTGAGCGGGCTGAGGCGCTGCTCGTCCAACCGCTGCCAATCGGCGTCGGTCAAGTTGGTCAGCGTAACGAAGTTGCCGTGCAGGAAGCTCAGCCGGTAGTCATCGTCCTTGAGATAGAGGGTCTTGCGCAGGCCCTTCGGCAACCCCTTGAGGAAGCAGAAGAAGCAGTTATTGTTGCAGGTGCGGATGCCGTCGAACGCGGCCTCGGCAAACTCGATGCCGGCGTCCTCGTCCGGGTGCTTGACCAGCGTCACGAGCCGCCGCCCGCCGCCGCGCAGCAGCTCCAGCTCCACCAGCGGCTCGGCCGCGTGGAACTGGAAGTCGACGGCGTCGCGCAAGAGGACGCCGTTGGCGCGCAGCACGCGGTCGCCCGGGCGGACGCCGGCGGCGTCGGCGGGCGAGCCCGGCGCCACGTGATCCACCGGCCCACCCCGCAGGTCCGTCTGCGCCGGCAGCACGGCGGTCTGCTCCGTCACGCCGGCTCCAACGCCTCCAAGTGGAGGACCACTTCGTCGATCGAGAAGTCGGGGGTCGAGGCGCCGGCCGTGACGCCCACGACGTCCACGCCGCGGAACCACTCCGGCCGCAGCTCGCCCGCGCGTTCGATGTGGTACGCGGGGACGCCCTCTTCGTGGCAGATCTCCACCAGGTGGCGAGTGTTCGCGCTCTCGCGACCGCCGACCACGACCATGGTCTGGACCTGTCGGGCCAGCTCCCGCGCGGCGGCCTGCTGGCCCGTCGTCGCGTTGCAGAGCGTGTTGATCACGCGCAGCTCTGAGATGCGGTCCATGCGCTTCGCGAACAGCGCCCTGACGAAGGAGGCGAAGCGCTCTTCCGTGTGCGTCGTCTGCGAGAGCACGCCGATCTTGCTCGGCAGGTCGTCCGGCAGGCTGTCGATGTCCGATTCGTCCTGGCAGCAGAGAACGCGCCCCGTCGCCCAGCCGAGGACGCCCCGAACCTCCTTGTGATTCGGGTCACCGAACACGATGACGGCGAACCCGTCCTCCGTCAAGCGGCGCGCCCACTGCTGACTGCGGGTCACGATCGGGCAGGTCGTATCGATGATCTCGGCCCCTCGCTGTTCGAGGTCCTGCAGCACCCTCGGCCCGACGCCGTGCGCGCTGATCGCGATCGGCCGGTCGCGCAGCTCATCGAGCGTGCCAATGATGTGGACACCGCGTTGCGCCAGCCGCTCGGTGACCAGGGGATTATGGACGACCGCTCCGAGCGTGGCGACGTTGCCCTGCTGCTCGCCCGCCTCCTCCATCATCTGGACAGCGCGGCGCACGCCGAAGCAGAAGCCCATGTCAGCCGCGCGAAGGACCTTCATCGTGAAGCACCCGTCCTGGAGTAACCCCTGCCCCGCCCCCGCCCGCGGGCGCCCGCCGTCCGGCGGACTCCACCATTTCACTGTACGCGCCGCGATAGGTCGGCGGCAGCAACCGTGCGATCCGCAGCATCATCTCGTCGGTGGCGGCGCGTACGGCCGCGCTGTCTATCCGCTCTGGCCGCGGCAGCACGAACGGCTCGCCGACGGTCACGGTGGCGCGGGGACGGTGGAGGAACGCCAGCGGGCTGCGCACCTGCTCAGTGCCGGTGAGCGCGACCGGGACGAGTGGGGCCCCCGAGCGCAACGCGATGAGCGCGGTCCCCGGCTGCGCCTGGAGCAGGCCACGCCCGTGGCTGCGGTGGCCCTCCGGGAACATGCCGATGACCTTGCCCCGCGCCAGCAGGTCCTGGGCCGTGCGCAGCGCCGCCAGGTCGGCTTCGAACCGCCGCACGGGGAACGCGCCGAAGAGACGGATGAAGAAGCCCCCGACGGGGACGCGGAACAGCTCGGCCTTGGCCATGAACCGGATGCGCCGGCGCCGTAGCACCGAGCCGATGAGCGGCGGGTCCGCGTTGTTCAGGTGGTTCGACACCACGATCGCCGGGCCGGTCGCCGGCAGGTCACCGTCGCGGCGCACTTCCAGCCGCCCGAACACGTGCGAAGCCAGCCACACCAGGCGGGTCGTCAACCAATAGAACGCGGCCGTCGGCCACTCCTTCACGACACCCGCTCCGTGACGATGTCGAGCACGCGCGAGACGACCGCGCCGATGGTCAGGCTCGACGTGTCGATGATCACCGCGTCTGGCGCCGGACGCAACGGCGCGGCGGAGCGGCTCGCGTCGATCCGGTCGCGCTCCTCCTGCTCCGCGGCGGTCTCGCCCCGCCGGGCGCGCCGGACCTCCAGTTTCGCTTCCAGGAAGACCTTGACGTCGGCGTCGGGCAGGACCACCGTGCCGATGTCGCGACCCGCGAGCACCGCCCCACGGGCGGCAAAGCGGCGCTGCAGGGCGAGCAGGTGCCGGCGGACCGCCGGCAGCGCGGAGTAGAGCGAGACGCCCGCCTCGACCGGGCGGTCCCGCAGATGGGCTGTCGCGTCGGCGCCGTCGATGTGGACCGTGGTTTGCAACGCCTCGGGGTCGTCGCGCGCCGGCCGCGTCCCGACGGTCAGCCGCAGGTCGCGCAGCAGCCCTGCAACCCCCGCGCGGTCCTCCGGCGGAACGTGGTTGCGCAACGCCCACCACGTGACGGCGCGGTAGAGCGCGCCCGTATCGAGGAACGCAAGACCGAGCGCCCGAGCGACCCGTGAGCCGATGGCCGTCTTGCCGCTGGCCGCGGGGCCGTCGATCGCGATGCGCGGTCCGCTCCCGCCGGATCCACGGCCCCCGTCCGGAGCCTGACCTCGCGCAGGCGGGGGCAGGCCCCCGACGGGCCGCGGCGAGGCAGGCGCGCCAAGGCCGCAGGCAGCGCGCAGCGCTTCGACCTCGGCCGCGCGCAGCCGGCGCCACTGCGACGGGGCGAGATCGCTCAGCGCCACCCCGTCGACGGCGGTGCGCACCAGACGGAGCACACGCAAGCCAACCGCCTCGCACATCCGCCGCACCACGTGCTTGCGACCTTCGTGCAGCTCGATCTCGAACCAGTCTCCTTCGGCATAGTGGCGGGCCGGACGACCACAGCGCCGCGCCGTCCGCGCCGCTGCCGGCCGCTCCTCGCCGATGTCTACGCCACCACGCAGCCGTCGAAGCTGCTCCGCCGTGACAGGTTGCGCGGGAAGCACGGCGTAGCGCTTCGTCACCCCGTAGCGTGGGTGGGACAGGCGCAGCGCGAGCTCCCCGTCGTTGGTCAGGAGCAGCAGCCCCTCCGACTGCAGGTCCAGCCGCCCCACCGGGACCGTCCGCGGCAGATCCTCCGGCAGCAGGCCGACCACAGTCCGCCGACCGCGCGCGTCGCGTGCCGCAGTCAGCACGCCGCGCGGCTTGTTCATCGCCAGCACGACAACCTCGGTCATGACCTGCACCTCGCGGCCGTCCGCCGTCACGCGATCCCGCGCCGGATCGACGGTCGTGCCCGGGGCGGTAGCCGTCTCCCCGTTGACCTGAACGCGGCCCTCGCGCATCAAGCGCTCGGCCGCGCGACGCGATGCCACGCCAGCGTGGGCGAGGAAAACGTGCAGACGCACGCGCGCGGTCATGGCAAAGGCACCTCGTCCCCCGCACGGCTGGCCGCGGCAGCGCGGAGGACCTCGGCGGGAGCCTCGAACGGGACCAGCCAGGCCGGCAGCATGACCGGAGGCTTCCCGTCTCCCAGGTCGCGCCAGCGGAAAGCGGAGAAGGCCCAGTCGATCAGACCGAGGCTGGCGGGGTCCCGGTCGTTCGATCCCAGCACTACGATCATGACGCGATGGTCGTCGCGCGTCACCGAGGTCACCTGGTTCTCCCTGGCCAGGTCCTCGGTGCCCGTCTTCACCCCATCGACCCCGGGGACGCCTTGCACGAGGAGATCGTTCGTGCTCTTGAGCACGAGTGTGCGCGTGCCGACGCGCATGTCGAGCCGCGGCGTGGCAACGATTTGCGCGAGCAGGGGGTCGGCCAGCAGCCTGAGCGCAAGTGTCGCCAGATCGAACGCCGAGGTATGCTCGCCCGGCGCATCGAGGCCGTGGGGATTGACGAAGCGGGTATCCCTCAGCCCCCAGCGGGCGGCCTGCTCGTTCATCTGCGCCACGAAGCGGGCGATGGACCCATCGCCCAGGGCGTAGGCGATGGCGTTCGCGGCCTCGTTGCCCGATGGGACCAGCATCGCACGGAGCAGGTCGCGCATCGTCAACCGGTCGCCGGGAAGCAGGCCGGCTGACGAGCCGTCCGCTCCCATCGCGGGGACGAAGTCGATCTGGCGGTCGAGCTGCCCGGACTGCGCCGCCAAGAGCGCGGTCATCATCTTCACCGTGCTCGCCGGATACCAGCGCAGGTGAGGCTTGATGCCCCAGACGATCCTCCCGGTATTCGCGTCGAGCACGAGGACCGAGGCGGCGTCCACGGCGGGCGGTGCGGAGCGCTCCAGCGTCTCCACGACGGGCGGCGTGGCCGCGAGGTAGGCGTGGTCAGATTCGGTGAACGCCGGCGGACCGGCGGCGATGACCGCCAACGGCAGCAGGACGAGCGCCGCCCACGCGAGTCCCCGGGCGCCACGGCGGCGAGGCGCTCCGGCCGGTAGCCTCATCCAGCCAAGGCGGACTACGCCGATCATCGGCCCCCCGTCGATTCGCGGGGGCAGCCCCCGCCTTCGCGGAGGCCGCGAGCCACCGTCATGCCGAGACTGGCATGCGCTCGACGCGCGCTCCGAGGATGTGTTCCATGTGGTCGAGCGCCCACGCATGGGCGTTGGCGTCGAATGAGGCGACGCACCATGCCGGCACGCGCACCTCATAGTCGCGGTTGCGCGCATCGGCCACGGTGTGCATGACGCAGATGTCGGTGCAGACCCCGCACACGGCGACCAGCGGTGGCCGGGCCTCGGCCAGACGCCCGTCCAGGTCCGTGCCGAAGAACGCGCTGTAGCGGGTCTTCTCCAGGCGTTCGGTCGCGAGGTCGGCCAGCTCTGGGATGACCTCCGGCTCCTCCGTCCCGCCGATGCAGTGCGGCGGAAACATGCGGAACTCCAGATCGTTGGGACGGTGCGTGTCGCACACGAAGATCACTCGCGACCCGGAGCGGCGCTGCTCCTCCACCAGCTCGCGGACGGCGGGGATGATGTCGCGGGCATCGTCGCCGCAGTAAAGCGCGCGTCCCGGCTCGAGGAAGCCGCGCAGCATGTCCACCACGAGGAGCACGTCGGGCATGGGCGTGGCCTTTGATCAGGACGGCGGGTGGTATTCGACCCGCCGGTAGTAGGTGATATCGAGCAGGCGGCCGGCCGACCGGCGTCCGCGAGAGGCGGACCGCGGCCGCAACGCCGCGCGGAGCGCGCGCCGTCCGAGCCAGGCCAGGCTGAGCTCCAGCCCCGTTCCGACCGCGATCAACGCGGCGCTGGTGGCAAGCTGGACGGACCGCGGGGGACGGACCACCGGTGCGAGGCCGTTCGGCCCGGCGGCGACGAGAGCCCGCGGCTGCGCCAGGGGCTCGCCACAACCGCGACAGAAACGATCCGCCACCACGACTTCGGTCGCGCAGGATTCGCAGCGCATGTGCACCTCCGCCGGCCGTGCGCCTCGGCGGACGCCGGGCCAGTCCTGCGTGTCATTGTGTCATCGACCAGCGGCCCCCGGAAAGTCGCCGGCGAGCGCCGTCTCCACTCCGCCGCTGAGGTCGAGCCCGGTGGGCAACGTCCCGCCATCCCGATCGAGGACCGCCCCCTCGCGCAGCGCCACACGTCCGTCCGCCAGGGCGCGCAGCGTCTCGACCAGGAACGGCCCCTCGCGCCGCAGGCCGCGGGCACGCAAGGCGACGAACAGGGGATGCGACTCGCCGAGCGCGGCCGCGAGAGTGCCGGCGTGCCCGGCGGGGGTCTCCGTCCAGAGGGCGTCCAAGTCCGGGCCGCGCAATGAGTAGCGACAGAAGCTGACGACCGGCCCGCGGTCGACCGCCACGGTGGCACGGTTGATCATCACGCCGCTCTCGCCGGCGCGCGCGGCGATAAGCTGCCACAGCACCTCCTGCCAGGTGCCAACGGGGCCGCCGGGCAGCGCCGGGTGCAGGTTGAGCAGGACGTACCGGTCACAGAGCACGTCGGTCGTGATGAGCATGTAGCCCGCGAGCACGCCGACATCGAAGCGATAAGGCGTGAGGAGCTCGGCGACCCGCGCATCGAAGGCACGCCGCCATTCGGGCAGCGGCTCGCCCGGCCGCGAGCGCTCGCCGTCCATCCCTTTGCGGAAGCGGACGCTCGACAGGGTGACCGCCGGAACGCCATGGGCGCGGACC
>JAJYLG010000016.1 GCA_021787985.1 Chloroflexota bacterium
CATCGCCAGCACCTTCGTGATCGCCGCCGTCAGCGTCGTCTTCCCGTGATCCACGTGCCCAATCGTCCCTACGTTCACGTGCGGCTTCGTCCGCTCAAACTTCGCCTTCGCCATCGTCCCCGTCCTCCTGGTTGGTCAAGCCCGGCTGCGGGCCAGCATTGCTTCCGAAGCCGCCCGTGGCAACCCAGCGTAGTGGTCGAACTCCATGCTGTGCGTGCCCCGGCCCTGCGTCATCGAACGCAGCTCGGTCGTATAGCCGAACAGCTCGGCCAGCGGCACCTCGGCACGGATCACCTGCAGGTTGCCGACCGCCTCCATGCCCACCACGTGTCCGCGGCGTGCGTTGATATCGCCCACGACATCGCCGAGGAAGCTCTCCGGCACTCGGATCTCGAGCTTCATGACCGGTTCGAGGATGACCGGACCGGCCTTCCCCACCGCCTCGCGCACCCCAATGGAGCCCGCGGTGCGGAACGACAGCTCGTTCGAGTCGACCGGGTGATAGCCCCCGTCGACCAGCGTCACCTCCACGTCGAGCACCGGGTAGCCGGCGAGCACGCCGCTCTCCAGCCGCTCGCGCACGCCGGCCTCCACCGCCCCGATGAACTCCCGCGGGATGGCGCCGCCCACGACCTTGTCGACGAACACCACACCCGAGCCGCGCTCCAGCGGCCGCACGTCCAGCACCACGACGCCATACTGTCCACGACCGCCCGTTTGGCGGACGAAGCGCCCCTCGGCGTGCGCCGGGCGCGTGATGGTCTCCTTGTAGGCGACCTGCGGGCGGCCGACGTTCGCCTCCACCCGGTACTCACGCCGCATCCGGTCCACCAGGACATCGAGGTGCAGCTCGCCCATGCCGGAGATGATCGTCTGGCCGGTCTCCTTGTCGTAGCGGACGCGAAACGTCGGGTCCTCCTCGGCCAGGCGGGTGAGGGCCTCGCCCATGCGGTCCTGATCGTCCTTGGTCTTGGGCTCGATCGCCACCGAGATGACTGGCTCTGGGAACTGGATCGCTTCCAACAGGACGGGATGGTCGGGGTCGCACAGCGTGTCGCCGGTGAAGGTGCCCTTGAGCCCGCCGACGGCCGCGATGCCGCCGGCCTGGACCTCCTCGATCTCCTCGCGCTTGTCCGCGTGCATCACGTACATGCGGCCCATGCGCTCCCGCTGATGGCGCGCCGTGCTCATCACCTGCTGGCCCACCCGCACGGTGCCGGAGTAGACGCGGAAGTAGGCCAGCCGCCCCACGTAGGGGTCGGCCACGATCTTGAAGGCCAGGGCGGCCAGCGGCTCGCTGTCCTCGGCGCGACGCTCCACCGGTTCATCGCTGTCCGGGTGACGGCCTGCGACGGGCGGGATATCGACCGGCGACGGCAGGTAGTCCACCACCGCGTCGAGCAGCGGCTGCACACCCTTGTTGCGCAACGCGCTGCCGCAGAGCACGGGCGTGACCGTGTTGGCGATCGTCTGGCGCCGGATCGCCTTCTTCAGTTCGGCCACGCCGATCTCGCGGCCCTCGATGTAGCTGATCATGAGCTGCTCGTCGTGCTCGGCCACGCGCTCCACCAGCAGATCGCGATGGCGCTTCGCCTCGTCGCGCAACGAGTCCGGGATGGGGCCGATCGTCGGCCGGTCGTCGCGGCTGCCGGTGAAGGTAATCGCCTCCCCCGCGACCAGGTCGACCACTCCGGTGAAGTCCGCCTCGAAACCGATGGGAATGTGGAGCGTCACCGGCTCCATGCTCAGGCGGTCACGGATCATCTCGACCGTACGCCAGAAGTTCGCGCCCACGCGGTCCATCTTGTTCACGAAACAGATGCGCGGCACGCGATACTTGTCGGCCTGACGCCACACCGTCTCGCTCTGCGGCTCCACGCCGGCAACCGCGTCGAACACGACCACACCGCCGTCAAGCACGCGCAGGCTACGCTCCACCTCGGCGGTGAAGTCGACATGCCCGGGCGTATCGATCAGGTTGATGGTGTGCCCGCCCCAACTGCAGGTGGTGGCGGCGGCGGTGATCGTGATGCCGCGCTCGCGCTCTTGCACCATCCAGTCCATCACCGCCGTGCCCTCGTGGGTCTCGCCGATCTTGTAGGTCCGGCCGGTGTAGAACAGGACACGCTCCGATACCGTCGTCTTGCCGGCGTCGATGTGGGCAATGATCCCGATATTGCGAAGTTTCTCGATCGGTACCGCGCGTGCCATTCGAACAGATCCGTTTTCCCCGTAGCCCCTACCAGCGATAGTGGGCGAAGGCGCGGTTCGCCTCCGCCATGCGATGGGTGTCGTCGCGCTTCTTCACCGTGGCGCCCTGACCGTTGGCGGCGTCCAACAGCTCGCCAGCGAGCCTCTCCGCCATGGAGCGGCCGCCCCGCTTGCGCGCCGTCTGCAGGAGCCAGCGCATCGCCAGCGCCACCCGACGCTCGGCGCGGATGTCTACCGGCACCTGCAGCGTGGCGCCGCCGACGCGCCGCGGCTTCACCTCGACCACGGGCGTGGCGTTGCGCATCGCCGCCTCGAACACCTCGATCGGGCTGCGACGCACCTGCTGCTCGATCCGGTCCAGTGCGTCGTAGACGACGCGCTCGGCGGTCGACTTCTTGCCGCGCTGCATTACCTTGTTGATGAACATCTGCAACTGGCGGCTGTTGAACCGTGGGTCAGGCGGGCTCTCCCGCCGTACGACTCGCGCACGCCTCGGCATCGGCCATCTCTCCCCGAGGGATCACATCTTCCACCGAGCACTGCTGCCCGGGATCGGTCGAGGTCGCCTCTGGCGACCCTGCTCTTGTCCGGCGCCGGCTAGCTCTTCGGCCGACGCGCCCCGTACTTGCTGCGTCCCTGCTTGCGGTTCTGTACGCCCTGGGCATCGAGCGCCCCACGGACGATGTGGTAGCGGACTCCCGGCAGGTCCTTGACGCGGCCGCCGCGGATGAGGACCACCGAGTGCTCCTGCAGGTTGTGGCCCACGCCCGGGATGTACGCGGTGACCTCGATGCCGTTCGTGAGCCGCACACGCGCCACCTTACGCAGCGCCGAGTTCGGCTTCTTCGGCGTCACAGTGCGCACCTGCGTACACACGCCCCGCTTCTGCGGAGAGCCCACGTCCCGCAACTGCCGGTTGCGCAGCGCATTGAAATGGAAGCGCAGCGCGGGTGACTTCGTCCGCTTCTGGGCCTTCGCGCGGCCGCTGCGGACCAACTGGCTGATCGTCGGCACGAGCTACTCCTGCAGGTCGATCTCGCTGACTCCGATGGCCACAAGGAAAGGCCGAGGTCCCACCTCTGAGCGAGTCCGGCGTCCCGCGGGTCAACGCGCGCGGCGATACTGCCGACCGTCCTCAGCGTCCGGGCTCTCTGGCCTCCGGGCCGTCCCTGAATCAGGCGCCAAGGGTATAGTCTAAGTCCGCTTCACAATCGTGTCAACCGCGCTGCCGGTTGATCAGACGCCCAGGTACGTCCGCACCTCGGGGCTGTCTCGCAGCTCGGCGGCAGGCGCCTCGTGCTGGATCCGCCCCTTCTCCAGGATGTAGCCGCGGCTGGCCAGACGGAGCGCGAAGAGCGCGTTCTGCTCGCAGAGCAGCATGCTCATGCCCTCGTCCTTGAGGAGCTGCAGCCACTCGCCCAACTGGCCAACCACCGCCGGCGCCAGTCCCTCGGTTGGCTCGTCCAGCAGCAGCAGCTTCGGGTTCGCGACCAGCGCCCGCCCGAGCTTGAGCATCTGCTGCTCGCCGCCGCTCAGGAAGCCGGCGCGCCGGCTGTCCAGCTCGGCCAGCTTGGGAAAGACCTTGTGAACCCGCTCGATCGTCCAGACCGCCTCGCCGGCCACCCCATCGTGCGCCGCCAGCTCCAGGTTCTGCCGCACCGTCAGGTCGCTGAAGATGCGCCGCCCACTGGGGACGAACGCGATCCCCAGCCGCGAGATGGCGTACGTCGGCCGGTGGGTGATCTCGCGCCCCTCCAGCACCACGTGCCCGCGCCGCGCCGGCGTGAGCCCCATGACGCTGCGCAGCGTCGTCGTCTTGCCCGCGCCGTTGCGGCCGAGCAGCGTCACGACCTCGCCCTCGCCGACGGTCAGGCTCACCCCTTGGAGGATGTAGCTCTGCCCGTAGTAGGTGTGGATCTCGCGGACATCGAGCATCATACCTGGTCTCCGAGGTAGACGCGCACCACTTCCTCGTTCTGGCGCACCTCTTCGGGGACGCCCTCGGCGATCACCCGCCCCTGGTGCATCACCGTGATGCGGTCCGAGATCGCGAACACGACGTTCATGTCGTGCTCGCAGAAGAGCACCGTGAGGCCGCGCGCCCGCGCCAGGTCGCGCACCAGCTCCACCGTCCGCTCGGTCTCCCACGGCGACATCCCGGCCGTCGGCTCGTCCAGCAGCAGCAGCCGCGGACCGGTGGCCAGCGCCAGCGCTACCTCCAGCGCGCGTTGGTCGCCATGCGAGAGCGTGCGCGCTTCCTGCTCGGCGACCTCGACCAGCCCCACCGCCTCGATCACCTCCATCGCCGCATCGCGCGCCGAGCGGTGGTACCAGGTGACGAAGTCGCTCGTGCGCCGGCGGCGCGCCAGCACCGCGCACTGGACCGATTCCAGCACCGTCATGCGCGGGAACACGTTCGTGATCTGGAAGGCGCGCGCCAGTCCGTGGCGCGTCACGGTGTGCGGTGACTTCCCCGTGATGTCCTCACCGGCGAAACGGACATGGCCGTGGGTCGGCCGCAGGTGGCCGGTGACGACGTTGAAGAGCGTGGTCTTGCCGGCGCCGTTCGGCCCGATGACGGACCGGATCTCGCCGTCGTTGACCACCAAGTCCACGTTGTCGACGGCGTGGAAGCCGCCGAACGCTTTCACCAGGCCGTGGGTCTCGAGGAGCACGCCCATCTCAGCCCACCTCCGCCTGACGGCGCAGGATCGAGCGGACCCGCGCACCCGCACGCCGCCAGCCGGCCAGGGAGAACAACCCCGCCAAGCCGTCCGGCACGAACAGCACGATCGCCAGCAGCACGATCCCCAGCACGAGCTGCCAGTGCGTGGTGTACTCGATGATCAGGTCATGCCCGTACTGGTAGACGAGCGCCCCCACCGCCGGCCCGAGGAAGGTGTACATGCCGCCGATCACGGACACCAGCACCGGGTCGCCGGACTTGGTCCAGTCCAGAAGCTGCGGGTAGGCCGCCTGGTCGTGCACCACGAAGAGCACCCCGGCCAGCGCACAAAACGCGCCCGAGATGATGAACGCCAGCAACTGGTGCCAATAGACGTTCACACCCAGCGCTTCCGCCCGCTCGCGGTTCTCACGGATCGCCCGCAGCGTCAGGCCGAACGGCGACTCGGTGACCTTCCACAGGATGAGCATCGCGATCACCGTCACCGCCAGAACGAAGAGGAAGCCCGCCTGCGGCTCGGCCAGCTTCGACGGGATCATCGTGCCGAAGATCCCGTTGTCGCCCTGCGTGAAGCCGTACCACTTCTCAGCGACGGTGAAGAAGAGCTGCGAGAAGGCCAGCGTCAGCAGCGCGAAGTAGAGCCGCCGCGTCCGCAGCGCCAGCGCTCCCACCACCAGCGCCAGGACCGCGCCGGCGACCGGCGCCAGGATGAAGGCGACCCAGAAGGGCGTCTTGTAATGCGCCCAGCTCGCGGCGACGACATAGGCGCCCAGCCCGTAGAAGGAAGCCTGGCCGAAGGAGACCAGCCCTCCGTAGCCCAGCAGCAGATTGGTGGCCACGGCGAACAACGCCAGCGCCAGCACGTTCTCCAGCACCAGCAGCCGCGAGGTCGGCAGCGTGTACGACAGCACGACCAGCACCACGATCAGCGCGACCGGAAGCCCGACGCGCCGCACCAGCCGCCAGCCTCGCCGGCGACCCTCGGCCGCGCCGGCCGCTGTCGGAGCGCCGGCCTCGGCTGTGACTTGGCGAGCCGACTCAGCCACGGCCGCTCACCTTTCCGGCGTGCCGAGCAGGCCCCACGGCCGCACGGCCAGCACGAGGATCATCGCGATGTAGGTGAAGGCCGACGCCCAGGTCGGCACCCACAGGATCCCGATGGCCTGGAACAGCCCCAGGATGATCGCGCCGATCGCCGCCCCCGCGATCGAGCCCAGACCGCCGATCACGGCGACGATGAACGCTTCCACCAGGATGCCCGCGTCCAGGCCGGGTGCCACCGACACCAGCGGCGCCACCACCGCGCCGGCCACCCCCGCCAGCAGGGCCCCGATGGTGAACACCGTGGTGAAGAGCAGCCGCACGTTCGTCCCGGTGGCGGCCAGCAGCTCTGGGTCCTCCACGGCCGCCCGGATGCGCCAGCCGAGCTTCGTCCGCTGCAGCAGTAGCCACATCGCCACTCCGACCACGACGGCCACGCCCATGACGAAGAAGTTGTACTTCGGGAAGCTCCGCCCCAGCACGTTCACCTGCCCGGTGAGCACCGGCGCCGCCTGCACCGACCGGAACGCGCCCCCCCAGATCTGCAGCGCCACATCGGCGAAGATGTAGAACAGCGCGAACGTCGCCAGCAACTGCGTCAGGTGCTCCTTGGTGTAGATGCGCCGCATGATCGTCACTTCTGTGGCCGTGCCCATCGCCGCCACGATCAGCGGCGCCACGAGCAGCGCGACCCAGAACATGCCGGACGCGCCCGTGCCCTTGCCCACGATGGCAGCCACGATGAAGGCGGCGTACATGTAGAAGCTGCCATGCGCGATGTTGATCACCCGCATCGCGCCGAACACCAGCGTCATGCCCGCCGACACCATGAACAGGTACCCGGCAACGGTCATGCCGCTGAGAAGCTGAATGGCAACGTTGCCCAAGTCCACCGCCCGCCTCCTCTGCCACCCGTCTCACACGCCTCTCCCCGCGAAGGCGGGGCCTGCTTCCAGTCGGATCTGGTCCTAGGGCGCTGCGACCGCGCCGACCGAGCGGAGGGGCGGGAGCCGAACGGCTCCCGCCCCCTCGCCTACTTACCTCGAAGCGCCTCCGACTCCGCGCAGGTCAGCATGATCTTGTCAGGCTGCCCAATGAACACGTTGGTGGGAGTCCGGAAACCGTAGGTCGAGTTCACCTGGTCCGACAGCGTGCCCACGTACTCGGGGATCTCCGCCTGGTGGTCGCACGCCCGGATCTTGATGTCGCCGCGGACGGTCGACACGGTCACACCCGGCAGGGCGGCCGCGATCTTGTCGCCGTCGAAGCTGTTGGCCTTCTTCACACCGTCGGCCCACGTCTGGACCGCCGAGTAGGCCAGGATCGAGAAGATGCCCGGCCACTGGCCGAACTTCGCGTGGTACTGGTCAATGAACGTCTTGATCTTGGCGTTGTCCACGCCCGGCGTGCCGTCGGGCAGATAGATCGGCGCGCGGAACCAGGTCACGCCGCCCGCCGGCGCGTCCGCGCCCAGCGGCTGCAACGCCGAGATGCTGTAGGCGCCGAACATCTTCATCTGCTTGGCCAGGTTGTAGCCGGCGGCCTGCTTTGAGAAGGTGACCAGGTCGCCACCGTAGATCGCCAGGAAGAGGGCGTCCGGCTTCGCGCTCTGAATCGCCGAGATGTACGGGGTGAAATCGGACGAGCCGAGCTTCGGCCACTGCGCGTTGACGACCTCGACGCCTGGCTTGCAGGCCTTCAGGTCCTTGATGAACGTGTCCACCGTGTCGTGGCCGTAGCTGTAGTCCGGCCCGATTGTCGCCCACTTGGTGTACGGCTGCTGGCAGGCGTAGGCGGCGATCGCCCGCGGCTCCATGGTCGTGTTGGGCACGACCTGGAAGCCATACTTGGTGAACTGCTTCGTCATCAGGACCGTGTCGTTGGACGTGTGGAAGAAGATCGGGATCTTGTTCTGCGCGGCGATGCCCTCCTCGGCGGCCGCCACCGCGCTGCTCACGGGCCCGAAGACCGCCACGACCTTGTCGTTCAGGATCATGTTGCGAACGTTGGTCGAGCCGACATCCGGCTTGGCCTGGTCGTCCGCCGACACTACCTCGATCTTCTTGCCGAGCAGCCCGCCCTTGGCGTTGAGGTCGTCAACGGCGAGCGTAACGCCTTGCAGGCCGTTCTTCCCGAGCTGGGCGATCGCCCCGCTCAGCGTCGTGGAGATCCCCACCTTGACGGTGCCGGTGAAGGCCGCCGGCTGCGTGCCGGTCGCGGCGGCAGGCTGCGTGCCCGTCGCCTGTGGCGTCGCGGTCGACTTGGATGAGCCCTTGCAGGACATCGCGGCCAACGCCAGCCCCACGGCCAGCGTCAGGGCGAGCCACCTGAACCGAGTGTTTCTCACCGCTTTTCCCCCTTGATACTTGCGCGGTAGGCGCATGCTACCGCTCGGTGATGGTGCCGTCGTGGCCCGGCTTCGCCCCTTCCGGGGTCGTGATCACCGCCACCTCCCTTCTTGCCCCGTTGAGCGTGCGCCGGCGTCGCATGGGGGTCGAGAGCCCCGCGCCGGCGGGCGCCCGCGGTCCGGCCGTGAAGCAGTACACCGATAGCACCTCCGCCGGCTCCCCGTCACGCGACTCGACGTTGTGCGGATGGTCGCCGTCGAAGTAGGCAAGGTCTCCGGGATCCAGTGGGTAGCGCCCTCCATCGAAGATGAAGTTGATATGCCCCTTGACGACGAAGAGCATCTCCTCGCCGTCGTGGACCAGGCCGGGCTTGCGCGGCACCTTCGCCGGAACGCCCAGAAGGAACGGATCCATACGCTTCAGCCGCCGCTTGTGCGCCAGCGATTGATACGTGTACCCGAACGTCGTTCCATCCTTCGCCACCTCGCGACGCTCCCCCGCGCGCACGATGACCATCGGCTGGTCGGCCGCATCATCATCGAAGAACCAGCCGACCTCGACGTTCAGCGCCTTGGCGATGCGGTGCAGGTTGGCGATGGCGATGGTGACCCGGCCCGACTCGAGCTTCGAGATCAGGCTCTTACTGAAGCCCACACGCTCTGCCAGCTCAACCTGCGACAAGCCGCGCGTCTCGCGCAGATCCCGGATGTGCGCGCCGATCATGCGCTCGACGGCGCGTTGCTCAAGCTCCACCCGTCCTGCCCCGATTCCCCCGGTTCAACAGATGTTGATGTCTCCGTATACCTCGGGGCGCCCTCTCGGTCAAGCGATGCTGACCGCCGGTCGACTCGAAATCGGGCGAATACCTGATCCGCGGTTCTTCTCGGGAAGTCCGGAGGTTAGCGCTCGCGCGGTCCGCGGCGCATCAGCACCGCGCCCGCTCCGGCGCTCACGGCGGCCGCCGCCAGCGCGAGCAGCGCGGCCGCGGGCGTCGTCCGCCCCGGCGTCGGGCCGCTGCCGGTGGCGGGCATCGCCGTGATCCCCTTGACCTCGCTCACGAAGCCACCGGACGGCGTGGCCGCGGGCGGCTCGCTCGATGCGGGCGTCTGGGGCCGGATGATAACAACCGGTTCGCCGACGGTTGGGCTGGGCGTGGGGGTGACGGTGGGCGCCTGCTGTCCCGGCGCCGGGCTCGAGGGCGCCGGACCGCTCTCGGGGATCCCGCTCGATGGCTCGGGACGGACCAGCACGGCGGGGGCGCCCACCGTGGGTTCGTTCGTGGTGGTCACGGGCGTGCCGACGGCCGGCGCCGGTGAGGCAGCCGGAATCGGCCCTTCCGCGTAGGCCGTCGCCGCGCAGGCGAGCGCCACCACTGCCGCGACCAGGAGCCCCAGGGGCTGCCAGCGCTTCACGAGCGCACCTCCGTCGAGTCCACCGCTCCGGCGTCCGCCTCAGGCGGACCGGCCAACGTCCTCGCAGGCAGCCCGGCTGTCCTGTCACTCCCGCACCGCAGGAGCGAGGTAGACCCGTGGCTTTGCGTGCGCTCGCTTTCGCGAGGCGTGCCCTGGGCAGCGAGGCGACCCACCCGTTTCCGGCGGGTCCATCACTACGCTAGATCAGAACTCCTGGCGCGTCGATACGCTGAACAGCGTACGGGCGCCACCCGACGCCACGCCCGCGGTACAGCCCTACCGCTGCCGCGCCAGCCCGGCACGGATCTTCTCGAACGGGCTCAGCCCTTCCACGCCCGGTTCGCCGCGCACCGGGGCGCCGGCCGGCACGGCGCTCCTGGCAAGCGCCCGTGCCACCTGCTCGCGTACCGCCAGCGCCCGTTCGAGCGCGGCGTCGAGCTCGGCCACCGTCGCGCCGGTGAGCACCTCGGCCGGCAGCTCCGGATGCAGCGCGCGCAGCGCCTCACGGTAGCGCCCCACCGCCTCGGCCAGGGCGGCGGACACGTCCGCTACCTCGGCCGCGCCCTCGCCCAACGGCAGCGCTGCCGGCTCTCGTGCCGCCTCAGTCGCGTCGTTCGTCCCCGCGGCCTCGGGCTCCGCCTGGCCCGCCACTCGCTCGTCCATCGCCCGCCTCCCGTTTCGATTTCCTGGAGCGTCGGTCGCGAGGTGACAGACGCACAAGCGCCGCCTGACAGTCGGGCAGGGAAACGCGGTCGCAGAGGCAAGCTCCTGCGATGCCCGCGTGCTAGCGCACCACGAACGGAGTGTGCATCCCCTCCTGGTAGTGGTCGGCGGTCGAGCCCGCCTCCCCCGGGGCGATGAGGCAGGCCAGCTCGTACCGACCCGGCTTCAGCTCCACCACCAGCTCGCCGCCGCCGCCCGGCCGGATGCCCTCCACGTCCGCGATCTCCCGCTTCTGCCCGTCCGCGCCCACGGAAAGCACGGCCAGCTCGTGGACCATGCTCGCCGACACGTTCCGCGCCACGAACCGCACCCGGCCGGCCGGCACCTCGCTGACCGAGGGGGTCACCCGCCACTCGACCAGCTTCACGTCCACCGTCGTGCCGGCGGCCGCGCCACCGCTCTGCTCGGCCACGGTCGCCGTCGCGCTCTGCACCGGCGAGCCTCCAGACGCCCGCAACTCGATGATGGTCGAAGGCCCGCCCGGGATGTAGCACTTCACCTTCTGCGTGCCGCCCTGCTCGGGCATGGTGAAGTTCACCCGCCGCGTGCGACCGGCAGGGATCAGCACCTCCGGCAGTCGGGCGCCCTCGATCCCCTCGATCTCGCGGTCGCCTTTCGCTTCGTTCTTCACCACAAGCGTGAGCTTCTCGCCCGGCTGCGCGTCCACACCGTTCGGGGTGCAGGCGCTGTCGGTGGCGGTGACCGTCACCTCGCGGCCGCCGCCGGCCGCACAGGCCGCGAGCACGAACGCGGCGGTGGTACCGGTGAGTAAGGTCAAGAGGCGCATGTTCGCCCTCCGCGGGAAGCCGCAGGCTTCGCCGGTAGGATCAGTGCCGTGCTTCGGCCGGCCGGCCGGCGGGCCGCCCGGCTGGGCGCGCGCCGAGCCCACCGACGAACGCCGTGAGCCCGACCAGCAGGTAGGCCCAGTAGAGGACGATCTGTCCCCAAGTGGGCGCGGAGTCGTAGCCAATCAACGTGTGCAGGAACTGGCCGCCCGTCGACGCCATCGACACGATGCTGTCCGTGTCCCACGGCCGCGCACCCAGGTTGCCGATCACCCCGGCCGTTTGCAGCGCGCCGATCCCATTGGTGAGCAGCCCCGCCGCCAGCACGAGCACGACGGCCCCCGTCACGGTGAAGAACTGGCGCATCGGCAGCACGTGCGAGCCACGGTAGACCAGCCAGCTCAGGCCGGCCGCCACGGCGAAGCCAGCCAGCCCGCCGCCCAGGTAGAGCGCCGTCGAGTCTCCCCGCTGCGCGGACGACCCGGCGAACAAGAACAGCACGGTCTCGAGGCCCTCACGGGCGACGGCGCTGAACGCCAGCGCCGCCAGCGCCAGGATCGATCCGCGGCGGAGAGCCACCTCGACCTGCACGCGCAGGTCCCGGCCCAGGCTGGCAGCCTGCCGGCGCATCCAGAACACCATCCAGGTCAGCACGCCGACGGCGAGCAGCATGGTGAAGCCCTCGAACGCCTCGCGCGCCGCGCCGGAAAGCTCGGTCGCCGCGAGTTGCAGCCCGGCGGCTACGCCAACAGAGAGCGCGGCCGCCGCGGCCGTCCCCAGCCAGACCTCGCGGAAGTGACGACGGTTGCCCGTCCGCGCGAGGTAGCCGAGTACGATGGCGACGATGAGGCCGATCTCGAAGCCCTCGCGCACGGTGATGAGGAAGGAGTAGAGCACGGCATCACCTGGGAATGCTTCCTATTTACAACGCTTGCCTGACCCGGTATACTAGAAGCCAGGCAACCGCCGTCTTCTGGCCTTAGCTTAGGCTAAGCTAAGGCCAGGCGCAACTCGGCCTTTGGGCCTATTCCGCAAGGATCTCCTGCACATGCCCACGATGACGACCGAGGACTACGTCATCGCCCTCAACACGCTGCGCGACGAGGGCGTCCGCGCCATCCCTGCCCGCGTCGCCGAGCGCACCGGCGTCTCCGCCCCTACCGTCACCCTCGCCCTCCGCCGCCTCGAGCGCGACGGCTACATCGTCTGGACCGGTCGCCGCGAGATCGAGCTCACCCGCCAGGGGCTCGAGCTGGCCGAATCCCTCATGCGCCGCCATCGCCTGGTCGAGCGCTGGCTGACCGACGTCCTCGGCCTCGATTGGGCCGCCGCCCACGAGGAGGCCCACCGCCTCGAGCACGCCATCTCCCCCATTGTCGAGCAGCGGCTCCTCGAGCTGATGAACTTCCCCACCACCTGCCCGCACGGCAACCCCATCCCCGGCATCGCCGGTGAGCGACCGCCGAGCGTGCGCTTGGCCGGCCTCCCCGTCGGGACGCGCGCCCGCCTCTTCCGCATCTCCGAGATCGCCGAGTCCGAGCGCGAGCTGATGCTGTGGTATTTCGACCAGGGTTTCCGCCCCGAGATCGAGCTGGAGGTGCTTGCGGGCACCCCGGAAGCCGTCGAAGTGCTGGTCGCTGGCCACCAGGTGCGCCTCTCCCGCCGCGCCGCCGAGTTCCTCTGGATGCACGAGCCGGAGCCGACTCCCGTCTGATCAGCGACGCCTCGTCCGTCCGCAGCGCGAGTAGGGAGGCAGGCTAGCCGGCCCCCTGGTCGCCGCTCGCGGGCGCGCCGGGCGCCAACGGTTCTCCGCGCGTGTCCTGCTCCCGCCAGGCGTTCCCCCGCGGCAGCCAGACCGAGTGCATCCAGAGCGCCAACGCCAGCGCGACGCCGCACACGATGAAGCCGGCGATCGCGTCGATGATGAAGTGGTTGCCGGTCACCACCACCGCGAAGAACATTCCCACCGTCTCCGCGGCCGCCGCCAGGTACGCCCACCACGTTCGCCACGTCCAGGCGATCCCGACTGAGATCAGGAACGCCCAGCCGAAGTGGAGCGACGGCAGGGCAGCGTATGGATTGACGAACGGCTTCAACGACTCCGCCTGGTAGGAGAGGTCGGCGTAGCGCTGCACCGTATCCACGAATCCGAGACGGGGCAACAGGCGCGGAGGCGTGACCGGGTAGAAGTCGTAAATGAACAGCCCGATGAGGCAGGAGATCAGAAACGCCGTCCGAATCGTGCTGTACTTCCCGCGATGCTTGAAGTACAGGATGAAGGCCACGACCGCGATCAGCGGGCCATGCAGCCAGAAATAGAAGAAGTTCCAGAACTGAGTCCAGAACGTGCTGCCCAGGATCAGCTTCTGCCAGGAGAGCTCCCAGAAGAATCCAAGATTTGTCTCCAGCCTGATCAAGTCGAGCGCGTGCGCGTCCGCCTGGGGAACGCGATCGACGACGCTGCCGCGGACCAGGAAGTAGAGCAGCAAGCAGCCGCCCACGATCCCGAATTCGGCCAGTCCGCGCCTTCCGACCAGTCTCCGCACGCTCTGCTCCCGGGTGGGGCGCTCCCCGCGCATCAGTATAGCGGCCCACCGCGTCAGTCGAGGCTACGCGTACGTTACGGCACGCTTCAGCCGCGCGCACGCGGGCGGGCCGCCACGCGTCGCGGTGCCCTGCCCTGGTGCAGCCACCACGCCAGCGCGAGCGCCAGCAGGCAGAGCGCCCCTCCCGCGGCCACGTCCAGTAGCCAATGGTTCGCCGTGATCACCACCGCGCCGACCATGCCAAACGTCTCCACGGCGGCGAACGCGTGCGCCCACCAGCGCGGCCACGTCCAGGCGATCCCCACCGCGATGAGGAACGACCAGCCGTAGTGCAACGACGGCATCGCGGCGTACGGGTTCGTGAACGCCTTTGTCGACTCCGCCTGGTACGCGACCGGGCTGTAGAGCCGCATCGTGTCCACGTAGCCGAGCTCGGGGAGCAGTCGCGGCGGCGTCAGCGGGTAGAAGTTGTAGACCAGCAGCCCCACCACGCACGAGATCAGGAAGGCGGTGCGGATGACCAGGTACTTCCCGCGATGGCCAAAGTAGCGGATAAGACCAACGACCACGATCAGCGGCCCATGCAGCCAGAAGTAGAACTGGTTCCAGAACTGGGTCCACTCCCGGCTCGCGAGGAAAGCCTGCTGCCAGGCCGGCTCCCAGTAGATGCGCAGCCGCCGCTCGATGGCCACGATGTCCATCGCCGCGGCGTTCGCCTGATCGGCGCGATCGGCGACGTTGCCGCGGATGAGAAAGTAGAGCAACGCACAGCCGCCGACGATCGCGAGCTCCGTCAGACCCTGGCGCCCCACCAGCCGCCGCACGTCAACTCCCTTGCGGGCCCCTGGGGCGATGATACCGGCTGCCGGCCCTTACGCCTCGCCGGTGCTAGGATCGAGTCCAGCCTGCCTGCTGCGGGCAGGCGCAGGGGAGGATGGGAATGACCGAGATCCGCGTCGAGCACGGCGACATCCAGGCCGTCGCGGCTGACACGTGCGTGGTGAACCTCTTCGAGGGGGTGAAGCGTCCGGGCGGCGGCACGGGCGCCGTTGACCGTGCCCTGGGCGGCGCCATCAGCGACGCGATCGCCGCGGGCGATATCACCGGCAAGTGGGGCGAGCTGCGGGTGATCTACACCCTCGGCCGCATCCCGGCCCGGCGGGTGCTGGTGGCCGGCCTCGGGAAGTCGCGCGAGTTCACCCTCGACCGCGTCCGCGACCTGGCGGCCAACGTCGCCCGCGAGCTGCGCCGCCTCGGCGGGCCGCCGCAGGCGGACGCCACCACGATCGTCCACGGCGCCGGCATCGCCCAGCTCCCCACCGAGGGTTGCGCCGAGGCGATCGCCGAGGGCACGCTGCTCGGCCTGTACCGTTTCACCGCGCATAGGAAGCCAAAGAACGACGAGCACCAGCTCGCCGTCCTCACCATCGTCGAGCGTGACGCCGCCAAGCTCGACGGGGTCCGCCGCGGTGTCGAGCGCGGCCGCGTCATCGCCGAGGCCCAGAACTTCGCGCGCGATCTGGCGAACGAGCCGGCGAACGTCCTCACGCCCACCGAGCTCGCCCGCCGCGCCGGCGAGGCGTGCCAGGCCGTCGGCGTCGCCTTTGAAGCGTACGACCGCGGCTGGATGGAGACGAAGCTGATGGGCTCGCTGCTGGGCGTTGCCGCCGGCAGTCATCAGCCGCCCGTCGTCATTGTGATCGAGTACCGTGGCGACCCCGACTCGCCGCGCGTGACCGGCCTGGTCGGCAAAGGTATCACCTTCGACACGGGCGGCATCTCGATCAAGCCGGCCGAGAACATGCAGGAGATGAAAGGCGACATGGCCGGCGGCGGGGCCGTCATCGCTACCCTGGTGGCGCTCGGCCGGCTCAAGCCTCGCATCAACGTCATCGGCATCGTGCCCGCGACGGAGAACATGCCCGGTGGCGCGGCCACCAGGCCCGGCGACGTCCTGCGCGCCATGGATGGCACCACTATCGAGGTCATCAACACCGACGCCGAGGGGCGGCTCATCCTGGCTGACGGCCTCTGCTACGCCCGCGAGCGCGGCTGCTCCCCGATACTCGATGTGGCGACGCTCACCGGCGCCGTCTCCGTCGCCCTGGGCGACCTGGCGTTCGGACTGATGTCCAATCACGAGGGGACGCTCGAGGCGGTGCGCGGGGCCGCCGAGGCAGCGGGCGAGCGCTGCTGGCCACTGCCGATGTGGTCCGAGTATGCCGAGCAGCTCAAGTCGGAGGTCGCCGACCTCAAGAACACCGGCGGCCGCCGAGCCGCCGCGATCACCGCCGCCCACTTCCTCAAGCACTTCGCCGGCGACACGCCCTGGGTGCACCTGGACATCGCCGGCGTCGACACCTACGACCGCGAGTCAGGCATCACCGTGAAGGGCGCCAGCGGCATCCCTGTCCGCACGCTCATCGAGTTCCTCACGCGGTAGGAGGCGCCAACCGGAGCGACGCTCTTCCGCCCAGGTCGGCGTCCGCTGCGCGTAACATGAAAGCGACACGCTACTTCGAGGAGCAAGTCCTGCGCAAGCGGCCGTACATCCACTACTACCCCGAGACCGATTCTCTCTACATTGACCTGAACGGCAGGCCGAGCGTCGATTCGCGTGAGATCGCCAAAGGACTGGTGGTCGACTTCGACGCAGACGGGACCATCGTCGGCATCGACATTGACCGCGCGTCGCGAAAGCTGGACCTCACGAGTATCGAGGCCGTCGCCCTTCCCGAAGTCGCGGTCAAACTCGCGTAGGCGCGCCCCGGCCGTCCGGCTCGCCAGCCGCGGCGTTTCGACAGCGCATGGTACGCTAATCTTCGCGCCCCCTCCCGCGGCCGTCCGCCAAAGCCCGACCGCAAGTCTACTCGAGGTGCCGCCATGACCGTGCGCATCGACTCGCTCCTGCCGCGCGTCCAGAAGCCCGCGCGCTACGCCGGCGGCGAGTGGAACTCCATCGTCAAGGACTGGGACGCCACGCCCGTCCGCGTCGCCCTCTGCTACCCCGACATCTACGACATCGGCATGTCCAACCTCGGCCTCGGCATCCTCTACGACCTCTGCAACCGCGAGCCCGACGTCCTCGCCGAGCGCTGCTACGCACCCTGGACCGACATGGAAGCGGCCATGCGCGCCGAGGGCGTGCCCCTCTGGAGCCTCGAGACCCGCCACCCGCTCCGCCAGTTCGACCTGGTCGGCTTCTCCCTCCAGTACGAGATGGACTACGCCAACGTCCTCAACATGCTCGACCTGGGCGGCATCCCCGTCCTCGCCGAAGACCGCGCCGAGCGCGACCCGATCGTGCTCGCCGGCGGCTCGGGCGCGCTCAACCCCGAGCCCATGCACCGCTTCATCGACGCCTTCGTCCTCGGTGAGGCGGAGGAGCTGATGCTCGAGATCCTCGACGTAGTGCGGCGCCTGAAGCGCGAGGGCGGCTCGCGTGCGGAGCTGCTCCACGCCCTGGCGCAGCTCCGCGGCGTCTACGTGCCCCGCTTCTACGCCGTCGACTACAACCCCGATGGCACCCCGCGCCCGGCCCGCCGGCTGCGGGATGACGTGCCGCTGCCGTTGCAGCGGCGCCTGGTCGACGCCATGCCCGCGCCGCTAACCAGGCCCGTAGTGCCCTACCTGCAAACGGTGCATGACCGCGCCACCGTCGAGATCCAGCGCGGCTGCACCCAGGGCTGCCGCTTCTGCCAGGCCGGCATGATCTACCGCCCGTCGCGCGAGCGCTCGCCGCGCGAGGTGCGCGACGCGGTCCGCGAGCTGCTGGCCAACACCGGCTACGACGAAGTCTCGCTGATGTCGCTCAGCACCACGGACCATACCCGGATCGGCGAGATCGTTCGTTTGCTGATGGACGAGTTCGGCGACCGCGGCCTGCGCGTCAGCCTGCCGTCCACGCGCGTCGACTCCTTCTCGGTGGACATCGCCGAGCAGGTGGCGCGCGGCAAGAAGCACAACATCACGTTCGCGCCCGAGGCCGGCAGCCAGCGCATGCGCGACGTGATCAACAAGCTGGTTAGCGACGACGACCTCCTCAACGCCTGCGAGAACGCCTTCAGCCACGGCTGGACCGGCATCAAGCTGTACTTCATGGTCGGCCTGCCGACGGAGACGCCGGAAGACGTGGCCGCCATTGCCGAGCTGGGCGGCAAGGTGAAGGCGATCGGCCGCAAGTACCACGGTGGCCGGGCCCGCGTGCGCGTCAGCACCTCGAACTTCATCCCCAAGCCGCACACCCCCTTCCAGTGGTGCGCCATGGCCACCGCCGAGGAGCTGCGGCCGCGCCACCAGATCCTCGCCGACCGCTGCCGCGCCTACGGGGTCGAGTTCTCCTGGAACGACCCGCGCGCGTCGCTGCTCGAGGCGCTCATCTCCCGCGGCGACCGGCGCATGGCCGACGTCATCTACCGCGCTTGGCAGCTCGGCGCCCGCTTCGACGCCTGGAGCGAGCTGCACGACTGGTCCAGGTGGCGGCAGGCGCTCGACGACTGCGGCCTCGACATCGGCTGGTACGCCTACCGCCAGCGCGACCTGTTCGAAACCCTGCCCTGGTCGCACATTGAGGCGGGCGTCACGGCCGCCTATCTGCGCCGCGAGTGGCACCGCACGCTCAACCGCGCCAGGACGCTCGACTGCCACCGCGAGGACTGCAACGTGTGCGGCATGCAGGGCTTCGGCGCCGAGCAGTGCGAGCTGCAGTTCGACATGCTGGCGGCGGCGCGCCGGGCGGCCAAGGCCGGCGAGGTGATCCCGCTGGACGTCGTGGCTGCCAGGTAACGCCGCGGTCGATGCGGCGCCGCCCCGTCACACGTGGATGTAACGCTGCCACAGCTCGGCCAGCGCCTGCACGAACGGCGCCAGTGCCAGCGCGGGCAGCATGTTCGCCACCCGCACGTGCTTGATCTCCAGTAGCACCAGCCCGAGGCCGAGGATCATCACGCCGCCGACGGCGCTCATCTCGCGCACCATCGCATCCGTGAGCACGGCGTTGAGCGCGTGGGCCGAAAGCGTCAGCGCCCCCTGGTAGAGCAAGACGGTGACGGCCGCCAGGGCCACTCCGATGCCCAGTGAAGAGGCGAACGCCATCGCCGCGAAGCCGTCGAGCGTCGACTTGACGGCCAGCAGGCGGAAATCGCCACGCAGTCCATCCTGCAGGCTGCCGACAATGGTCAGCGGGCCCACGCAGAAGACCAGGCTCGCCGTGACGAAGGCCTTGCTCATGCGGCCCGGGGCCGCCGGCTGCCCACGCGCGAACCAGCGTTCCAGCCTGCCGCCACGCGCCTCGACCCAGTCGCCGAAGCGGCGCAACCGATCGTCGAGCCGCCACCATTCACCCAGCAACGCGCCGGGCAGCAGCGCCCCCAGCACAACGATCACGTTCTTCGTCTGCAATGCCAGGCTCATGCCGATCACCACGGTCACCAGGCCGATGCCGTCCATCACGCCCTGGCGCCAGCGCTCGGGAAAGCGCGCGCCCAACGCCGCTCCGGCCGCGGCTCCACACAGCACCGTGACGACATTGATCAGCGTGCCGGTCATGGGCTCACGCTACCGGCGCACCTTCGCTGCGAGCAAGGGCGGCGCGCTACTTGGCGGGCGCGTGTCGCTGACGGCGGGCTTCACCCCAGAGTGCGCGCAGCGGCGCCGGTGCCCACCAGTTCCAGCGGCCGAGCAGCCGCATCAGCGCCGGCACCAATAGCACCCGCACCAGCGTCGCGTCCAGCGCCACCGCCAGCGCCATGCCGACTCCCATCGCCTTCAGGTACTCCAGCCCTCCGGCGATCATCGCGCCGAACACCACCACCTGCAGCGCCGCCGCGCTGGTGATCACCCTGCCGGTCCGTGCCAGCCCCGCGGCGACGGCCTCCGTCGTGTTGCCGCTGCGGTCGTACTCCTCGCGCATCCGGCTCAGCAGAAAGACCTCGTAGTCCATCGAGAGCCCGAACAGCACGCCGAACATCAGCACCGGGAGCGTCACGTCCACCGTACCGGTGCTGTGGAAGCGCAGCAGCCCCTGCAGATGGCCGTCCTGGAAGCCCCAGACCAAGACCCCGTACGAGGCGGTGATCGAGAGCCCGTCCATCACCACCGCCTTCACCGGCAGCACCACGGAGCGGAACACGAACACCAGGACGACCAACATCGCCAGCACCACGACCGCCACCACCAACGGCGTGCGGGCCGTCACCGCGGCCTTGATGTCCGCCAGGGCGGCGCTGGACCCGCCGACGAGCGGATGGAACCCTTCCGGGGCGCGAACCTGCCGCAGGGCGAGCACCAGGGCCTGGTCCTCGCGGCTGTTGGGCACATACTCGCTCACCACCCGCAGCTCCGCGGCGTGCGCGTTGAACATGCGCGCAAGCAATGGCGGCGCACCGAGCCGGCGTAGCCCGTCCGGGCCATCGGCCAGGATCCGCTGGTAGGTGGCGGTGTCCGCATTGGGCAAGAACGTCACCACGCTGTCAACCCGCTGCACGCCTGGCTGGGCCGCCAGCCGCAGCGCGTACTCGCGCAGCGCGGCCACGCCCGCCGGCGACGTCAGATCGACGTCCGACCGCACGAAGACCGCCGTCGGCGAAACCTCGTTCGGTGGGAACGACCGCTCCAAGAGGGCGTAGCCGCGATAGGCGTCCGTCGCATGCGGCAGGGCTCGCACGTCCTCCATGCCGAGGCGCACGTGCAGGAAAGGGATCCCCAGCACCAGCAGGAGCGTCACTACCCCGGCGGCCACCAGGGGGGCGCGACGCATCACCCACCCGGCGATCCGCTCCCAGCGGCTTGGCCCGTCCGCCCGCGTGGTGCCTGCCCCCGCGCACGGGCGGAGGGCGGGGGGCCGCGGGCGCAACACGCGCAACCGGTCGACCCGCGACCCGAGCACGGCCAGGAGCGCCGGCAGCACCGTCAGCGCGCCCACCACGGACAGCGCCACGATCAGCACTCCCGCCAGCGCCAGCGAGCGGAAGAACCCCAGCGGGAGCAGCGCCATGCCCGCCAGTCCGATCATCACCGCCAGACCGCTGAACGCGACCGCGCGACCCGCCGTCGCCACCGTGGTGACCACCGCCGGCGCGACCTGCCCACCGCTCCGCCCCAGCTCCTCGCGAAAGCGCGACACGATGAACAGCGAGTAGTCGATCGCGAGCGCCAGGCCCAGACTGACGAGGATGTTCAAGGCGAAGACGCTCACCGACAGACCACGCGCCAGCAGCGCCAGGGTGGCGCTTCCCAATCCGATGGAGAGGATGCCCAGTGCCACCGGCAGGGAGGCCGCCACCCCGCTGCCGAACACCAGCAGCAGGACGACCAGCGCCGCCGGCAACGCGATCAGCTCCGCCCGGCGCAGGTCGTGCTCCGACTGCTGCTGGAAAGCGGCGTACGTGGGCGCCAAGCCGGTGAAGTGTAGCTCGATTGGCACCTGTGGCACCTTCGCGCGCAGCTCGGGAGCCACCCGCAAGGTCTCGGGATATTGCACCTTCAGATCCACCAGGGCGTAGGTGGTGTGGCCATCGGCCGAGATGAATGCGCTCGTGCCGCCGGAGTAATACGTGTCGACCTGCTTGACCCGCGCGTCGGAGAGAAGCGGTTGGAGCGTCTGCTTCATCGCCTCGGCGAAGATCGGGTCGGTGGCCCGCCACCGCTCGGAGTGGAAGACCACCACGATGTCGGACGACCGCACGCCGAGCTGGCGGTCGAGCGCCCTCGCGGCCTGGAACGACTCCGACGAGGGCAGCTCCCACCCACCGGGTGTCAAGCGCTGGTTGACATCGCGCGAGACCAGCGCCGCCGGCAGGACCAGGACGACCGCCGCCAGCAGTACCCCCCACCGCAGTCGATAGACGCTTCGGCCGAGTGCCGCGAACACGGGTCCCTCCAGGGACGACAGGATGGCGGGTGCGTCCCTCCGGAGAAGGACTCAGGTGGAGGCGGTGGTCACACGGTCCGCCAGAGGCGGTCCGGCCGCACGGCCCGCAGCACGGTCTCCACCGTCTCGTCCTCGATCCGCGCCGGGTCCAGGTCCGCCCGGCAGCAGGACAGGAACATCGCCGCCTCCACCGCCGCCACCAGCACGCGCGCTGTCGCCGGCACGTCCGCCGGCCGCGCTTCGCCGGCGGCGATCGCCCGGCGGAGCTGCTCCTCCAGCGCCTCCACCGTCGGCGTCCAGGACGCCGCCAGCAGCTCCGCCTCCTCGGACTCCGGATCCACCTGCAGATGGCAGAGCCGCACCAGGTCCGGGTTGGTGCGCGCCACCGCGAACGACCGTCGCACCTGCTGCTCGACCCGCCGGAGGAACGGCAGCTCCTCCAGTCCCGGGTCGAACAGGGCGAGGTGGTAGGCGTCGGCGAGCTGCCGATAGAGCGCGATGAACGCGGCCTGCTTCGAGGGGAAGTAGAGGTAGAACGTCCCCTGCGCCACACCCGCCTCGCGCACCACGTCGGCCACCGCCGTGCGCCCGTAGCCGTGCGTCGCGAAGACGTGACGAGCCGCCCGCAGCAACTGCTCCCGCCGCACCGCTTCCGATTCGACCCTGGGCGCTCCCGCGCGTGCCACGGCTGCTCCTTGGCGGCAAGAATGACTGGCAGTCAGTCATGATTCTGCCACGCTTCGCCTGCGTGTCAATCCCCGGCCGATATCACGCGATACGAAGCGAGGAGCCGGCGGCCAGAGGTGGTTGGGGCGAAACGGCTACTCCACCTGCTGCGGCGCCGCCGGTCGGCCCGTGGCGGCCCGTCCCCTCCACCCCTCCTGCGGGCCGGTCGGCGTGACCTCCACCATCCGTCGGCGGATCGCCGCGCCGTCGCGCAGCTTGCGGGACGCCGCCTGCAGGTCATGCCGTGCGCGGCGCGCCAATACCAGCGCCGCCGCCAGCAGGACCGCAGCTACCGCCGGCAGCGCCGCCGCCGCCGGGCCCATGCTCGACGCCTCCACCGACAGCGGCATGCGGGGGACCATCCAGGCGAGCATCACCAGCGCCGCCAGCCCCGAGCACCAGCGGCTCGCAGCCGTCTTGCGGCGGCTACGCCGCAACGCCAGCAACCCCTTGCCGTACAGTCCACTATCGTCCTGCTCGGCGGTGCTCACCGCGAGCCCATCCCGCCCGCGAACCGTATCCGCGCCATCGCCGGCCAATAGCGCTGGGGCAGCCCGACAACCGGCACCGGCGCCGAGAGCAGGACGACCAGCGCGCGCGCCACCTCCGGGTCGAGCACGCTGCCCGCCGCCGCCTTCACCCGCTCGACACCGGCTTCCGCCGCCACCCCGTCCGTAACCAGCGCGTCCCAGAAATGCGCCGCCGTGAGCACCCGCGCCAGCCCCGGCGTCGCCGCCTCGTGCAGGCCCAGCGGGCCGCGCCCATCCCAACGCTCCCAGCCGCAACGCACGAGCTCCGCGATGGTCGCATCGCCGCTCAGGCGCGCCAGCGACCGCGCGCGTCCCTCGATCACCTCGCGTGGCGGTGGCTCCGGGTGGAGCGGCTCCGGCGCCGCGAACGGGCGGATCAGGTGGAGCGAGTCGCCCTCCAGGTGATGGAGCCGGGCCGCCGTCTCGATCGCCTCGAGCTCCTCCGGCTGCCGACCCATCTTGGCGGCCAGCGCGCGGGCCAGCCGGGCCACGCGCTCGGTGTGCTCCCAGACCGCTGGGCGGTAGGCCTCGGCCATCTCGACCAGCGCGAGCAGCGTGCCCCGCGCCGACTCCTCGGCCCGGACGGCGTCACGGCGCGCATACCAGACGAAGAACGCCGGCGCCACCAGCAGCGCCACGGCGCCCGGCCGCTGCGCCGCCGCCAGCGCGGGCGGCACGGCCAGGCCAAACTGCGCGAGCTCCTCCACCAGCAGCCGCCGGTGCGCCCGCCACCACCCGCGCCAGGGTGAGCACCCCAGCAGCATCGCGGTCGCGACATCGGTCAGCACCAGGTTGCCCGCCAGCGCCAGCGCCGCCGCCGCCACGATCCGATACCAGCCCGCCACAGACGTCACGGCGGACGCTCCGGTAAGGCCCAGCGCGAATCCGGCGCCGCCATAGGCCAGCGCCACGGCGCCACCGTTGAACAGCGCGGTGAGCGGCCGCTTGCGCGACCACAGGATGCCGAATGCCACGCCCGCCAGCCCCACGACCATCGCCGCGGACGCGCCGAGCGCGAGCAGGGCGGCGAACAGCGGCGCCGTGTCGAGCACCAGCTTGCGCTTCGGCGTGAGCACCAGCGGGAAGCGGCGGGCCAGCGCGATGAAGAGCCCGAAGGTCAGCGCGAGCCCCGCCATCCTGGGCCCGCTCGCCGGCGGGCCCAGCCACAACGCCGCGGCCGTGGCGGCCACGCCGGCCGTGGCCACCAGCAGCAAGTACCAGCGGAGCGCGCGCGGCAGGTCACGCATCGCCGCTTATCTCCCTTCAGCGACTACGACCGGGCCCCGCGTGGGAGTCACCGCCGGTCTGAACCGTGAACCACTGCACCATCGGCTGGTGCAGCCGTCCTTGCACCTGCTGGGGCTGCTGACCGCCCACCGTCACCTCGAACAGCGCGGGGCCCGTGCCCGGCGCGTCCACGCGTGCCACGGCGTAGCCAACCGCCCAGCCATCGCCCCGCGGCAGCCACGCCACCTGGTGCACCCGCGCTCGCACGGTGAAGAGGCCGCTGTCGGCGAGCTTCGCGGTATCCACGCCGCGCGGCACGTACACGTCCAGCGAGCCGCCGACGCCCGGCAGAGAGGCGAGGTCGTGCGGCACGCCCAGGCCGAAGGCCACTTGGGAGCCGCCCACCTGATACACGGGGTCGTCGAGGTCGAACATCACGGAAGCGCCCGCAGGCAAGACGACTGCGAGCGCAAGCACAAGGGCCGCCAGCGGACCCAGCATCAACAACCAGCGACGCATCTGCGACACCTCCGGCGCCTCGTGGCCGGCGCCCAGCCCGGATATGGCGGGAGGGTCGCTCGTGGCGGCCCACCGCGCTTCGGCAGCCCGGCGGCCCGCCCGCCTCCCGGCGGGTGAGGGCCCGTGGCTTTGCGTCCCCGTCTCTCGGCGGGTTTGCCCGTTCGCGCGCAGCGGCGCGCACCGCCCCCTCGGGGCGGCTCGCGCGTATCATCGGCCGACTGCGTGCTCTGCTTAAGGGTTCTCCCCGGGTTGCATGCCGGGTCCCGCACCGGCCGCTTCCCGCTACAATCGGAAGTACCGCCAGTATTCGGAGGCCAGCAACGGTGCTTCAATTCACGGTCCACGGCCAGCACGTCGAGCTCAACGAGCGGCTACGCTCCTACCTCGACCGGAAAGTCGGCAAGCTGGACCGCTATCTGTCCACCCTGCGCGACGCCGTCGTGGAGATCCGCCACGAGCCGACGCGAGCCGTCAACCAGCGCTACGTCGTCGAGATTACGGCGACCAACCGTGGCGCCACCCTGCGCGCCGAGGAGCGCGCGCCCGACATCTGGACCGCCATCGACAATGCCGCCGGCGCGATGGCCCGCCAGGCACGCCGGCACAAGGAGCGGCTGCATCGCCTCGAACGCGGGGAAGAGCTCCGCGCGGGCGCCGTCATTGCCAGCGCCGGCGCCGCGCCGGCCGGCCTCGTCGCCGCCGAGGAGGACGAGGAGGAGATGCTGGAGCGCGTCCTCGGCCGGGTCGTGCGCGTCAAGCGCTTCCCGATGAAGCCGATGTCGCAGGAGGAGGCCCTGGCCCAGACGGAGCTGCTGGGACACAACTTCTTCCTCTTCCTCGACTCCGAGACACGACAGTACAGCCTGCTCTACCGGCGCGACGACGGCGACTACGGGCTGATCGTGCCTCAGGCCGGCTAGGACACCCCGTCCTTCTGCCTGCCAGCAGGCAGGCAGAAGGACGCCCGCTACCGGCCCTGGAACCGCGGCGCCCGTTTCCCCAGGAAGGCGCCGATGCCCTCGCGGCTGTCGAGCGTCCGCCCCGTGTCCGAGATCGCCCGGCTCTCCAGCTCCATCTGGCCCTCCAGCGTCTCCGACCAGCAGCTCTGCACGAGCCGCTTGGCGGCCCCCAGCGCCCGCGTCGCTCCCGCCGCGAGCTCCGCGGCCAGCGCCTCAGCTTCCGCCGCCAGCGCCGCGTCCGGCACCACCCGCGTCAGCAGGCCCCATTCGAACGCCTCCTGAGCGGACAGGGCGCGGTTCGTCAGGGCCAGCTCCAGGGCGCGCCGCGGTCCCACGATGCGCGGCAGGAAGTAGGTCGACGAGCCGTCCGGCGCAAGGCCGGCGCGCGTGTAGGCCATGGTGAAGCGCGCCGACTCGGCGGCCAGGATCAGGTCACAGGCGCAGGCCAGGCTCATGCCGGCTCCGGCCGCGACGCCGTTCACCGCCGCGACCACCGGCGGCTCCATGCGCACGAACCGAGAGACGGCGGCATGCAGGTAGGTGGTCAGCTCTTTCAGATGACCCGGGAGCGCGTCCCCCTGCGCGGCGAAGCTCTTGAGATCGCCACCCGCGCAGAACATCGGCCCGCTCCCCGTGACCAGCACCGCACGAACGGCCGCGTCCTCCTCGCAGCGGATGGCGACGCGCATCAGCTCCTGCGCCATCTCCATGTTCAGGGCGTTGGCCGCGTCCGGCCGGTTCAGGGTGACGCGGGCCACGTGATCCGCCACCTCGAAGCGAACGGCAGTGTACTCCGACACGCTGGCGATCCCTCCTCGACATCAAGCTGGGCGACCGGGTCGCCGGGGACAAGGCTGCGCGCGCGTGCCGTTTCAGACAAGCCGGCGGAACGCGTGACGCAACGTGCGGCCAAGCGGGGCGCGGGTCAGCGCGCGGACGGCCCGCTCGCCAGCTTCAGGGACGGCTCGACGTCCAGGTCGAGGGCGCTGCGCTCGCCGCGCTCCAGCCGCACCGCGCCCGCGGCGGCGATCATCGCGCCGTTGTCCGTGCACCAGCGCACCGGCGGCACGCGCAGCGGCACGGTGGCGACCCGCGCCAGCTCGCGGCGCAACGCGCCGTTGGAGGCCACGCCGCCCGCCAGCAGGATCTGCCGCGCGCCCAGTCTGTCCGCCGCCTCGGCCGTCTTGAGCGCCAGCACCTCGACGACCGACTCCTGGAAGCCGCGCGCGACCTCCGGCGCCGGCGGAGCGGACCGCTCGCGCGTCAGATGCAGCACCGCGGTCTTGAGGCCCGAGAACGAGAAATCGTACGTCCCCTTCAGCCACGCGCGCGGCAGCGTGACCGAGGCGTCCGCCTCCCGCGCGACCCGTTCGATCACCGGCCCGCCCGGGTAGCCCAGGCCCAGCAGCCGCGCCACCTTGTCGAACGCCTCGCCGGCCGCGTCGTCCAGCGTGCGGCCGAGCCGCCGGTAGCGGCCGTGGCCGTCGAGCCAGACCAGGTCGGTGTGCCCGCCCGAGACCACCAGCGCCACCGCCGGGAACTCCGGCTCCGGGCGCGTCTCATCGTTCACGTGCAGCCAGTTGGCGTAGACGTGTCCTTCCAGGTGGTTCACGCCCAGGAACGGCAGCCCCTTCGCCAGCGCGTACGCCTTGCCGGCGTTCAGCCCCACCAGCAGCGAGCCGGCCAGCCCCGGCCCGTACGTCACCGCGATCGCGTCGATCGTCTCCCAGCCGCCCGCGGCCGCGACCGTTTCCTCGACCACGGGGACGATCGTGCGCAGGTGCTGGCGGCTCGCCACCTCCGGCACCACGCCGCCGTAGCGGGCGTGCAGCGCCGCCTGCGACGCCACCACCTCGGCCCGGATCGTCCGTCCGTCCTCGATCACGGCCGCCGCGCACTCGTCGCACGACGACTCGATGCCCAGCACGCGCACGGGAAGAGCTGCTCCTGCGAGGATGTTCCTGATCCCAGTGTAGACGGCGGACGGGAAGCCCCCCGTCCGCCGTCAGTCTCTCGCCCCGTCGCCCCTCTCCAACCGCAGGGGCGAGGCGCTACGGCCCCACTTTCGCCACGTAGATGTCCGTGTTGCCGAAGGTGGGATCGCACGAGTCGTAGATGTTCGGCCTCGGGCCGGTCCCGGCGCGATAGTCGTCGACCGCGCTGCACGCCGAGCCGTTGCGGCTGTCCGTCCACGAGAACCAGAACGCGCCGTCGCTACCGGCGGCCGCGCCGTTGTAGTCGCCGATGAACTGGACCGCCAGGTTGTTCGCGCTCGATGCGTCCGGATCGGACGGCGCGGCGCTGATCTTCACGGGCGAGCTCCACGAGCCGCCGCCGTTCGTTGAGAGGACATAGTACGCATCGTAGGAGACGACGCCGGCGCCCGGCGCCGTGCCGACCGGCTTGTCGTCGATGGCGTTGAAGCCGATGAACACCTCGCCGTTCGCCGCCGCCGCCACCGCCGGGTAGAAGGCGCTGCGACCGGTCACGTCCGCGGCCGTGCTCGTGCTCCAGGTGCGGCCGTAGTCCGTGGACTTCGCCAGCTTCACCACCGCGTGGCCGGCCGTGGAGTCGGCCCACGTCGCGTACAGCGCGTCGCTCGGGCCGACGTCGACCGAGGGGAAGCTGTTGATGCGGAAGCTCGCGCCGGGGAAGGATGGATAGGGCAGGTCGTTGACCAGCGCGATGTTCCGCGGCCGCCCGAAGCTCGCCCCGCCGTTGGTGGAGACGGCGAACTGCTGGTAGTCCTGATGGCTGGAGGTGCCGCTCTCCCAGAAGACGTAGACGTTGCCCTTGCTGTCCGTGCGGATCTGCGAGCCCTGCCGCCCGCCGACCGAGTTGTTGTTGTAGGCCGGCGTGATCTTCACCGGCTTGGAGAACGTGGCGCCGCCGTCGGTCGAGCGGGAGACCATGATCGGCTCGGGCCAGTTGGTCATCCCCACGCCCTGGAAGAGCGTCCAGCCGACGTAGACGTTGCCGAAGTACGGGCTCGCCGGGTTGTTGTCCACCCAGAGGGAGATCTTGTCGTTGAAGTCCACCGGGTTGTCGCGCGTGGTGGCGACCACCGGGCCATTCCACGTGCCGCCTTTGTCGTCCGATGTGTCGACCGCCAACAGCTCCTGGCTGGGCACGGCGGGGTTGCCGGCCAGCGAGCCGAAGTAGGCACGTGCGCCGCTGTCGTAGCTGAACCCGCCGTTGCCATTGGGCTGCGGGCCGAAGGCCACCACCGGGTCGCCATCGGACGTCAGGCCGATCTTTCCATACCAGTGGAGGATCTGCTGACTCCACGAGCTGCCACCGTCCGTCGTCCAGTAGACCCCGCTCAGGTCCACGCCCGAAGCGAACGGGCAGGACGAGGAGCCGTCGGTCGCGGGCGTGCAGTCCGGCTCCTCGATCTCGTCGTTCGCGCCGGTGATGGCGTTGCTCGGATCGACCGGGTTGACCGCCATGGGCGACTCGTTCTGCTTGTTCTGCGGGAAGTGGGACGCACTCGGGCTGACCAGCGTCTCCGAGACCGACGGCGTCGGCGGCGCGCTCAAATGCGGTCCGCCACCCCCCTTGGCGGCGGTGGTCAGGGCCAGCGCCAGCACCGGCAGCAGCAGCAGCGCCAGCCACCGTCTCGTCGATCGGGACCGGGACATAACCGTACCTCCTCACCTTGCTCGGCGAGCGAGCGCGGCATGGTCCGGGTGACGGACGCCGGATCCTCCATGCCCGCCCGGCGGCGGGACGTCCCGGAATGGCTCGCATTATAGTCCCTCGGGCGCGGCGGGAGATCATCTAACCGCAGTATTTCATACCGACTAACCGGTAGCCTGGTACGCCTTGGGCGCGCCGCTGGGTTCCCGCCTGCGCGGGAATGGCGGGAGAGAGCGGGGGAATGGCGGCGGGTGGGCGGGAATGACGAAGCGGGCGGGCGTGACGAGAGCGGGGACGTGCCTCGACGTGCTGATACACTCGGGACGACTTCCCGCCCCGAGTCGAGATGTCCACACGCGTCTGGTTCGGTCAGTTCACCATCGAGGACGGCGAGGCCCGGCCGGACGGGCCCTATTCCGGCGCCAGCGAGCGGCTGCTCGCCGGCCTGGTCGACGAGTGCTACGTCGTCACCAACCCGCTGACGCCTCACGCGCCGGACCACTGCCCGGTCATCGTGCGCCAGGTGCTCGAGGGCTATGGCGGGGAGGAGCTCTCCGTCACCGGCGGCCTGGCGCGGGCGGTAAGCGCCGCCCACTGGCAGCTCCTCGCATGGAACCGCCGCTCGCTGCCCGAGCACCGCGCCCTGCTGGGCGCGGCGGCCGTCGTGCTCCGCGAGGACCGTTGCTACGCGTGCCACGCCGGGCCGGTCGGCGTCTACCTGCACCAGGACGGCGTCGTAGACCTTCTCGCCCCGGCGGGCGCCGCCGGCTCCGCCCGCGGCGGGCTGGGCTCCGACGGCGCCGCACCTCAGATGGCCGTGCGCCCGGTCGCCTCCGGCGCGCGGCTGCTGATGTGCAGCGAGCCGCTCAGTCCCGCGGAGCTCGCCGCGCTGCCCGGAATCCTCGCCCTCGATCCCCAGGAGGCCCTGGCTGAGCTCTACCTGATGCTGCGCGACCGACCGCGGGCGGCCGTCATGCTCGCGGCGGTGCTCGCCGCGCCCGCCGGGCGTCGCGCCGTCCGTGGTGACACGACGCTCGTGCAGATCGACACCGCGCCGCCGCCGGACCAGCCGGCCCTGCGCCGACGCAGGGGCCTCCCGCTCCGCCGCCGCGGGCTGCAGCAGTTCCGCACCACCCCCAGCGCCTGGGACGCGGTCCGCGCCCGCCTCCGCGTGCCGTTGCTGGCGCTCGGCACCCTCCTGCTCCTGCTGGTGCTGGTCGCGGCCGTGCGCGGGCTGCGTGGCGGCGACAACGGCTTCTCCTCCGCGGTCGACGCGGCCCAGGCGGACCTGGCCCGCGCCACTTCCGCCGCGGACGTGGCGACCAAGCGGGAGCTGCTCGTCCAAGCGGACGACTCGCTCTCCAAGGCGCTCGCGCTGCGGCCAGCAGACGCGCGCGCGCGCCAGGTCCAGCAGCAACTGGAACAGGCCTTCCGCGCCATCATCGCCTCATCGACCCTGACGGGCGCCACGCCGCTGGCCGACCTGGCCGCCGCGGGCATCGCCCCGCGCGACGTCACCGGCATGGCCTGGACCGACCGACCGTACCTGCTCAATGGCGCGAACGGCTCCGTCTACGCCCTGCCGGACGCGCCCCCGGCCAGCACGCCACAGGGAGAGCCGCCACCGACGACCGTATTCTCACCCGGCCAGGTGGTGGACGGCCGTGCCGCCGGCAAGGCGCTGCTCATCGCCGTCGGACGACCGTTGGGCATCATGCGGCCGCCCGAGCTGCTGGTCTACGACGACCACCAGCAACTCTACAGCTACGCGGGCGGCTCGGCCATCCACGGCGTCGCGCTGCCGCCGAACCCGCCTTGGAAGAGCGTCACCGGGCTGGCATACGGCGCACAGGCGCTCTACGTGCTCGATGCCGCCGGCAACCAGGTCTGGCGCGTCCCCGAAACGAAGGACGGCTTCGCCGGCCAGCCGCAGCCGCTGCTCACGAAGGTCGACCTGGCGGACGCGACCGGCATCGCCGTCGGCACGGATATCTATGTCACGGGCTCGACCACGCCGCTGCGGCGCTTCGGCCCGGCAGGAGCGCTCCCCTTCCAGATCCACGGGCTGCTGCGGCCGCTGGAAGGGCCGCTGCCACCGATCCCCGAGCCGTCGAGTGGGCTGCTGTACGTCGTCGACCGCGGCGGCAAGCGGCTGGTCGTGCTGGACGAGTCGGGCACACTGCGAGCCGAGTACACGTCGCCGGAGATGGGGGCGCTGGCCTGGGGGGTGGTCAAGCCGGGCCAGGCGATCTGCTTCGTCGCCGGCCAGCTCGCCTATCTGCTCAAGCTGCCGTCGTGACGCGAGCCGTGGCCGGTTGAAAACACCTTCAAGCAGCGCGACGTTCCGATCCCCCGCCGAACCGTTATTATAGTTTCTGGCCACGTGCTATAATAACGTCCTGGCCGGTTGGACTTGCCTTTAATAAGCCAGTCGGCTGGAGGGGGAGCAACGGATGGACGCCACGCGCTTCGCGGCCAGCGCTCCGGGGCGGCTGGTGACAACGGCCGGCGGGAGTTGGTCGTTCGTCCCAGGTCCTCTGCCTCCGCAGCTCGTCGTGGACGCCGGCTCAGCGTTGCTGCTCTCGGAAGCCGACCGGCTCCTGGGAGAGCTCTCGGGCTTGGGCCGCGCTCTGCCGAATCCACACCTGCTGATTCGGCCGTTCCTTCGCCGCGAGGCCGTGCTGTCGTCGCGCATCGAGGGCACGCAAGCCTCGCTCGCGGACCTGCTCCAGTACGAGGCGGGACAGTTGCCGCTCTTGCGCGACGATCGACCGTCCACCACGGACGCGCGTGAGGTGCACAACTACGTCGAGGCCTTGGAATATGGCCTCGAGCGGCTCCATCGGCTGCCGGTCAGCCTGCGTCTCATCCGGGAGCTGCACGAGCGGCTGCTGCACGGCGTTCGCGGCGGTTCGCTGCGTCCGGGCGAGTTCAGGACCATCCAGAATTACATCGCGCCGCCCGGCGCTGGCGTTGAGGACGCGACATACGTTCCGCCACCCCCTGAGGAGATGCTGACGGCACTCGACCTGTTCGAGAAGTTCATCCACGAGCCGTTGACCGTCCCGCCGCTCGTGTGGCTCGCGCTCGTCCACTACCAGTTCGAGGCGATCCATCCGTTCATCGACGGCAACGGCAGGATCGGCCGCCTGCTCATCGCGCTGCTCCTGGTCGAACGGGGATGGCTTTCCCGTCCACTTCTCTACCTGAGCGCATACTTCGAACGCTACCGAACCGAGTACTACGACCACCTGCTCGCGGTGAGCACGGACGGGCACTGGGGGGCGTGGGTCAGTTTCTTCGTCCGAGGTATCGCTGCCCAGGCGGCGGATGCCATCCGCCGGAGCGACCGGCTGCTGGATCTGCGCGACCGTTATCGCGAGCAGCTCAGCCAGGCCCGCGCTTCGGCCCTCTTGCTGCGGATGGTCGACGACCTGTTCGGGCGGCCTGTGCTGACCATTGGCCTGACGGCCAGGGAGCTCGGAGTCACCTTTCCTGCCGCGCAGGCGATCGTCGATCGCCTCGTCGACGAGGGAATACTTCACGAAGTGACGGGCCAGCGGCGGAACCGGCTCTTCGTCGCCAGGGAAGTACTGGATCTGCTTGACCAGCCGCTGGAGGAGGTCGACCAGACGGCTGAGGCGTGAGCTGGGCCGACGGGTCCAAGGAACTATAGTCTGAGGCCCATTACTCTAGTAACATCGGTACGTCGTGCAGCTCACTACAACAAAGAGCGGCGCGGACTGCGCGGTGAGCCAACCCTTATCAGAGCGCCGCAGCTCCGCCGGCCGAGCGGTCAGCCGAGCTGTCCGGCCGACCTGCCTGCTGCAGACAGGCGCCTTCCTCTTTCAGCTCGACGCGCTGGTGTAGTGCCGCAGCGCCATCCGCCACGTTCGGCGCGACAGCGCGAAGAGCAGCACGGCGCCGCCCCAACTCCCCACGATCTGCCACGGCTCGGCGCGCCCCAGCACCGACGACGCTGGGAAGGTCGTGATGAACCCCACCGGCAGCACGAACGTCAGCACGATCCGCACCCAGCCGCCCAGCGCGTCGACCGGGTAACGTCCGCCCTCGATCCCCGCCTGCACGACCTCGACCACGTTGTCCACCTTCACGAACCAGAACGAGAGCGTGATGCTCATCAACCAGAGGCCGTAGACCATCACCAGCGCCGCCAGCAGCATCGTCGCGAACGTCGCCACCTCCAGCACGCCGGGCCGCGCCCCGCTGCTGGCCACCCCGTAGCCGACGAGTGCCAAACCGGCGAGCACGTCCCAGCCCTGCGCGAACCGTACGTAGCGCAGCGAGACCAACACCTGACTGTCCACCGGCTTCACCAGCACGAAGTCGAACGTCCCGTCCCGCACCTGTTGCACCAGCCCCTGCACGTTCGGCCGCAGCACGCCCTCGACGAAGCCGTTGACGATCGTGAACATCCCCACCACGGCCAGCGCCTGATCGTACGTCCAGCCGCGCACGGCGCCGGCGTAGTGGTAGATGACGGCGACAACGCCCACCGACCAGACGGCCTGGGCGAGCGTCGCGCCGAACCCGGCCAGGAAGTTCGCCCGATACTCCAGGTCCTGCTGCAGCGAGGCGCGCACCAGCGCCCGGCCGATGCGAGTCCAGCGCCTCATCCACCCACCGCCGCGTAGCGCCGCAGCCCCTGCCACCACGCCAGCCGCACCACCAGCCAGCAGCCGGCGCACCAGGCGCACTGCAGCGCGAGCCCGCCGAGGAGCGCCGTGCCCGTCGCCCGCCCGCTGAGCACGTCGATCGGGAACGCCACCGTCCAGCGGAACGGCAGGACCGCCGCAAGCTTCCCCAACGTGCCCGGCATCAGGCTGATCGGCAGCAGGTAGCCGGAGAAAAAACTCGAGAGGAGAAAGAACCACTGGTAGATCGAGAGGGTCGACGTCGTCCAGAACCCGGCGATCCCCACCAGGTACGTCAACAAGAAGCTCAACACATAGCCCAGGCCGAGCGACGCGGCGAAGACGGCCAGCACCAGCGGCGTCCCCTCGTAGCGCACGCCGGGAACGACCAGCGCAACGACGACCAGGGCCGCCAGGAGTGGCGGCAGGCGCATCTGCTTGGACTGCATCCCCCGCACGAAGTAGTGCCAGATCGGGTCGATGGGCCGCAGCAGGTGGAATGAGAGCCGGCCCTGCCGCATGTCCTCGTCCATGTCCCAGACGATCCAGGCCGCGGTGAACTGCCGCACGGCCAACGAGGCCACATAGTACCCGGCGAAACCGGCCGCGGTGTAGCCGCGGATCGCCCCGCTCCCCGCCGCGCTGATCCAGACCGCCATGATGAACAGCGGCAGCGCGCCGGTCAGCATCCAGATCAGCGACTCGGCGCGGTACTCCAGCGACTCACGCCAACCGATCCGCACCAGCGCCCGGAAGGCGCGCCACGTCACCATTCCGCTCCCTGCCCCGCCCATGCCGCGAGCTGTGCGCCGGTCCCGGAGACCGATCGCCGCGGCACCGCCGCCTACGCGCTCGGGCTCACCGGCAGCCGCTCGATCGCCACCGACGCCAGCGCGTCCGCGCCCAGCCGCTCACTGGCGTCCAGCACCTCGATGCCGACCAGGTGGCCTTCCGCACCCAAGTCGGCCGTCACCCCGTCTTCGAGGTCGATGCTGTCTTGAGGCTGGACAGGCCGCAGCTCGATGGAGAGCGCGTCCGCGCCGGGGTCATGCGTGATTCGCATCGTCCGCCTCCTGCGGCCCTCGTCTACGCCGGGTAACTGTGATTATGACTCGCGTCTCGTCTTCTTCAAGCTACGCCACACGCAACCAGCCCTCGCCCACGCGCTTCCACGCGTTGGATCGACCGCGGATACTCGGCGTGATCACGCCCGGGCTCACGGGTAGCCACTTCGCGACGGTGCGTCAGCATCCGCGAGCCCGCCCTCGAACACCTGGCGGACCACCTCCTCCGCCGATGGGTCCTCCACGGTTACGTCCGCCACGGAGAGCTCGCGCAGCAGCGCGGCCGCGACCTCGGCCACGCCCTCGCGCTCCACCCGCAGCGCGAACCGCAGCCCATCCTGTTCCACTTCCATCACCGCGCCATACCGCTCCACGGTGCCCGGCGGCACGCCGTGATCGAGCTGCACCCGCACCAGCTTGTATGGGGCGAGACGCCGCCCGAGCTCCGCCAGGTCGCCGTCGTACAACTGCCGCCCGTGGTCGATGATCAGCACGCGCCGGCAGAGCGCCGTCACGTCGGCCATGTAGTGGCTCGTCAGCAGCACGGTCGCCCCGGTGCGCCGGTTGTACTCGGCGATGAACGCACGGATGCGCGCCTGCATGGTGACGTCGAGCCCGATCGTGGGCTCGTCGAGGAAGAGCACCCCTGGCCGGTGCAGCAGCGCCGCGGTCAGCTCACATTTCATCCGCTCGCCCAGGCTGAGCCGGCGCACCGGCTGCCGCACCAGGTCACCGAGCTCCAGGAGCTCGTCCAGCTCCGCCAAGGTAGTCCGATACGCGGCCGGGTCGAGGCCATAGACTTCTCGGTTGAGCTCGAACGTGTCCAGCGCCGGCAGGTCCCAGTAGAGCTGCTGCTTCTGCCCCATCACGAGCGTCATCTGCCGCAGGAACCCCGCTCGCCGGTCCTGCGGACGATAGCCCAGCACGGAGACCTCGCCGGCGGTCGGGTGGAGCAGCCCGGCCAGGACCTTCAGCGTCGTCGTCTTGCCGGCGCCGTTCGGGCCGAGGAAGCCCACCACCTCGCCCGGCTCGATGCCGAAGTCCACCCCGTCGACGGCGCGCACCAGGCGATACTCGCGCCGGAAGAGCGAGCGCAGGCTGGAGAGCGCGCCCGACTCCCTGCGGTGCACCCGGTAGTGCTTGTGCAGTCCGCGCACTTCGACCTGGAGCATTGCACTCCAGTCTAGCGCCGCCTGCCTGCGGCACCGGTCTACCGCCAGGTAGAGGCAGGCCGGCCAGAGCTACGGGCGAGCCAGGAGCAACGACGGCAGGAACCGCGCTCCCCAGCGCTGCAGGCCGGTCCACCACGGTACGGTCCAGGCCGCCAGCGACCCGGCCACCAGGCCGATCAGCGCGCCGGCCAGGATATCCACCGGCCAGTGCACCCCGACGAACACCCGCGCGAAGCCGATCAGCAGCGCCACGACCAGCGCCAGCGCGCCGACCAGCCGGCGCCACCAGACGATTGCGGTGCCGGCGGCGAAGGCGAACCAGGTGTGGTCACTGGGGAAGCTGTTGTCGGCCGAGTGCCCGATGAGCTGCCGCGTGCTCAGATCGGAGACGAACGGCCGCGCCTCGTGGTAAAGATGGCCGGCGACCATCCCGCCGAGCGCCGCGATCAGGATGCCGATCAGCGCCGCCCCCGCCACGCGCTGGTTCAGCGCCCGGGCCGCGCTCGGCGCGGGCCAGAACCAGAGCAGCAGCAGCAGCGGCGCCACGAAGAAGACCAGGTCTGCCGCCGAGAACTTCATCACCTGGTCGAGCGGGCCGACGTGCCGGGCCATGCCGTTCACCAGGTCCTGGACGCGATCGTTCACACGGACCTCCCCGCGGGGGCGCCGCTATTCACCCTACCACGACGCGGCGGCCGCGACCCGCTCCGGCTCAGGCCGAGATGTCCATCCGCCGGAACCACCACCAGGAGAACCCGACCAGCACCACGCCGACCGCGGCCGGCACGACCACCGAGAGCACCGGCGTCGCGTCGCCCGCCAGCGCCGGCCCGGGCGCGTAGGCGTGGAAGGGGGTGAGATGAATGAGCGCCCGCGCGCGGCCCCACAGCGAGCCGATGATGTTCACCATGTAGAGCAGCAGCATCACGCCCGACGCGTAGAGCAACGCCTGCGAGCGCCGCGAGCACGCCACGGTGAACGCCAGCCCGACCCCGAGCGAGAAGCCGGCGAGCGCCAGCCCCTCCAGCGCGGCCCACAGCGCGCGGGCGGCGTCCAGCCGTTCGCCCACCAGCGGCGCGCCGAGCCCGATGGCGACCCACGACGTTGCCGTCAGCACGAAGAGCATCGTCCCCAGAGCGACAGCGCGCCCGAGCAGCAGCCGGCCGCGGTCCACCGGCGCGGCGAGCAGCAGCTCGAGCGTCCCGCGCTCCAGCTCGCCCGCGCTGATGCCCGCGCTCACGCCCACCGCCAGCCCAATGGCGAACAGCGGCCAGACCACGCCCAGCAGCTCGCTGGCGATGAACCCGGCGTACGTGGTCGGGTCGACGCCGCTCACGCCGAACGCTGTCTTGAGCGCCTCCGGGTAGCGCTCCCAGAGCTGCCTGATGCTGGCCACAGAGTCCCGCACCGCGGGCCAGAGCCCGACCATGAGGCCGACCCACAGCGTCAGCGTGGCCGTCGTTCCGAGTGCGCTCCAGCGTGACTCGCGCCACTGCAACCGGAAAGCCTTGCCGGCCGTCCGCGGGCGAGTCACGACCGCGCCTCCCCGCCCGTTCCGTAGAGCTGACGCAACGCCTCCTCGAGGTCGAGCTCGCCGATGCGCACGTCCTCCAGCGGCAGGCGCGACAGCCGCGCGAGCAGCTCCGCCGGACGGCCGCTGTAGGTGAGCAGCACCCGTGCGCCGTCCGCGTGCTCCACGGTCACGCCGTCCAGCCGCAGGTCCTCGGCGGTCAGCGGGCGCGAGGCGCGCAACTCCACCCGTCGCGGGGCGCGTCGCCGCAATGCCTCCACGTCCTCCAGGGCGGCGATCCGGCCGGACCGGATCACGGCGACGCGATCGGCCACGCGCGAGACCTCGCTCAGGTCGTGCGACGAGAGCAGCACGGTGGCGCCGCCATGGCACGCCTGCCGCACGTGCTCGAGGATGATCTCGTGCATGTCGGGGTCGAGCCCGCTGCCTGGCTCGTCCAGCACCAGCAGCTCGGGCCGGTGGCAGAGCGCGAGCACTAGCCCGACCTTCTGGCGGTTCCCTCGGCTGAGCTCGCGCGCCGCCCGGTCCGGCACGCTCATCTCGGCGAGCAGCGACCGCGCGTAGGGGCGGTCGTAGTCGGCGTGGAAGCGGCCGAGCAGATCGGCCGTCTCGAGCGGCCGCAGCTCCGGCCAGAGCCGCAGGTCGCCGGGCAGGTACCCGGTCCGCTCGCGCACCTCGATCGACTGGGACCAGCAGTCGAAGCCGAAGGCCACCACCCGGCCCGCCGTTGCCCGCACGAGCCCCAGCAGCACCCGGAGCGAGGTCGTCTTCCCCGCGCCGTTTGGCCCGAGCAGCCCGAGCACCTCGCCGCGCCGCACCGCCAGGTCGAGGCCCGCCAGCGCCGCCACACTCGGGTAGCGCTTCCACGTCCCCTCGAACCGCGCCACGTCCTCAGCAGCCATCGCTGTCATCCTACCCACCGCCTCGCCAGCGGCGTGCGATCCCGCCAACCGCGACGTTATCTCTACTGAGCGATGTCCCGGAAGGAGCGGGCACTTCGTGACGCGGGAGTACGCTGGACGATGGGCCGGATTGGCGGCAACGCGGAACACCGGCATGGATGACCGGGAAGAGGCGCGGCTCGTGGCGGCGGCGCGGGCTGACCCCCGCGACTTCGCCCCCCTCTACGAGCGTTACGTCGGGCGCGTCTTCGGCTACTGCTACCTCCGCCTGGGAACGCGCGCCGACGCGGAGGACGCCACCGGCCAGGTGTTCCTGAACGCGCTGGCGGCGATCGGTCGCTATCGCGACGGCTCGTTCGCTGGCTGGCTCTTCCGCATCGCCCATAACGTCGTCGCCGACATGCTGCGGCGCCGCCGCCCGGCGACCCCCCTCGACATCGCGCCCGACCTGCCGGACCGATCACTCCCGCCCGACGAGCAGGCGGCCTCCGCTCAGGAGCGAGTGGCCCTGCGGCAGGCGGTCACAGCGCTGCCCGAACCACAGCGACAGGCCGTGGAGCTGCACCTCGCCGGCTGGTCGCTGCAGCAGACGGCCGCCGCGCTGGGCAAGACGCCCGAAGCGGTCCACGCCCTCCGCTATCGGGCCGTCCGCCAGCTCCGAGCCGCGCTCGGAGCCGCGAACGAGGGAGACGGAACATGAACGCGGACGACGAGACTCAGGCCCGCCTGCTGGCCGGTTACCTCGAGGCGCTCCAGCAGGGCCCTGTGGCCACCCCTCCGCCCGACCTCGATGCCGAGACCGCCGCGACGGCACGCGCTCTGCAGGCGCGCCTCGCTCCGCCCCCGCCCGAGCCGGCGTTCGCCGGCCGGCTGCGCGCTCGCATCGACGCCGAAGCGGCCCGTATGGCCACGGGTGCGGGGCACGCCCAGTCCTCTCGCACCCCGGCGGTCATGCGTCCGCTCCGGCGGGCCGGCGGCTGGTGGGGCGCCGCCGCCGCCGTGCTGGTGGGCGCCATACTGCTCGCGGCGATCGCCGTCCTGCTCGTTCGCGTTCGAGGCGGCGGTCCTGCCCCGGCCGTGCAGTCGCCCTCCCCCACCGCGGCGCCGTGCACCGGAGCCGCGCCGGCGCTCGACCACCTCTGGATCCGGCTCTGCCCCGACTCTGCCGCACCCGGCAGCACCGTCCGCCTCGAGGGCTTTCTGCCCGGCGGCGCGCCGTCCGCCCAGGGCACTCCGACGGCCTTCGCGACCAGCCACGCCACGGTCTGCTTCGGCGGCTGCGATGCCGGCATCAAGATCACGGAGGTTCCCGTCCAGTGGTCCTCCACGGAGCCGGGCCGCTTCACCATGCTGTTCAGCGTGCCGCGCCTGCCGTGGCTCGCGGCCGACGGCGTGCACGCGCTGAAGCCGGGCGAGTACCAGCTCGGGGTCCAGATCGGGTGTGCCGGGCCCGTCGGCAAGGGCTGCACCGGCGTGCCCGAGGCGACGGCGACCTTCCGCCTGACCGGGCCCACCCCCTCCCGCTGCACCGGCAGCGCCTGCGCCGAGCTTGCCGTCTCGCCCGCGTCGGCATCGCCCGGCACGACGGTCCAGGCCAGCGGCTGGCTGCCGCTCGCCCCGCCGTACGCGTACATGCTCTTGCTGGAGCGCCCGGACGGCAGCGACCAGACCTCCCTGGCGTCCGTCCAACCTCAGCCCGACGGCTCGTTCTCGGCCACTTTCCGCCTACCGCAGGCCATCGCCTCGCTGGGCGTCCTGGCCCCCGGCCGCTACCGGCTCGTCCTGCAGGCGGGATTCCCGACCGACCATCCGCCCGCCACGGCGACGACCGGTCCCGGCGGCGTCACCATCATGCCGCTCCAGGGGGGAAAGGCCGGCTTCGTACAGGTGCAGTTGGCCCGAGCCACACTGACGGTGAGCGCCGCGCGGACGTGGGCCTCGCTGGGTCCGCTCGATCCGCTCGCGCAGCAGCTCAGCGGCTGGGGCTCGCCGCTGGCAGCCGACCCGTCGAACCCCGGCCGCCTCGCCTACTGCGTGCCGGGCGGCATCCGCCTCACCAGCGACGGCGGCCGCACCTGGTCCACCATCTCGACCGCCGGCGTGCGCGCGGTGGCCGCGCGGGCCGGCGTCAGCCTGCAAAGCCCGCCCACGTCCGGGCCCACCTGCAGCACCGTGCTGCTCGACTCCCAGCATCCGGGGACGCTTTTCGCCGCCTTCGGCGCCGCGCCAATGCCGCCGGTTCTCAACATCGCGGTTCAGACGACCAACGGCGGCCAGAGCTGGACGGCCGTCCCGCCACCCGCGGGCTCCCAGCCGACGGATTTCCGCGGCTTCCGCATCGCCGGTAAGGCCGTGCTGGCGCTCTACGCGAGCCTGTCCCTTTCGGCGGGCGCCGCCCAGCTCACCGTCTCACGGACCACGGACGGCGCCCGGACCTGGAATGCTACTACCTTCCCGTGCCCCGCGGCCGGACCGTGCCTGGCCTGGGGTCCCGCCAGCGTCGTCACCGGTATGCAAGCCACCCAGCAGCCGATCGAGCGATCGGCAGACGGGGGCCAGACCTGGCTGCCGCTGGACTGGCCCAGCCCGTACATCGCCAAGTTCGCCCCGCCGAGCGACCTGGTCACGCTATCCGCCAGCTCGGTCGCTCTGCTATCGCCGGGGCAGGATTATGGCCAGGACCGGTATCCGTTCTTGCTGTCGGGGGACGCCGGCAAGACATGGCAGCCGATCGCCCTGCCCACGCTCCGGAACGGCGTGAGCTCCGGCTGGGCCTTCGAGTCGCTGCGCCTGCTGCCGGATGGCTCGCTGCTCGGCCTGTCGACGGCGGACGGGGCGTGGGATCTGCTGCCGCCGGGTGCTTCGTCGTGGTGCACGGTGATGACGCCCGCTCCAGCCGGGCATCTTCCCGAGTCGCTGACCGTTGCCGGCGGCCAGCTCTGGTGGATCGAGCAGTCGGGCACCGCCGCTCCGACGGTCCGGCACGTCGGCCTGAGCGCGCTGCGCTGCGGATGACGGCCGGACGCGCTACCCCCGCAAGCGAGCGCCGCGAAGACGCGGAGAACGCGAAGATGGCAAAGCGCGCGGAGACGATTCCGGCCTGTATCCACACTCAAGTGCCGAGAACCGGATAACGGCGGAGGTACGGCCCGTGCGATGATAGAAGCACGCCCGCGGGAGTCAGAAGCATCTTCGCTCGGTGTGGCTCAGTTCTCTGAGCCGCAGGACCAAACCTTGCGCAAGCGCAAGCGCCCGCGGGGCATGGCACAAGATGGGACAATGTCACTCCCGCGGGGCCGCGGCACGCGACGCCGGTGCGAACACGAGGTGCAGCGATGCCAAAGGACCGACGACGGATTCTTCGCGTCGAGAGTCGACGCTACCGGCAGTTGGCAGCCGCGCGTCCACTGGTACAGGACATGCTCGACGAACAGCTCGCCCTCGACGACGTGGCTGATCTCGTGCTCGGCCTTGGCCTCGAGCGAATCCTGACCGACATCATCGGGGGGGCGCCACAAGACACGCTCGTCGAGGCACAGCTTCTCATGGCCGACGAGAATCCGAACTTCGTCTACTCCTTCACGCGCGAAAGCCTGCGGCGGGGGACGGAGGTACGCACCGAGGCCGCGCAAGCGCGCGAGGTGGGGTTCGTGGCGGCCTGGCGCCGGCGGCGCGAACGGCCGGAGCGGCAGGAGGCCTAGGAGATGACGACGACACGCGAGCTCGCGGAGCGATACGGCCGTGGCGTCACGGCACGCGTCCAACGATTCGAAATCGTCTACGAACCCGACGAGGATGGCGGCTTTCACGTTTCCGTGCCGCTCCTCAAAGGTTGCCACTCATGGGGCGCTACACGGGACGAAGCCCGCCGGAACGCCAGGGAGGCCATCCTGGTCTGGCTCGAGCGCGCGCGAGCGCAAGGCTGGACGCTGCCCCAGGTTGACACCGTCGACGTCCGGGTCGAGTGAGTCAGCGGCTCCCTCCGCGACGGCGGCGATTCGGGCATTCCAACGTGCCGGGTGGAACATCTTGCGTCAGAGAGGCAGCCATGTGGCCATGGGGAAGGAAGGAGTGAATCACATCATCGTGATTCCCCAACATCGCGGTGGCGTGCCGCGAGGGACGCTTCGGGCCATCATCGCCGACGCCGGACCAACCGTAGACGAGTTCATCGCCCTCCTGTGACTGGCGGTGGCAGATGGCTGTCCCGCACGAGGCCTCGCCGCTGCTGCTGGGCGGATCGCCGCGGTAGTCGCACGGGAGCACGTCGGCCTGAGCGCGCTGCGCTGCGGATGACGGCCACGGGGGTCAGCGCGGCGTAGCTTCCAGCTTCGCCAGCAGCGGCTCGCAGGCGTCGGCCGGCACCGGCTCCCACGCCTCCAGCACCGGCCACCAGCGCCACCCCGTCTCGTCCGGATCGAGCGCGTCTCGTGGCGATGCGAACGCCGCGCGCCACAGGTACGCCGTGGCGACCAGGTGCTTGTGGGCATCGCCCCGCTCAGCGATGAGCCCTTCGCCCTCCTCGAGCAGGAACGTCGTCGCCATACAGTGGTAGAGCCGCTCGGCGAGCGGCCGCGCGCGCAGGTCGCGCTCGTGCGGCGGGGCAGCCACCGCGGCCGCCATCGCGGACTCCGCGCGGTCGACCTCGTGCGCCAGCACGGCCGCCAGCCGCCGCCCGACCTCCGAACGAACGCCCGCGAGCCGGTCGCGCAGCTCGGCCAGGAGCGCGTCGCCGGCTCCCTCACGACGGATGGCGCGCAGCGTGTCGAGCGCCACCACGTTGGTCGTGCCCTCCCAGATGGAGCCCAGGTGACTGTCGCGCACCAGGCGCGCGTTGATCCAGTCCTCGACGTAGCCGTTGCCGCCGCGCGCGTCCATGCCGGCCACCGCCACCGCGCGGCCCCGCTCGGTCGTCCAGCACTTGGCCAGCGGCGTCATGATGCGCAGGAGCGCGCGCGGCCGCTCGTCGCCGGCGCCTACCCCCGCGAAGGCGGGGGGGCGGAGGTCGGCGCGGTCCCACGTCGCCGCCGTGTGGAAGACGACCGCCGCGGCGGCCTCGACGTCGAGCAGCATCTGGAAGAGGTCCTCGCGCATCAGCGGCAGGTCGGCCAGCGCTCGGCCGAAGGCGGCACGCGCCTTGGCGTAAACCGTCGCCTCCAGGTACGACCTGCGCATCATCGCGGCCGCCCGCATCGCGTTCGAGAGGCGAGAGGCGTTGATCATCTCCGCCATCTGCACGAAGCCGCGCTCCAGCTCGCCCACCAGGTAGGCGACCGTGCGGTCGTACGTCACCTCGCCCGACGCCATCGAGCGCGTGCCGAGCTTGTCCTTCAGACGGTTGATGGTGTAGCGGTTGCGCGAGCCGTCCGGCAGCTCGCGTGGCACCAGGAAGAGGCCGAGGCCGCGCGTGCCGTCCGGCGCGCCCACGGGCCGGGCGAGCGTCAGGATCACGCCCGCGTCCACGTTGGAGCAGAACCACTTGTCGCCGGCCAGCAGCCAGTGGTCGCCCTCCGGCTCGGCGACGGTGGTGGCAGCACCCACGTCGGACCCGGCGCCGCGCTCCGTCATGAACATCGCTCCTTGCCACAGCGACTCCAGATCCTGGCTGGTGAGCCGCGGCAGGTACCGCGCCTGCAGCTCTTCGCCGGCGTACCTGCGCAGCGTGCGCGCCGCCGAGTCTGTCATGTTCACCGGGCAGAGCAGGCCGAACTCCGACTGCGCGAACAGGTATGAGAGCGCGTACTTGGCGGTGTGCGGCACGACCCCCGGCCAGCCGCGCACACCCGGCCGATGCGACATCGCCGCCAGCCCCAGGTGGCCGAACGCGATCCGCTCCATCTGCTCGTAGGCTGGATGGTAGACCACCTCATCCACCCGCTGGCCCGCCTCGTCGTACTGGCGCAGCGTCGGCGGGTTCGCGTTCGCCACGAAGGCGAGCGCGTCCAGCTCGCCGCCCGCCAGCTCGCCGAGCTCGTCCAGCCACGGCTCCAGGCGAGCGAGATCGGCCGGCGCGAGCAGGCCGCGCAGCACGAACGACAGGTTCGCATCGGCGCGATAGAAGTTCATGCCGCGCGTCGTCGGCATCGCGTCGTTGCGCGCGGCGGTGCGCTCGTCCAGCGTCGTCATCCTGCGCTCATCCTCCCCGGCGGCCGGCCACTCGGCACGCCGACCGCCGCCACCTTCCCGCGGCCGCCCCCATGGCCCGCCTGCCCGCCCCGTCGCCTACCCCTCCGCGACCCGGCGGTAGCAGACGATATCCTCGAAGTGCCGCAGCACTGTCACGTCGCCGTCCTCGATCCCGCGGGCGACTGGCTGCTGCAGCCGCTCGCGCGCGAAGATCCGCGCCACCACCCGGCCGCGCTCCGAACCGTCGGTGTCGCGCTGCCACGCGGCCGCCTCCAACAGCAGCGCCGCCTGCGTGACGTCCGCCAGGTACTCGACCGCGCGCCGCAGCTTGAGCTGCGCCTCGCGCGGCTGCGCGGCCAGCACGTAACGGAAGGCGCGCTCCGCCGCCAGCCGCTCGCGCCGGACCACCTCGGCCTCCGGCAGGTGACCGGCCGCCGCCAGCGCCGCGTCGATGCGGTCGAGCAGCGCCTCGTGCGCCTGCTCCTTGCGCGCGGCACGGAGCACGTCGAGGCAGATGATGTTCTCCGTGCCCTCCCACAGGGTGTGGCACTGGGCGTCGCGCAGGATGCGCGCCGTCGGCCAATCCTCGATGTATCCGTTGCCGCCGATCGTCTCCACTGCCTGCACGGCCAGCTCCACCCCGCGCCGCGTCGCCCGCATCTTGGCCAGCGGCACCAGCACCCGGTAGAGTCGCTCGCCGTAGCCGGTCATCGTGCCAGCCTGTGCCGCCTCCAGCACCAGCGCCAGCGCCGCCTCGACCTCCACCGCCATGCGCACCAGCGTTTCCTGCACGGGCGCGTACTCCCAGATGCGCTGGCCGAAGGCGACCCGCCGCGCGGCGTAGATCGCCGCTTCGAGGAACGCGCGGCGCATGATACCGAGGCCCATCGTGGCCACGCCCAGCCGCGACGTGTCCACCATCTCCATCATCCGGTTGATGCCGCGGCCGTCGTAGGCGGCCTCCGGGTCGTCGCTGCCGGCCAGCAGGTACCCCTCGCAATCGACGAAGTCGACCTCGCCGGTGGGCACCACGCGCGTCCCCAGCTTGTCCTTGATGCGCCGCACGTGGATGCCGTTCGGTGTGCCGTCGCGCCGCGTGTGCGGCACCAGGAACAGCGCGAGCCCCTTGACGCCCGGCGGCGCGCCCTCCGGCCGGGCGAGCGTCGCGATGGCGCGCGCGTCCACGTTGCTGCAGAACCACTTCAGCCCGTTGAGCAGCCAGTGGTCGCCCTCGCGTCGCGCCGTCGTCTCGATCGCGCCCACGTCCGAGCCGCCGGTGCGCTCGGTCATGAACATCGCGCCGTCCCACTTCTCCTCGAACGGCGCCTAGGTCAGCCGCCAGTAGGCCTCGTCCCGCCACCAGGCGGGCGCGTACCGGCCGACCAGGTCCGCCACGCCGGCGGTCATGCCGACGGCGCAGGTCATGCCGGTCTCGGCCTGGTTGAGCATGTAGGAGAGCGCCGTGGCCACGGCGCCGGGAACCTCGCGTCCCTCCTGCGCCTGCACCCGCTGGCTGAAGGCCGGAAAGCCGAACTCCCACAGGTCGCGCTTGGTGGCGAGCGCCGTCTCGTGGTGCACCACCTCGTCGACCTCGTTCCCCTCCCGGTCGTGCTTCACCAGCCGCGGCGGGTTCTTGTCGCTCACCTCCGCGCGCCGCGCGATCGGACCGCCGCAGAGCTCGCCGAAGCGGTCCAGGAGCGGCTCGGCCCAGGTCAGATCGCCGGCCGAGAGCATCCGCCGCAGCGCGTCCTGCAGCGCGTAGTCGGTGCGGTACCAGTTGAGCCCGATGGGGGTTTGCCAACGGCTGTAGTCGATGGGCGCCCGCGTCGTCGTCGTCATCGCGGCACCTCCCGCGGCACCATTGCACCGCCGGCCATCGGGCGCGGTCAATAGACCGTTCGGACCACCTTACGCGATGCCCGGCGCGGCACGCATCGTGTCTGGCGCGCCCCGCCTGCCCTGCCTGCCTGCCGGCAGGCAGGGCAGGCGGGGCGCGGCCGCTCAGCCCGCGGCCACCGCCTCGGCCAGCGGCCGCACGCGGTAGGAGCACGAATCGTCGCCGCGCAGCAGCGAGCTGACCAGCTTCACCTCGCCGCCCAGCAGCCGCCGCACCATGTCGAACTCGAGCGCGCACACCTCGTGGTGCGCCCGCGCCACCCGCGTGTACGGGCACGTGCACTCGCGCAGCAGGAAGCTCCCGTCCTCGCCGTGCTCGACCCGCACCTCGCACCCCTGAGCGCGCAGGAGCTCGGCCACCCCCTGCACCCGTCGCCCGAGCGGCAGCCCCTCGACCCGGTACGCGTTGTCGCTCACCATGCGCCCGGCCACCCGGCGCAACAGCCGCATCTCCCCGTCGAGCCCCTCGGCGGCGCGGATCTCCTCCAGCAACAGATTGGCCAGCGCGAAGTAGTTGTTCGGCAGCAGCCCTTCGGCGCGGTCGGAGAGGCGATACACCAGCGCCGGCCGGCCGACCCTGCCCCGCACCTCGCTCGTGTCCACCATCCCGTCGCGCTCCAGCACCGTCAGGTGCTGGCGGATCGCCGTGGGTGTCAGACGCATCACGTGCGCCAGGTCGCGCACCGTCGCCTGACCCTGACGCCGCAGGTGGGCGAGAATGCCCTGCCGCGTGCCCTGGATCATGTCGCCCCTCGTTGCCGGATTACGCTAGTCAAACATAGT
>JAJYLG010000086.1 GCA_021787985.1 Chloroflexota bacterium
GCCGCTGGGCGCGACTATGCTGCTCGTGCTCGCTGCCACGGGCGTGAGCCTGGTCCTTCCGTTCCGTGCCGGGGCCGCCATGCAGGTGCAGGTGATGCGCCGCCGCTACGGCGTGGAGCGAGCCTCAGTCGCGGGGACCCTGGTCGCCGAAGGGCTGATCGACGCGTTCGAGATGCTGGCGATAGCCCTCGCCCTGGTGCCGACGCTCTCGGGGATTGGCCAGACGCTCCTGCTCACGGCGTCGCTCAGCGTGGCCGGCCTGGCGGTCCTGATGGCGATCATCATCGCGCTCGCGGGACGGCGCGGCGGCCGCCGACGCTGGCAGGCAGTGCTGCCACGACGGTTGCGCGAGTCCAGCGCCCGCGTGGTCGCCGATCTCGCGGCCGGCTTCGCCCCGCTGGGAAGCATCCCGTCGCTGCTGCGGCTCACGGTGGTCACCCTGGCGGGCTGGATGGTCGCCATGGTGGGCTACTGGATGGTGGGCCAGGCGTTCGGCCTGGCAGTGCCCGTGTACGCATATCTGGCGGCCGAGATCGTGGGCGACCTCGCGGGCGTGGTCCCTGTGACTCAGGCGAGCCTCGGCCCCTACGAGCTCGGGGTCAGCGGGGTGCTCGTCGCCTTCGGGGCGGGCCCTGACGCGGCGGCCGCCGTCGCGCTCGTGACGCACGGGGGCATCATCCTCAGCGAAGGGGTGGCGGGTATCGGCTCGGCCTGGGCGTTGCGCCTCTCGGGGCGCGACCTCTTCTACATCCACCCGGACGACGCCGGCCCGGGAGCGGAGCAGGCGGCAGCCGCAATCACGGAGGATCGCCTTCCGAGGGACTGAGCCCCGCGCGCGGTTGGCACGAGGTTGGCAGCCGGTCGATACTGGGTGCAGGTGCTCACCTGGCCAGCTCGCGAGGAGCAACCACGCTGGATCACGCCCCTCTGCCTGTTCTCGTACACAGCTCCGACCTCCATCTCGGTGTCCGCCGCGACGTCGCCGACCTGACCCCGCTCGAGGACGTGCTCTCCGCTGCTCAGCGAGTCGGCGCGCACGTCCTGCTGCTCGCGGGCGACGTGTTCGACCACAACCGGCTGCCGCTGGCCGTGCTCGACCGAGTCGCGCGCGTGATGGCGGATGCGTCCCTGCCGGTAGTCATCTTGCCGGGGAACCACGACTGCCTGGCGTCTGACTCCGTCTATCGGCGGGGCGGGCTGGCCGATCCAGCGAATGTGCACGTCATCGGGGTCACAGCGGACGAGGCCGTCCGCTTCGCCGATCTCGACCTCGAGATCTGGGGACGCCCGCATCGCGATCATCAGGACATGTCGCCGCTCCGCGATCCGCGGCCGCGCGGCACGCGCCGGCAGGTGGCGACCGCGCACGGCCACTGGTATACGGGCCCGGAGGACAGCCATCGCGCATGGCTCATCCGCGATGAAGAGATCGCCGCGACCGGTGCCGACTACGTCGCGCTCGGCCACTGGGACCGCGCGCTGCCCGTGGGCGACGGTCGTGTGCCCGCCTACTACTCCGGATCGCCGGATCTGGCGCGCACGGTCAACGTCGTGCGCTTTGGCGCAGACGGCCGGCCCGACGTGCGGCGCGAGCCACTGCGACCGCCGGGAGCGTAGCGGGCGCGCGGCCAGCGCCCGCCGAACGGCGCATCGCGCGGGGTGACCGCTGCGTCCACGAGACGCTCGCGCCCGGCTTGCCTCAGTCTGGTCCCTGTATCAGCCCTCGACCCGTCGTCCGGGGCGGCCCGGCCGTCCAGTCACCGCCACGGTGGAGCGCCCCCGGTCAGCCTCGCGGGGAGTACCGCTTCGGGCAATGAACCCGCACGCCATCGTCGAGCCCGCGAGCGCCGTGGCGACCGGGACGAAGGGGGTCCGCGAACCTGGTCGGGCCGCGCCGCCCCCGGAGGTCTAGAACCTAAGGCCTATATTTCGGCTCACAGTGCCCGACAGACAAGGTTCGGGATCCTTTCCAGATTGAACCCACTGGGCAGTCTCGAAGGAGGTTCGCCATGTGGGCGAGTACGCGCCTCCAACTGGCTGAGACGGATGAGTCGCGGCTCAGAGCGACCGCGCGCGACACACAGGCGCGGGTCGAGGCGGAGTTCGCCGACCGGCCCTGGCGCGAGGCGCGGTTCGACTACTTGTCGGCGCAGCGGCTCGCGGGACGCGACGAGATGCTGCGACTGATGCGTGCAGTGAACGTCGAATCGCCCGTCTCGACAGTCCAGGTTCGCCAATTGCTGGAGACGGCCGTTCGGCTGTACTTCGAGCTCAAGCCCGCGGACGCGAGCTTGTTCGCTACGGACGGCGAGCTTCGGCTCGAGGTTCGCGACTGTCCAGTCTACCGCCGGTTCGTGGCGGAGCGTGGCGCGGCGGCATGCGCGTGCTTCGCCCGGCGCGACGGCTGGTACGAGGCCCTGGGCAAGCAGATGTGGGATGAGCAGGAGGCGAACCTCGCGTGGGGCGACCCGTACTGCCGCGTCACCATCCACCCAGGGCCGCTGTACGTCGGGTTCGGAATGCACCGCCAGCGGTAGCCGGACCTGGCGTACCAACCGGTTGTGTCCGCGACGCCATGGCGGGGGTCGCTGAGGAGTGTGCTTATGGCGGCAGTACCGTTGCGTAGACCCCTCGATGCGGAGACCGTCGTCGTCCCGGTAGGCCAGGTGTTCGTGATCCCCGAGCGCTGCAAGGGTTGTCGCTTCTGCATCGAGTTCTGCCCAGAGCAAGTCCTGGTCGAGTCCGACCGGATGAATGCCAAGGGATACCGCTACCCGGTGGTCGCCGACGGCAAGGAGCGCGCCTGCGTCAACTGCGGTTTCTGCCGGCTCATCTGCCCGGAGTTCGCCATCTATACGGAGGAGATCCGATGATCGCCGCCGCGGAGAGGCGTGTTCTCGCCGGCCGCCACTTCATGAACGGCGATACGGCCTGCGCGGAGGGCGCGCTGGCCGCGGGCTGCCGCTTCTTCGCCGGGTATCCCATTACCCCATCGACGGAGATCGCCGAGCGGCTCGCCGAGCGGCTGCCTCGCCTGGGCGGCTGCTTCGTCCAGATGGAAGACGAGCTGGGCTCCATGGCCGCCATCCTGGGAGCCTCCTGGGCGGGCGCCAAGGCGATGACCGCCACATCCGGGCCCGGCTTCACGCTCATGATGGAGAACTTCGGGCTCGGCTTGATGACCGAGACGCCGTGCGTCATCGTCAACGTCCAGCGCGGCGGCCCCTCCACCGGCCTGCCGACCCTCGTCGGTCAGGCCGACGTGATGCAGGCCAAGTGGGGCAGCCACGGCGACTACGAGCCGATCGCCTATGCTCCCGCCTCGCCGCAGGAGATGTTCGACCTGCTGATCGCTGCTTTCAATGCCGCCGAGCGCTACCGCATGCCGGTGCTCGTCATGGCTGACGAGGTCGTCGGCCACATGACCGAAGGGGTGACCATCCCTCCGGCCGAAGAGCTGCACCTGGTGGGGCGGAAGCGGCCGCCGGCCGGCGCCAACGGCTGGCTCCCCTACGCGGCGGACGGCGATCTCGTGCCGCCCATGCCGCTGGCCGGTGAGGGCCACCACATCCACGTCACCGGCTTGACTCACGACGAGCGCGGCTATCCCGCGACGGACGCGGTGGTGCAAGACCAGCTTGTACGCCGCATCAGCCAGAAGGTCCAGGTCCATGCGGCCGAAATCATCTCGCTCGAGGAGCTTCTTACCCACGATGCGGAGACCATCGTCGTGTCCTACGGCTGCACCGCCCGTTCCGCGCGGCAGGCGGTCCTCGCCGCCCGCGAGCGTGGCGTGAAGGCCGGGCTCCTGCGACTGATCACGCTCTGGCCGTTCCCGGGCGAGCGCATGCGGGAGCTAGCCGATGGGTCGCGCCGCTTCGTCGTGGCGGAGATGAACCTCGGTCAGATGGCCCGCGAAGTGGAGCGGCACACCCGCGCGCCCGCCGTGTGGGTCACGCATGCCGGCGGCGCCATGATTCCGCCGACGGCCATCCTGCGCGCCATCATGGAGGCCGCGACATGAGCGGGGAGATCTACGTCCAGGCACACCCCGTGGACCACCTGGTGCGAGCGGACCGGCTGCCGCACATCTGGTGCCCGGGCTGCGGCCTGGGAAGCGCCACGGCGTGCTTCGCCAGCGCGATGGTCGACTCGGGCCTGCCCCTGGACAAGCAGGTGGTGGTGTCGGGCATCGGCTGCACGGGGCGAGTCGCCGGCTACCTGAACGTGGACTCATTCCACACGACCCACGGGCGTGCCATTCCCTTCGCGATCGGCCTGAAGCTGGCCAATCCCGAGCTCCAGGTGACGGTGTTCAGCGGCGACGGTGACATGTTCGCCATCGGCGGCAACCACTTCCTGCACGCGGCCCGCCGCAACGTCGACCTCAACGTCGTGTGCATCAACAACTTCAACTACGGCATGACCGGCGGGCAGTTCGGGCCAACCACGCCGCTGGGCGCCCGCACCACCACCACGCCGCACGGCAACGCCGAGCCGCCCTTCAACCTGGTGCACGTGGCCTCGAGCCTGGGAGCGGTCTTCGTGGCGCGCTGGACGGTCCTCCACATCCGCCAGCTCCACCGCTCCATGCTGCGGGCGCTCGACAAGCGCGGGTTCAGGTTCATCGAGGTGCTCGCTCCTTGCCCGGTCGGCTTCGGCAAGTCGAACGATATCGGCGAGGGGCTTGACGAGATGTGGTTCTACCGCCGGCAGTGCGTCATCGACCCGGAGACCGACCTCGCCCAGGCGACCATCGAGATGAAGCACGACTCCCGCATCGTCCTGGGCGACTTCGTCGACATCGAGCGGCCGGTCTTCCGGCCGAGCGGTTGGGAGGAATGAGATGCGACAGGAGATCCGGCTGGCCGGCTTTGGAGGGCAGGGGATCATCCTGGCGGGGTACGTCCTCGGCAAGGCAGCCACCCTGTACGACGGCAAGGAGGCGGTCCTGACCCAGTCCTACGGGCCGGAAGCGCGCGGAGGCACTTGTGCCGCTGAGCTGGTCATCAGCGACCAGCCGATCGGCTACCCGCTGGTGACGCAGCCGGACTTCGTCGTTTGCATGTCCCAGGAGAGCTTCAACAAGTATGGCTCCGCCATCGTGGCGGGTGCCAAGGCGATCGTCGACGCCGACCTGGTGGAAGTGCCCGGCTCCAGCGCGTGGCTGCACCAGATCCCGGCGACACGCCTGGCTCAGGAGCTCGGTAACCGCATCGTCGCCAACATGGTGATGCTGGGCTTTGTCTGCGCTGTCACCCAGGTGGCCTCCCGCGCCGCGCTCGAGGAGGCGCTCCGCACCACGGTCCGTCCTCGGGTGGTGGAGCTGAACCTGCGCGCGTTCGCGCAGGGTTTCGAGCACGCGGTGGCGGGAGCGTAACGATGAGCGATACGGTAGTCGTCGTCGGGGGCGGAATCGCGGGCGTGCAGGCCGCGTTGGACCTGGCCGAGGCCGGCGCGAGGGTCGTGCTGGTGGAGAAAGGCCCGTCCATTGGCGGCAAGATGGCCGCCTTGGACAAGAACTTCCCCACCCTGGACTGCTCGATCTGCATCGAGGGCCCGAAGCTCTCGGAAGTCGACCAGCACCCCAACATCGAAGTGCTGAACAACGCTGAGGTGGTGCGGGTCGATGGCGAGGCCGGCAGCTTCGCCGTGGCCATTCGCCAGCGGTCGGGCTTCGTGACAAGCGAGTGCACGCGTTGCGGCGAGTGTGAGCCCGTCTGTCCCGTCGTGCTTCCCAACGAGTTCGACTCGGCCATGGCCTCGCGTAAGGCCGTCTACACGCCCTTCCCGCAGGCCATCCCCGGGCCCTACGTCGTCGACATCGAGCACTGCCTCAACGATCCGCCGAACTACTGGCCGTGCCACCGCTGCGCGGAGACCTGCCCGCCGCGCTGCATCGACTTCAGCATGCCCATGGAGCGGCAGGTGAAGCGCGATGCCGCCTCCATCGTCGTCGCGACCGGTTTCGACACGATCGACGCATCCCTGCTCAAGGAATACGGCTACGGCACCCACCCGGACATCCTCACCTCCCTCGAGTGGGAGCGGCTGATCGTCTCCACGGGCCCGACGGGGGGCGAGATCGTCAAGCCCTCCGACGGCCGACACCCGAGGAACGTGGTCTTCGTGCTATGCGTCGGCTCCCGCGACCGTCGCTTCTACCGCTACTGCTCGCGCTTCTGCTGCATGTACTCGATCAAGCACGCGTTTCAGGCGCTGGACCACGGTGTCAAGGACGTGAGCGTCCTGTACATGGATATCCGGGCCTACGGCAAGGGCTTCGACGCCTTCTGGAAGCGCACGGAGGAGGAAGGGGCGAGGTTCATTCGTGGACGGCCAACCAGGATCACGCCCAACGGCACCGGCCTCACTGTCCGCTTCGAGGACCTGGCGCGGGGGCGGGTCAGCGACATGGACGCGGACCTGGTGGTGCTGGCTACCGCGGTTCAGCCACCGGAGGGGCTGGGCCGGCTCGCCGACGCGCTGGGCCTGGAAACCGCCGAGGACGGCTTCTTGCGCGCCGCCGAAACCCGCGCCGGCCTCGTGGGAAGCACGCGGCCCGGCATCTACCTGGCCGGCTGCGCCAGTGGCCCGAAGGACATCCCGGACAGCGTCGCCGAGGCTGGCGCGGCTGCCGCCGCGGCGCTCGTCCATCTGGACGGGCGATCCTGGCCAGAGCCCCTGGAGATCGAGCCGGTTACGGACCTCGAGCAGCCGCGCGTGGGCGTCTTCATCTGCCACTGCGGCAGCAACATCGCCGGCGTGGTGGACGTCGAGCGGGTGGCCGAGTACGCGCGCGGGCTGCCGGACGTGGTTTATGCCCAGACGCAACGCTTCTCCTGCGCCGGGAACACGCAGGCGGAGATCGTGGAGCGCATCCTCGCGCACCGCATCAACCGGGTGGTGGTGGGTGCCTGCTCTCCCAAGACGCACGAGCCCACCTTCCGCAGCGTCTGCATCCGGTCGGGGCTCAACCCCTATCTCCTCGAGATGGTGAACCTGCGCAACCAGGACTCATGGGTGCACAAGGAGGAGCGCGAGGCCGCCACCGTCAAGGCGTTGGACATGGTGCGCATGGGCGTCGAGAAGGCGGTCCGGCTGGTGCCGCTGGAGCGGACCGAGCAGCCCATGGTGCAGACCGCCCTGGTCATCGGCGGCGGCATCGCGGGGATGGCCGCTGCCTCCAACCTGGCCGCACAGGGCTACGAAACGCACCTGGTGGAGCGTGAAGCGGAGCTGGGCGGCCTCCTCCGTCAGCTCGACGAGATCGCTCCGGCAGGCTTTCGCGCACACGACCTGTTGAAGGAGTACCGCGCCCGAGTGTTGCGGTCCGGGGTCCGGGTGCACCTCGGCACCGAGATCCGCTACATCGGCGGCCACATCGGGGACTTCTCGGCCGTGCTCTCTGATGGACAGGAGATCAAGGCGGGCACGGTCGTGGTCACCATGGGAGCTCAGCCCTACAGCCCCGACGAGTTCGGCTACGGCCGCGACCCGCGGGTCATCACCAACCTGGACCTGGAGCGCCTATGGCCCGATGTCCCCGGCGAGCGTGTCACCGTCGTCGGCTGCGTCGGCTCACGGGAGGACGGCGCCGGCTGCTCGCGCTACTGCTGCGAATCGATGGTCGGCCAGGCGCTGCGGCTGCGGCGGGCGGGGAAGCGCGTCCGCGTGCTCTACCGCGACATCCGCACGTTCAGCCGCCAGGCCGAGGAGCTGTACGAGCAGGCCGCCCGTGAGGGGGTCCAGTTCATCCGCTACGCGGACGTCCCGCCTGACGAAGCGATCCAAATCGAGGACGGCGCCGTTCGGGTTCGCGACGAGCTGCTCGGCGCCGAGGTGCGCATTCCCTCCGATCTGCTCGTCCTGGCGGTCGGGCTGCGGCCCCCCGCGGAAGATGTCTCGCAGCAGCTCAAGCTGTCACGCAGCGAAGACGGGTTCCTGCTCGAGAAGCACCCCAAGCTGGGTCCGGTCGAAGCTGGCTCGCCCGGCATCTTCCTGGCCGGCGCGATCCAGGCGCCCAAGGATGTGCGGGAATCCATCGCCCAGGGCTTGGCCGCCGCGGGCAAGGCGTCGGCGCTGCTAGCCAAGGACCACATCGAGCGCGAGCCGCTTACCGCTCAGCTCGACCTCGAGAAGTGCATCTTCTGCGGCAGGTGCGTTCCTGTCTGCCCGTTCAGCGCGATCGAGATGCTGGGACCGGTGAAGGTGGGACCGCTGCGCATCATCGAGGCCGCGTGCCAGGGTTGTGGGGCGTGCGCCGCTGAGTGCAACGTGGACGCCATCACCATGCCCTACTTCACCAAGCCGCAGGTCATGGCGCAGATCGACGCCGCGCTCGCCGAGCGGCCCGAGGAGAAGGTGTTGGTCTTCGCCTGCAACTGGTGCTCGTACGCCGGGGCCGACCAGGCCGGCATCGAGAAGATCCAGTATCCGTCCTCGGCGCGGATCATCCGCACCATGTGCTCGGCCCGCATCGAGGAGGACTTCGTGGCGCGGTCGTTCGAGAACGGGGCGGGCGCGGTGCTGCTCACCGGCTGCCGGCTGACCGAGAACGGCTCCGACTGTCACTACATCAACGCCAACACGCAGACTTTGAAGCGATTCCAGTTCTGGCGCCGCAAGTACGAGCGCAAGGGCATCGACCCGGAACGGCTGCAACTGCAATGGATCTCGGCGTCGGAGGGTCGCGAGTTCGCCGCCAAAATGCGGGAGATGGACCGGGTAGTGCGGGCCCGCACGCGAGAGGGCACGACGGCAGCGGAATGAAACGGCCGAAGGACGACGTCATCACGCTGGACGACGCTCTGTGGGAGCGAGTCATGGCCGCCACCGATGGCGCCATGGCCCCGTGCTTCCAGTGCGGTGTCTGCACCGCTACCTGCCCGTGGAGCGAGCTCCAGAACGAGCCGGTAAACGTCCGCGCCCTCATGCGCCGCGCCCAGCTCGGCATCGAGGAGCCGGACGGGGCGGTCTGGTGGTGCACGACCTGCCGTGCGTGCGAGGCCCAATGCCCGCGCGGCGTCCCAATCGCCAGCGTGGTGCTTGCCTTACGCCGCCTCGCCTGGCAGGACCAATCGGTGCCAAAGGGGCTTCCCGGCGTGATGTGGGCGCTGCACTGGGACGGCAATCCGTGGCGCCGGCCTCCCTCCCAGCGCGCGGCCTGGGCGCGGACGGCGGACGTCAAGCGGTTCGAGCCGACCGACGAGATCCTGTACTACGTTGGCTGCACACCCTCCTACGACAACCGCTCCCAGAAGGTCGCGCGGGCACTGGCCGGCGTCTTCCGGGCGGCGGGTGTCACGTTCGGCACCCTGGGCGAAGACGAGCCGTGCTGCGGCGACGCCGCTTTCTCGCTCGGTCAGCACGACTACTTCCGACAGATGGCCGCGACAACGGCTCGCCGGTTCAGCGAGTCCGGCGTGAAGACGCTGGTGACCGTCTCGCCACACTGCTACGACATGTTCCGCAATCACTACCCGGCGACGGATGGCTTCCTCCCGCTGCACTACACCCAGTACCTGGCCCAGCTCGTCGCCGACGGCCGGCTGCGCTTCGAGCAGCCCTATCCCATCACGGCGACGTTCCACGACCCGTGCTATCTGGGCAGAGAGAACGGCGTTTACGACGCCCCACGTCAGGTTCTGGAAGCGATCCCCGGCCTGAAGCTGGTGGAGATGCCGCGCAACCACGAGGCCGCCCTGTGCTGCGGTGGTGGTGGCGGCCGCATGTGGATGGAGACCAAGGCTGGCGAGCGGTTCAGCGACCTGCGAGTCCGCGAGGCGGCGGGGACCGAGGCCGACGTTCTCGTCACCGCCTGCCCTCACTGCATCGCGTGCCTGGAGGACAGCCTGAAGCTCTCCGGCAGCGCCATGCGCGTCATGGACGTCGCCGAGGTCGTGGCCGCCGCCCTGGCCGCGGGAGGTGCATCGCCATGATCGAGCCGTGCTACCGGCCGGAGGAGGCGAGCGGCCTGTGGGTCCACCTGGAGCACGAGGACGGGCACCTGGCGGGCGTCTCGCTCGAGCTCCTGGGCCAGGCGCGCAAGCTAGCCGCCGCGGGCGGCGCTTCGGTAACTGGCCTGCTCCTGGGTAGCCAGGTGGCATCACTCGCCGGGGAGGCGATCGCTTACGGCGCGGACTCCGTCCTGGTTGCCGAGCATCCGCTGCTCGAGCGCTACACGACCGAGCCGCACACCAAGGTCGTCGCCGAGCTGGCCCTCGAGCGCAAGCCCGACCTGCTCCTGCTGGGCGCGACACCCAACGGGCGCGACCTCGCCGGTCGCCTGGCGGTGCGGCTGCGCACCGGACTCATCGCCGACTGCACCGGCCTGGAGATCGACCGGGCCAGCGGGCTCCTACTGGGTGAGGTCACCGGCTTTGGTC
>JAJYLG010000017.1 GCA_021787985.1 Chloroflexota bacterium
ATCCTGGACAGGATGCCATACCGGATGCCGATCAAGAGGTTGTACATGTGTGTCGGGAACTGGCCGCTGTCACTGTCGTTGATGGCCGCGGGACACAACTGCGCCGGACTGGTCGCGGAGGATCTGGGCATCAGGGACCAGTCGTGGTGGTCGCACCGGCCGGTCCAGTGGTTGGCGGCGAACTTACCCAAGCTTGTGCGCGCGTAGGGTCTGCGCTGGTCGCTGGGGAGGAGATGTGACATGGCACCCGAGTACGACGCGATCGTGATCGGCGGTGGTCCCAACGGCCTGACCTGCGCGGCCTATCTGGCGCGGGCGATGCTGACGCGCCGCTGAGCACGGCCGGCGCTTGCGTCTCCCCGGGGGTGAGGGGGCCTCGAACGCATGTGGCTCTGGTCCAAGGGACTGGGACGGCTCGTGCTGCCGATGGACTTCAGCAGGTCCGAAGTCGTGGTCGAGGAGGATCGGCTGGTTTTCAAGGGCTGGGTGGTCGCCCTCAAGGTCTACTGGGACTACCGGCTCTCTCTGGAGGAGAAGGATGTGCTGGACGCCATGGCCCTCATGGCAGATCGCCAGGTCATGGAGCATCTGGCGCGCACCGAAGGGCTTCGGTTCGTGGCGCTGTTGGTTCGCCGCTCTCTCGCGTTTGGCTTCGCCTATCTGCGAGCCGAGCTTGGCGGGCACTTCGGCTCCCGTGAGAGGGAGCCATGAGGTACTGGTCGAAAGGGCTGGCCGATCGCTCCGTCCTCAACATCGACTGGTCAGAGAAGGCGAGGAGGATCAGCGTGGAGGACGGCCGGGCCCTCCTCGCCTCCGTGATCCCAAGCCGCTCCATTCGTGGTGACCTCCCACCGGAGGGCGCCCACGTAGTGGTCGCGGGCGACACACAGCCGCCTATCGTCTGGCGCTACATCAGCGTCCTGACGGCGGAGGACTTCGATCACATCGTGAAGCTCGCGACGGGTGCGGGCATGGTGAGGTTCCTCGCCGGGCAGCCGAGAGGCAGGAGGCTCTTCCTGCGCCTCGCCCGGCTCCTGCTGGGCTTCTCGGTGAAGTACATCCGCACCTGGGAGCGGGTGAAGCTCTGCCCGTCCGGCTCCCGCCGCGATAGGTCCCGCTGAACCCCCAGCGGAGCGTTGCCAGGTCCCAGGGCGACTCGGTCCTCGATCGCAATCGTTCGGTCCGGGAACGCGGTTGGCACGCGGTGGACGCCGCTACGAGTCGACCAGCTCGACTACCGCGGCGATGCCCTGCCCGCCACCGATGCACATCGTCTCGAGCCCCAGGCGCGCGCCGCGACGACGCATCTCGTACAGCATCGTCGCCATGATGCGCACGCCGGTCGCGCCCACCGGGTGGCCGATGGAGATGCCCGAGCCGTTGACGTTCATCCGGTCGAAGTCGCGCTCGCCGAAGCCCCACTCACGGGTGACGGCCAGCACCTGGGCGGCGAAGGCCTCGTTCAGCTCGATCAGGTCGATGTCGCTCAGCTTGAGGCCGAGGCGGTCCAGCACCTTCTTCGTCGCCGGGACGGGCCCGATGCCCATGTAGGCCGGATGCACGCCGGCGGCCGCCCAGCCGAGCAGCCTGCCCAGCGGTTTCAGGCCGAGCTCGGCGGCCTTCTCCGGGTACGTGACGATGCAGCAGGCGGCAGCGTCGTTCTCGCCGCTGGCGTTGCCGGCCGTGACCGTCGCCTCGGGGTCGACCTTGGCGCGAACCGGCCGCAGGGTTGCCAGCTTGTCGAGGGTCGAGTCGGCGCGTGGGTGCTCGTCGCGCGCGAAGAGCGTGCCCTCACCCTTCTTCGACGGCACGGGCACCGGGACGATCTCGTCGTCGAATCTGCCCGTCTCCCAAGCGGACACGGCCCGCTGGTGGGAGCGCAGGGCATACTCGTCCTGCTCCTGGCGTGGGATGCGGTACTGGCGGCGCAGGTTCTCGGCGGTCTCGAGCATTCCGCCGTCGACCGGGTAGCGGGAGGTACCGGCGGTCACCCGGCCGCGGTCGAGCCGGTCGTAGAGGGTGATGGCGCCGCGGTTCGGTCCCCAGCGGGCATTGAGCGTGTAGAACTCGGCGTTGCTCATGCTCTCGACGCCGCCGGCGATGACCACGTCCGCGGCGCCGGTCTGCACCTCCATCGCCGCCAGACAGATCGCCTGCAGGCCGGAGCCGCAGCGGCGGTCGAGCTGGAAGCCTGGAATCTCGACCGGCAGGCCGGCCTGGAGCACGGCCAGACGCCCCATCGCCGGATGTTCGCCGTTCGGGTAGCACTGGCCGAAGATGCTGTCGTCGATCGCGGTCGGGTCCAGCCTCGTCCGCTCCATCAGGGTGGAGACGACCGTGCCGGCCAGGGTGACCGCGTCGACGTCGCGCAGCGCCCCGCCAAATCGGCCGACGGGCGTCCGTATGGGGCTGCAGATGACCGCGTTACGCATGGAGAACTCCCCTCTCAGATCGCCTCGCCCAGCTTCTTGCCGGAGGCGTCATAGTGGTAGAAGCCCCGGCCGGTCTTGCGGCCGAGGTGGCCCTCGGCAACCAGCCGCTCGAGGATGGCCGGCGGCTGGAACTGGGCCTCGCCGAGCGTGCCGTCGAGGTATCGCGCGTTGTTGAGGCGGGCGTCCAGCCCCACCAGGTCGGCGAGCTCCAGCGGCCCCATCGGGTGGTTGTAGCCCAAGCGCATCGCCTTGTCGATGTCGGTGGCGGAGGCGACGCCCTGCTCGAGCATGCGCATCGCCTCGTTGCCGAGGGCCACGCCCAGGCGGCTGCTGGCGAACCCCGGTGAGTCCTTGACGACGATTGGGTCCTTGCCGAGGCGGCGCGCCAGCTCGACCGCACGGTCGACGGCCTCCTGCGCCGAGCGCTCGCCGCGGATCACCTCCACGAGCTTGAGCCGCGGCACCGGGTTGAAGAAGTGCATCCCGACGACGCGCTCGGGGCGCCCCGTGGCGCCAGCGAGCTTCGTGATACTCATCGTCGAGGTGTTGGAGGCGAGCAGCGCGCCGGCCGCCGCCGCGGCGTCGAGCCGGCGGAAGACGTCGAGCTTCAGGTCGAGCAGCTCGGGCACGGCCTCGATGGCGGCGTCGCCGGCGCGGGCCGCCTCGTCGAAGTCCGTCGTCGTGCGGATGCGCGCGCGCGCGGCGGCCGCCGCGTCGGCGGACAGGCGCGGCGGATCGGCGGCCACGGCGCGGTCGAAGTTCGCGGCGATGGCCGCCACGGCGCGCTCGAGCTGGCCGGGGTCGACGTCGTAGAGGACGGTCTGGAAGCCGGCGACGGCCGAGACTTCGGCGATGCCGCGCCCCATGGTGCCGGCGCCGATGACGGTAACGGTGCGGATCTCGGGCATGCAGTACTCCTCACTTCCGGGCGGTGGGCTCGGGCGGGCCACTCACGGGCGGCGTGCGCGAAGCGCGTCTCCGTCGGCTGCACAGCAAGCGTATGCAGCGGATCGCTAACGGGCGAGCCGCCACGGGCCGCCGGCCTGCCGGACGCTTGTCCCCGCACGCGGCGTCCGCACGTCGCTCACTGCCCGCAGATGCCTGCCTGGGACGGGCGGGTGCAGGCGGATCAGGGATTGATAGGTAGTGACCCGGGACGAGAGGCAAGGACTACGCGCATAATCAGTGCGGCGCGGTCCCATCTGCCGGTAGTACGCCTTCCGGGAGGTCGAGCGGGCCGCCTTGGCCGTGGAGCGCTTCGTGGGGAGAAGGGAGTCGGTTCGATGACGCCAGGGACAAGGAGCCACATGTCGTTCGTCCTGGCCTTGCTGTCACTGGGCATCCTCAGCGTCGCGATGGTGGCCGTGGTGGCCTGCGGCAAGAGTGGCGGCGAGGCATCGCCCAGCCCCACGGCCAGCGCGTCTGCCGTGGCGGGCGCGTCGGGAACTATTACAGTGAGCACCAGCACCATCGTGGGTCAGAGCGGCAGGGTGCTGCTGATCTTCGCGGCCAGTGAGGGTGGCGGGCCCGTGGCCCGAGCCTGTATCCCCATTGCGTCCGATCGTTTCGCAGCCCCACCTACCGTGATGACCAACATGCCGGCGGCACAGAACCCCTGTGGCGACCCGACACCGCAAACTACGTTCCGCGAAGGGTCCTACACCGTAACCGCCGGCATCTATGTGCCTGGTTCGCAGGCGGCTCAAGTGCAGACAAGCCAGACCGCGAAAGTGAGCGCCAGCGCCCCGGCGGAAGTGAAGCTCGACGGCGCCGCCCTCTCTCGGTAGCCGGCAGCGCTCGCTTGCGGCGAGACGACCGGCCGTCACTCCGGCCTGCCTGCTGCACCTGTCTACCGCCAGGTAGAGGCAGGCTGAGCGAGCGGATGGGAGTGCGAGCCGGAATCCAGCGCCGGCAGCAGGCCGCTCGAGGCTGGATTCCCGTCCCCCGCCTGCGCGGGGGCAACGGGGCGGCAATGACGGAGGGGCGTATCATCGGCCGAGGACGGCGGCCGCACGCCTGCCACCGGCAGGCGGCGAGCGGCGGCGGAGCGGATGGAGGAGGGAAGCGCTGATGCGCATCGGGATCGCGCTGACGCCGCCGACGGGCGGCGAGAACGTGCTGGGCGGGTTCCTCGAGCGGTTCCGGGCGGCGGAAGACGCGGGCTTCAAGGCGGCCTGGATCTCCGGCGCGCTCGGCTACGAGGTGCTGACGCTCCTGGCCGTCGCCGGACGGGTCACGCGCAGCATCGAGCTCGGCTCGTTCGTCGTGCCGACCTATCCGCGCCATCCGGCGATGCTCGCACAGCAGGCGCTCACCGTGCAGGCGGCGACCGGCAATCGCCTGACGCTCGGCATCGGGCTGAGCCATCGGGTGGTGATCGAGGACCGGCTGGGGCTCGACTACTCCAAGCCGATCCGGCACATGCGCGAGTACCTGGCCGTGCTCGACGGGCTGTTCAGCGGCCAGCCGGTGAGCTTCCGCGGCCGGGAGTATCGGGTATCGATGCAGCTCTCGCTGCCGGAGGCGACGCGGCCCCCGGTGCTGGTGGCGGCGCTCGGGCCGCAAATGCTGCGGCTCGCCGGTGCGATGGCCGATGGCACCGCCGTGTGGATGGGCGGAGCGCGCTACCTCGAGCAGCGCGCCGTGCCGCTGATCACGCAGGCGGCGCGTGAGGCCGGCCGGGCCGCGCCGCGGATCGTGGCCGGGCTGCCCGTGAGCGTGACGAAGGCGGTCGAGTCCGCCCGCGCGTCAGCGGCGCGCAGCTTCGCGATGTACGGGCAGCTCCCCTCCTACCGGGCCGCCATGGACGTCGAGGGGGCTGCCGGCCCGGAGGACGTGGCGATCATCGGCGACGAGGCCGCGGTCGCACGCCAGCTCGAGCACCTGGCCGAGGTCGGCGTGACCGACTTCGACGCGTCGCCCTTCTCCGTCGCGGATGACCGCGAGGCCCGCGACCGGACGCAGCGCTTCCTGGCGGAGCTGGCGCGCTCGGGCGGGTGACGACGCCCGACGCTCAGCCGCGAGCCGCCTCGACGAGCGCGCGGCGGTTCTCGGCGGGGGTCTCCGGGCGGATGGCGCATCCGCCGGTGAGGAAGAGGCGGTCCGCTCCGACGGCGAGCGCCTCGCGCGCCTGCTGCAGCGCCTCGCGCGGGTTCATCAGATGGAGCCGCGCCTGGTCGACGCCGCCCATCACCGCCTTCTTGGTCCGCTCCTTCGCCTCGGCGAGCGAGAGGTTTCCTGGGCCGTGGTCGGCCCAGTTGAAGGCCGCCACGGGATAGTCGAGCAGCATGGGCAGCATGTTGTGGTTGCGGCAGACGTGCAGGATGTTGAATTCGGCGGCGCGCGCGTGGTGCAGCACCTGGAGGTCGTAGGGACGGCCGAGCTCGCGGTAGAACTCCGTGCTGCAGGTGTCGTGGCTCGCCCAGGTCAGCGGCGCGAAGAAGACGCCGGCCGCTCCCGCGCCCAGCGCCGCGCTCGCCAGGTCAGCGAGCGAGCGCGTGATGACGGCCAGGCCGGCGTGGACGGCGGCACGGTCTTCGAGCGCGGCGTCCAGGAAGCGCGGCACGCCGCCCGCCAGCTCAGCCGCGACGCCGAGCGGCGAGAAGATCGTGAAGACGACGTCCGCATCGTCGCGCACCGCCCGCAATACCAGGCGCAGCGCCTCGAGGTGTTGGGCGAACACGCCGTCGCCCGGGTCGACCGGCCGCAGCTCGGCGAACTGCGCGGCGCTGGAGACGGCGGCAGCGATGAGTCGCGGCTGGTGCTGCTCGCGCGGGCGCTCGTAGGCGTTGCCCCAGGCCTCCGCGAAATAGGTGGCGCGCGGATTCAGCTTGATGAAGTCCCAGTCGTACGCCCGGTAGGCCTCGAGCGTGGCTTCGGCCAGCTCGGCCGGGCTCCATTCGCGCAGGAAGTCGTGCCCCCACAGCGACACGGGGACGTGGTCCACCGGTCGGCCGGCCAGCGCCGCGCGCACGCGCTGCTTCTTCGTCATGTCCGCCATCACAGGTCCCTCCCGCAGAGCATGCCGCGACAAGCGTAGCGCCCTGCGCTGCGCGACGGGCAAACTGCGCGCACGGGGTGACGCGCGGGCAAGGGCGACGGCTGGCGGGCGACCGTGGGGTCAGGCGCCGACGCCCTGGTAGTGCGGTGGACGTTTCTCCGCGAAGGCGGCCAGGCCTTCCTTGAAGTCCGGAGCGTGGAAGCTGGCCGCCATCTGCTCGTCGCCGATCTGCGCCGCCCGCGTCAGGGTGGAGCTGAGCGCCTCGTAGACCTGGCGCTTCATGATCGCCATCGACCGCGGCGACGAGCGGCCGGCGAGGCTCTCCGCGTGTTCCCGGGCGCTCGCCAGGAGCTGGTCGTGGGGGATGACCCGGTTCACCAGCCCCACGTTTAGTGCCTCCCGGGCGTCGATGACGCGAGCGGAGAAGAGCAGGTCGAGCGCGTTGCTGATGCCGACGATGCGCGGCAGCAGCCACGAGATGCCGTGCTCGGCGACGAGCCCGAGCGAGGCGAAGGCCGTGCCGAAGCGCGCCTGGTCGGACGCGAAGCGGATGTCGCAGTAGAGGGTGTGGATGAAGCCAAGGCCGACGGCCGGCCCGTTGACCGCCGCGATCAAGGGCTTGCGCAGCGCCAGAGGAAACGAGTGGTTCTGACGGAAGTCGTCCGGGAGGTCGGCCGGAGGCCAGTCGACCGTGCGGCGCTCGCGGCGAATCTCGCCGGCGTCGGCGATGCGGTTGAGGTTGCCCATGTCCGCGCCAGCGCAGAACCCTCGGCCGGCGCCGGTCAGGATGACCGCGCGGACGCCGCGGTCGCGGTCGGCGCGGGCCAGCGCATCGCGATACTCGGCCTCCATCGTGGGGGTCCAGGCGTTGAGACGGGCCGGTCGGTTCAGCGTGACGACGGCGGTGGTGCCTTCGATCTCGTAGACGATCTCGGTGTACTCCGGGGTGCTCATGGCGCGCTCGCTCCTCCCGCGCGTCGGCCCGCTGGCACGGGTCGCGCCCTTCAGGTTCAGATCGAGAGCGGTGCGGACGTCAAGCCGCGGCCGCTTGACGCCGGCCTGGGGGGGCGGGGGGCAAGATCAGCATCAAGGGCGGGCGCGGAGTAACGACTGGGAGGCCGACCATGAAGCGCTCCCAATTCCAGCGCGCCCTGGGTCCGGTGGCCCTGGGAGCGGTCCTCGTGCTGCTGGTCGCCGCGTCCGGTGCAGACGGCAGCCGCGGCGTGCAGCCGGCGGCGAGCGGCACGCCGGCGGCCATCGGGACGTCGGTCGTCACTCCCCGCCCCGGCCGCGTCGGTCACCCCGACGTCCGCGGCGACGCCCAGAACTTCATCGGGTCGGACGCCTACTGGGACCAGGGCGCGCTGATGCACTCCGACTCCGAGACCGCCACCTTGTACCGCCTGCACGGCGCCATCTGGCGCGTCTACATCGGCGACACGGTGAACGGGGTGCGCTGTCCGCGGGTCGTCGGCGACCTGGGCTACCCGACGAGCGACGAGTTCTGGAACGGGAGTCACGTGCAGCAGAACTTCCAGGTCGGGGAGATCCACTGGTACGGCAGCAACGGGTCGGCCTGCTTCGTGCACAAGGCGCCGTACTGCCACGGCGGCTGGCGCGGCCCCGGTCTCCGCAGCCGACGATCGCTGGGCGGCGGGCCTGGCGGTGGCACGGTGAGTCCGAGTCGCCTGGCGTCCTTGCGCGGAACGACGGCCGGCCGCGTCGGTCAGCGCGCCCGAGCCGGTGAGCGAAGTCGCGGGAGTGCGCGGACCAGCGATGGCGTCGTGTCGACGGCGGGCTGCTACCCTCGTCGTGATGGAGAACACGCTGCGTCGCCTCGCCCGATTGGTCGCCCGGCCGGACGATGAGATCGACCTCGCGCAGGGGGCGTTGCTCATCGCGGGAGTGGAGTATCCCGACCTGGACGATGCGCGCTACCTGGATCTGTTGGACCGGCTGGCGATCGAGGCCGGCGGCCGCGTCCGGGAAGAGGACGGCCCGTTCGGAGCGGTGAACGCGCTCTCCGAATTCCTGTTCGACGACCAGCGCTTCCGTGGCAACGAGGGCGGTTACTACGACCCGCGGAACAGCTACCTGAACGAGGTGCTCGACCGTCGCCTCGGGATACCGATCACGCTGTCCGTCGTCTATCTGGAGGTGGGCTGGCGGTTGGGGATGCCGGTCAGCGGGGTGGGCATGCCGGGCCATTTTCTGGTTCGCTATCGCGCGCCGGGCGAGGAGATCATCATCGACCCGTTCCACCGCGGCATCATCCTGGCGATGGACGACTGCCGCGAGCTGTTCGGGCGTGCGACCGGCCACCCCACGGCATTCCGTGTGGACCACCTGGCGCGGGTCGGCACCCGCGAGATCCTGGCCCGCATGCTGAACAACCTGAAGTCGATCTACCTGCGCCAGCACGACCTCGGCCGCGCGCGGACGGTGGTCGACCAGCTACTCGTGCTCCGCCCGGGCGATCCGGAGCAGTTGCGCGAGCGCGGCGTCCTGCGCTACCGGCTCGGAGACACGGCCGGCGCGCTGGCGGACCTGGAAGCGTACCTTGCCGCCTCCCCCGGTGCCGCCGACGCCGACGCCGTGCGGCAGCAGGTGGACGAGCTGCGTGACCGACTGGGCTGACCTGCCCACGGACCGGGGACGGAATCGGCAGAGGGCGCGGATGTGGGGCGGTGCAGAGCCGCGTCAGGCGCGGCCGTATCTGGCGCGCTGCTCCGGCTGCTTCGCCTCCACCTGCTCCCACGCGCGGTCGTAGATCTGCGGCGGGTCCCAGCCGTTGAGCCCGGCGTAGGTGTCGAGCTGACTGCGGTGGTGGATGTCGTGCTCGGCCATGAGCAGCAGGATGCGCCACCCGGAGATGCTGCCGTCCGAATCGATCAACGGGATCTTGCGCTCCAGCCATGCGTCCGGCGTGCCGGCGAGCGCGCCGCGGAGCCGCTCGTAGCTGTCCTGGAGCGCCGGCAGCCAGCGGTCGCGCGACGACACGTCCGGCGCGGCGGGGGAGATCCAGCCCTCGCCGCGGTAGGCGCTGACGAAGTAGAGCCGGGCCCCGGCGATATGTCCGACGATGGTGTTGACCGGCCACGCCTTCTCGCCCGCGCCCGCGGGAGGGCGCCAGCCGTCGGCCTCGGGCGGCAGCGCGCCGATGTCGCGCAGGGCGCGCCGCTGGACACCGTCGAAGTAGCTGAGAAACGCGTCGATCGAGCGGAACATGTCGTGCCTCCCTCGCCTGCCTGCCCAGAGCCTAGCCGAAGCGCGGCCGATGTGTCCGGCCCACGGTGAAACGTCATGCGGCGCGCTTCATCTGAGCTTAATCGTCTCGCGCTATGCTCATTCTTGAGAAGATCCACACGAGCCGCGGCGGGACGATGCGCATTCTCCTGGTGGAGGACGAGAAGCGAATCGCGGATTTCATCCGCAAGGGGCTGTCCGAGAACGGCTACGCGGTGGACGTGGCCTGCGACGGCGAGGAGGCCCTGGACTGGGCCGCGGTGGCCGAGCTCGACATCATCGTGCTCGATGTGCTGCTGCCGGGGCGTGACGGCCTCGATGTCTGCCGCGAGCTGCGCCGCCGGGGATCGCACGTCCCGGTCCTGATGCTCACCGCCCGCGACGCCATTGAGGACCGCGTGCGCGGGTTGGACAGCGGCGCCGACGACTATCTCGTCAAGCCGTTCGCCTTCGCCGAGCTGCTCGCCCGCCTGCGCGCGCTCGCCCGCAGGGAGCGTTCGGTGCTGGGGACGCATCTGCGGGTGGGCGACCTGGTGCTGGACACCGCGAGCAGGCAGGTGTCGCGCCAGGGCCAGTCGATCGCGCTGACGAGCAAGGAGTTCTCCCTGCTCGAGTACCTGCTGCGGCATCCGAACCAGGTGCTGACGCGGACGATGATCGCCGAGCATGTCTGGAACTACGATTTCGACAGCTCCAGCAATGTCATCGACGTGCACGTGCGCAACCTGCGTCGCAAGATCGACGATCCCTTCGCGGCCAGGCTGATCCACACCGTCCGGGGCGCCGGGTACCTGCTCTCAGACCGGCAGCCGGAGTAGGCCGTGCCGGGCTTCCGCTCCGTCCGCCTGCGGCTCACCCTCTGGTACGTGCTCCTGCTGGCCGCGATCCTGGCTGCCTTCAGCGGCGGCATCTACCTGGCGCTACGCCAGCAGCTCTATGTCAGCCTCGACACCTCGCTGCGCAGTCGCGCAACCACCGTGCTCGAGGTCATCGAGTACGAGAACGGTCGGCCCACGCTTTCCGGCACGATCTCGGCCTTTGACCCCAACGTCGGCGAGCATTTCGTGCGCCTGTTCGACACGACGGGCGCCGTCACGTTCGACGACAGCACGGCGATGGGCGACATCCCGATCGACCCGCGCGCGGTGCAGGCAGCCCTGGCCGGCCGGCCGACCACCCGCTCGGTGAGCGCGGGCGGCGAGACGCTGCGCACACGGACGGTTCCCATCCAGCGCAACAGCCGGGTCTTCGGGGTGCTGGAGGTCGGCTTGCGGGATGAGGTGCCGGGGACGCTGCGCTCGCTGCTTGTGATCTTCGCCGTCGCCGGTCCGGTGACATTGCTGCTGGCAAGCCTGGGCGGCATATTCCTGGCGGAACGTGCGCTGGCGCCGATTGACAAGGTGACGCGGGTGGCGCGGCGAATCTCGGCCGAGGACCTGAGCCAGCGGCTCGACCTGCGGCTGCCGGACGACGAGGTGGGACGGCTCGCCCGCACCTTCGACGAGATGATCGCCCGCCTGGACGACGCGTTTCGACGGCAGCGCCAGTTCACCGCCGACGCCTCGCACGAGCTGAGGACGCCGCTGACCGCCATCAAGGGCCAGGTGGAGGTCGCGCTCGCCAGGCCGCGGCGCCTGGACGCGTACCGCGAAGTGCTGCGGAATGTGAACGAAGAGGTGGATCGCCTCATCCGGCTGGTCGGGAGCCTTCTCACGCTGGCCCGCGCCGACGCCGGGCAGATCCCCATCGCGTCCGAGCCCGTTAACCTGGCGGGGCTGGTGGCCGCCGGCGTCGAGCAGGTGCGGCCGGCCGGCGAGGGGCGGCGGGTCGAGCTGATCGTCGCTCCCGGTCCGCCGGTGACGCTGCGGGCCGACGAGGACCTGCTCCTCCACCTCCTGCTCAACCTGCTGGACAACGCTCTCAAGCACACCGAGGCTGGCGGTCGCGTGGTCGCAGGCTGGGGACTGGACGACGGGTGCGCCGAGCTGTGGGTGCGCGACACCGGAGCGGGCATCGCGGCGGAGCACCTGGGGCGCATCTTCGACCGGTTCTATCGGGCGGACAAGGCGCGCAGCCGGGCCGAGGGCGGGGCGGGGCTCGGGCTCAGCATTTGCCGCTGGATCGCCGAGGCGCACGGTGGCTCCATCGCGGTGGCGAGCGCGCCGGGGCGGGGCAGCACCTTCACCGTCCGCCTGCCGCTCCCGCACTGAGCGAGCGTGCCTACCGACCTGGCGATACTTCGAGCTGGCTTCATCGCCGCTTCATCCGCCGGCCCTACGGTGGGAGAGAGGGACGCCGCGATGTCCCGGCAGACTGACGGAAAGGAGGACAGGAGCATGCTGACTACGCTGAAGGCGAAGCTGCTGGCCGGCGGCGCGAGCCTGGCCCTGCTAGCCGCTGCGGTGGGCGGTGGCGTCGCGGTCCACGCCCAAACCAGCCAGCCGACCCAGCCGCCGGCGGCCACGCAGACCGCCCAGCCTCCGGCTGTCCCGCAGCAGGCCGAGCCCGAAAACGGCGAGGTCAAGGGCATCGGGAAGGTGGAGACTGACGGCCCGGGCGGCCATGCCGACCAGGACGGCGTCGACGTGCAGCACGACTTCCAGGGCGTCGAGTAGCCCCGAGCCGGCTGCACCAGGGGGCAGGGGAACCTGCCCCCGTCTATTCTTTCGTGCACCTTGGTTCGTTTCACTGCGCATGCCTTCCGGCTATGGCGGCCTGGTAGAATACGTGCGCCCAATCGACGTGTGTGGCGGCGACGGGTGAGCCGCCGCGCCCCGGTTGACGCCTCGGTGCCATGAGGGAAGGCGAGATGGTCGGTCACAAGCTCCCCACGGTCGTCGCTCTCGGTGGAGGAATCGGCGGACAGGTCGTCTCGACCCGCCTCAAGCAGAAGCTCGGCGGCACGGCGCACGTGGCGCTCATCGAGCGGTCGCCGCGTTTCACCTTCGCGCCGTCGCTCCTCTGGCTGATGGTTGGGCAGCGCAAGGTGGGGACGATCTCGCGGGACTACGCGGCGTTGCGGCGCCGGGGGGTGGAGGTCATCCAAGCGGGCGTCACCGGGGTCGACGCGGAGCAGAGCAAGGTGCGCACGGACCGCGGGGAGATCGGCTACGACTACCTGGTGATCGCCCTCGGCGCCGAGCTGGCGCCCGAGCGCATGGCGGGCCTGGCCGAGTACGCTCACCATCCCTACGACCTGGGCTCGGCCGAGCGGCTGCGCGACGCGCTGGCGCGGTTCTCGGGCGGCCGTGTGGTGGTGGCGATCTCGGCACTGCCGTACAAGTGCCCGGCCGCGCCGTACGAGACGGCGATGCTGGTCGACGGGTTCCTGCGCCGGCGCGGCCTGGGCGGCGCCTCACAGGTGGAGGTTTACACTCCGGAGCCGCTGCCGCTGCCCGTCGCGGGCGCGTACCCCGGCTACAGCGTCGCGGCCGAGCTGGCGGCCCGGTCGATTGGCTTTCACCCGCGGACACAGCTCGAACGGGTGGAGGAGAAGGCGCTGGTCATCGACGGGGAGTCGGTGCCGTACGACCTGGCGATCGTCATCCCGCCGCATCGGCCGCCGGAGGCTCTGTCCTCCACGACGCTGGCCGGCCCGGGCGGCTGGATCCGCGTGGATCGGGGGACGCTGCGGACCGGAGCGGAGAACGTCTACGCCCTCGGCGACGCGACCGCCATACCGCTGGAGAACGGCATGATGCTCCCCAAGGCCGGTGTCTTCGCCCACGGCGAGGCTGAGGTCGTCGCGGAGAACATCGCCCGGCGCATCCGCGGTGGCGTGGGCGAGGCGGAGTTTGACGGCCACGGGACGTGCTTCCTCGAGACCGGCGGAGGGAAGTCGGGACTCGCTCGGGGCGACTTCTTCGCCTCGCCCGCACCACGGGTGGCCATGTACCGCCCCAGTCGCGCGTGGCATGCGGGGAAGATCGCCTTCGAGCAGTACTGGCTCCGCCGCTGGCTGTAGCGCGGCCCCTCTCGGCGCGTCGGCGCGGCGCGGGCCAGGGAGCCGGTGTGGCACGGTTGGCTGGTGCCTGGGCGTCGAGGCCCTCTCCGGCTCCGACGCTTGGAACTGCGCTTCTGGTCAGGCCTCGGTGGGGGTGTGCTGAGCCAGCCACTCGCGCACCTGGAAGCGGAGGACCTTCCCGCTGGCGTTGCGCGGGATCTCCTCGATGAAGAACACTTGCCGTGGCCGTTTGAAGTCGGGCAGGAGGCGGCTCTGCAGACAGTGCCGGTCGACCTCCGCCTCGTCCAGCGACGCGTCGGCGCGCGCGACGCAGGCGACTACCACCTGCCCCCATCGCTCGTGGGGCAGACCCACGACCGCCGCGTCGCGGACCTTGGGGTGTGCGAGCAGCACGTCCTCCACCTCCGCCGGGTGGATGTTCTCCCCGCCGCTGATGATCATGTCGTCGACGCGGCCCGTGATGAACAGGTCCCCCTCGGCGTCCTGGTAGGCGACGTCGCCGGTAAAGTACCAACCGTCCCGCACCGCGCGCGCGGTCTCCTGCGGTTTGTGCCAGTACCCGGCGAAGGCCTCGTCCGCGCGGATGTCGGCGATGAGCTCACCCTCCCGCCCCGGCTCCACCAGGTCCTCGGGTCCGCCTCCGAGGCGCACGATCCGTGTGCGGCTCTGGACCCCCATGCGGAGCGCACCGGGTTTGCGGCCGGCGTTACGGAAGTAGAAGCCGACGTACGCCTCGGTGTTGCCGTAGATATGTGTCAGGTTGGCGGTCATTTGCGCCACAACTCTTTGCAGCAGCTCGCGCGCCATGGGCGCGCCCGCATACACCAGGTCGCGCACGCTGCGGACGTCGCGCGCGGTGAAGTCCGGTTGCGACAGCAGCATGTGGAAGTGGGTTGGCGAGGCGAACAGGAACGTGAGGTGTTCCCGCTCGATGAGGTCCAGCACGGACGACGGCACGAAGTCGCGCACGGCGTAGTACGTGGCGTTCAGGTACAGGCTGGGCAGCAGGACGCCGTGCAGTCCGATGGTGTGGTAGAGCGGCATGGCGCCCACGAACCGATCTCCTTCGCCGTGGCGCAGGCCATGGGCCAGCATCACGGTGAACATCCGGGCCAGGCCCGTGCGGTGGGTGATGGGCACGCCCTTCGGCTGCCCGGTGGTACCGGACGTGTAGAGGATGACGGAGAGCGCGGAGTCGTCCACCGTCACCCCCGGGTCGGTGTCAGGGCTATCCTCGACGAGCTGCGCAAGGCTGACGACGCCGGCGGGCGGCCGGCCGCCGTCGAACAGCCGCAGGGGGACAGGCGCGCCACGTGTGGCGGCCAGCACCGTCTCGCACGTCAGCGGCTCGAAGACGACTGCGCACGGCTCGGCGTCCTGGATATGGTAGGCGACGCCACCTTCTTTCAGCCGTGGGTTGAACGGAACCGCCACGGCGCCGAGCTTCTGCAGCGCCAGGAACAGCGTGGCATGCGGTTCGCCGGTCCGCAGGCCGATGAGCACGCGGTCCCCCGGCCGCACGCCCCGCGCACGCAGCCCGTTGGCCAGCCGGTCCACCCGGCGGCGCCACTCCGCGTACGTGAGCCGCTGGTCGCCGTCCACGATGGCGAGTCGGTCCGGCGTGCGCTCCACCACGAAATCGAACATGGTCCCAAGGTCCATGGTCAGCTCCTCCGCTCTCCGCCAGCCCCAGCCGCTGCAGGTCTGCCACGCCTGCGATGGGCCTCGTGTTCGAGCCGCCCCTGTGCGACGTCTCTTGGGCCGGAAATCTGCAGCGACCTCCCGGAGATCATGGGGCGACGATCGCCGGTGAGGTCAGCGGGTGCGGCCGCATGCCGTATCGTTAGCCTTCCCCGGCATGTGATCGCGCCGATCCCGAGAGCCCGTATTCGCTCGGCCACAGGGGCGCTTCTTCCGGGCTGACGGAGCCCTCGACCACCAGCGCCGCCTCTGCCATCAGCCTGAGGTAGCTGGCGATCGCAGGCGTCAGCGCCTCACGGTAGAGCTCGTCGATGCGTTGCCGCAGCAGAGCGATCTCGGACCTGAACTCCGGTTGATTCATCCCTCAGCCTCCCCTCGGTGGTCGAACACGCGGCGCGACTTGAGCTCGTAGCGAGGCAGCGCGCCGGGAGGCAGCACCTCAACGCCGAACGACACACCGACGCGGTAGCGCAGCTCGTGCGCGAGCCGTTGGCGCAGCGGCCCGTGCTCGGTGTGCGGAACGTCGGGTTGTGCCTCTACGCGGATGCTGATGGCGTCGAGTCCGCTGTCGCGGGTGATGTGCAGCTCGTAGTACGGTGACGCGCCCGCTTGTCCGCCGAGGATGCTCTGGACAGCGGTGGTGTAGACGTTGACGCCGCGGATGGTGACCATCTGGTCGGTGCGACCGAGGACGCCGCCATCGAAGAAGGCGAGGGTCCAGCCACAGCCGTGGTCAGGGTTTCGCTGGAGACGGACGAGGTCGTGGGTCCGGTACTTGATCAGCGGCTGAGCGAGGCGGAACGAGGTCACGATGTGCTCTCCGACCTGCGCTTCATCCGCGACGGGCGCCAGCGACCCGGGGTCGACAACGTAGGAATGGGCGTACCGCTCGAGGACGTGCGTGCCGTTCGCCTTTCCCTGGTCGACCGCCGCGCACTCACAGGCGGCGAAGAGTGGCTCGCTGATCCCGTACATGTCGCAGATGCGCGGGCGACCCCAACCCGCGCGGAGCGCCTCGCGCACCGCCGGAACGCTCGGGCCGACCTCCCCCGCCATGGTCAGAAAGCGGACGCCGGCCGCGGCGAGGTCCAGTCGCTCGGCGCGGGCTACTTCCGCCATGTGCAAGAGGTAGGTCGGGGTGGCGATCACCGCGTCGGGGCGCAGCTCCAAGATCTGCCTGACACGCGCCTTGGTGTCGAGACCACCAGCGGGAATGATCATCAGCCCCATGCGTTCCGCCGCGAACAGCGCGGTCCAGAAGCCGACGTAGGTGCCGAAGTTGAAGGCAAAGTAGATCGAGTCGCCGGGCCGCATGCCTGCGTCCCACCATCCGTATGCCCATACCTGCTGGGCAATGGCCAGGCTGTCGTAGCTGCTGAAGACCTCGTTCAGCGGGACGCCGGTGGTACCGGACGTGCGGTAGCACAGCGAGCGCATCGCACGCGAGATCGACTCGAAGCCGAACTGTAATCCTTCCGCCGGTTGGTCGGCCATCACGTCGGGCTTGTCGGTGAACGGCACGCGGTGGTAGAAGTCGTCCCAGGTCTTGACGTCCTCGGGCTTTACTCCTGCACGGTCGTAGAGGCGGCGGTAGAACGGAACTCGCGCGTAGGCGTACTCCATGATCTGACGGATGCGGCGCAGGTGCAGCGCATCGAGACGCGCTCGGTCCATGCGCTGCCAGTGCGCGTCCCAATACCTGGCGGCCCGCCAGCTCTGGGCGGTGGCGGTGGCGGTGGCAACGGCGACAGGCTCGGCCTCGTCGTTCATGCGTGGTCGTCTCTCCTCCCACGTGCCCCTGGTCTCCCACACGTACCCGGCAGGGTAGAGGACTGCGGAGGCGACAAGGATGATGCAGCTTCATCATTGCCACGGAGGAGGACTGGGCTAGGTTGGACGAGCGGCGTACGGTTAGCGAACGGCCGCGACCCAGGCGTACTCCGGTTCGCCACGGCCGAGCCGGTGCCGGTGGTCGCGGGCGTTCGCCAGGGAGATTCTGTCCGTCGAGCGGGCCGAGAAGGGGAGGGGGAGATGCAGGTTCAAGCGCAGCCGGCCGATCTCGTCGGCCGGGGCGTCAGGGAAAGCGGGGTCCTGATCCGGCAGTGGTTCGAGCGGCTGACCCAGGCGCAGGAGCGGGGCGAGCCCACCGCGTACGTGTTCGTGGGGGGCAACCTGATCGAAGTGCTGCGAGCGTTCGACATGCCGGTGGCGTTTCCGGAGGTGTACTCGCTGCAGACGGCGGTGCGGCGCGTGGCGCACGAGTACATCGACGTGGCGGAGGACTGGGGCTGCTCGCCCGACATCTGTGGCTACGTGAAGGCGGATGTGGGGATTCAGCTTCGGGATGGTCAGCATCCCATGGGGCGGATTCCACGCCCCAGCCTTGGGGTGGCGTCGAACTTCTGCAATACGTTCATCAAGTGGGCCGAGATCTGGGAACGCCTGTACCATACTCCGGTCTTCGTTCTGGATATACCGGGAGCCCGGGGCGACCCAGCGGCCGCGGGCTCGCGCGATACCGAGGCCGACCGCCGCTACCTGGAGCAGCAGATTCGCGAGCTCATCGCGCTGTGCGAGGAGGTCACGGGCAGGAAGTTCGACATCGACAAGCTGCGGGAAGCGATGCACCACAGCAACCTGATGGCGAGCTCCTATCGGCGGATCCTGGAGCTGAACCGCCATGTGCCCGCCCCGTTCGGGGCGCTGGTGGAGGGGACTGCTTATCTGGGCGTGGCCAACGTGCTGCGAGGCACGCCCGAGGGCAGCGCCTACTTCCAAAGGGCGGTCGAGGAGCTGGAGTACAAGGTTGCCAACGGCATCGGCACGCTGCCCGAGGAGAAGTACCGACTGATCTTCATAGGCGTGCCCTGTTACCCGATCTACCGGCGGTTCTTCGGGCTCTTCGCCCAACACGGTGGGGTGTTCGTCACATCCGCTTACATGCGGTTGGCCTCGGGCGGTTGGTGCTTCGACTTCCGCTACGACCTCGATCGGCCGATCGAGAGCCTGGCCGACGGCCTGCTGCGAACGAACGCTGCGGCCATGGGCGAGATATTCTTCCTCGACGAGCCGGCGGTGGAGCAAGCGCGGGAGTACCAGGTGGACGGGATCGTCTTCCACCCCATCAAGAGCTGCCGCACCTTCTCCGCCGGCATGGCCGACGCGCGCCAGACCGTCATGCAGCGGGCCGACCTTATGACCCTGTACATCGAGTCGGACCACATGGACCGGCGGGTGGTCTCGGAGGCGCAGCTCAGGAACCGCGTCGACGCGTTCTTCGAGGGACTGGCCACCCGCAAGCTGCAGGCAGAGGGGACCGCGAAGTGAGGCCGATAACCTGTGGGGCGGGTGCGGGCGGCACATCGCGGTAGTGGCTGCCGGTGGGGCGGCGGAGACGATCGATGAGTGCGAAGATCGGCATTCTGTCAGGCCCTCCCTCTCTGGAGGATGTTCGATGGCTCGCCGTTCGCGCCGAGGCTGCTGGCTTCGACTCGGTATGGGCGGGCGAGTACTTCAGCCGCAACGTGTTCACGAACCTCGCCGCGATGGCCCTCTCCACCCGTCGCATAATGATTGGCTCCGCCATCTGCTACGCCTTCATCCGCTCGCCCACCCAACTCGCCATGGCGAGCGCGGACGTGGACGAGATCAGCGGCGGGCGACTTCTGCTCGGTCTGGGGCCCGGTACGCGCGCGCAGAACGAGGACTGGTATGGCGTCCCCTTCGAACACCCGGGCCCCAAGCTGAAGGAGGTGGTCGCCATCGCCCGGGGGCTGTGGGGCCACACGGGAGGACCCTTCCGCTTCGAAGGCCGATTTCACAAGCTGTCGATTCCGAACTTCGTGCGTCACAACCAAGCCCGACCCCAGGTCCCCGTGTACGTCGGGGCCACCAATCCGTACATGCTGGGCGTGGTTGGCCAAATCGGCGACGGGCTCCTGGGCCATCCCAGCTACACGCGGGGCTACTACCGTGAGGTGGTGCTGCCAGCCCTGCAAGAAGGCATCAGGAAAGCGGGCAGGCAGCCGGGGGATGTACAGCGGGCGCTCCTCGTCGTCACCGTAGTGGACCGCGACGAGGAACGGGCGCGGCGGGAAGCCGCCCGTTGGCTCTCCTTCTACTTGGTGGCGCGGCCTTTCCACTCCATCTTGGACCACCACGGCTGGCAGGAGGAGAAGGCCGCGATCGTCGACGCGTTCCGCCCGCCGGATCAGGCGAAGCTGACGGCCGCCATCAGCGAGCGCATGTGGCGCGAGGTGCTGGCCCTGGTCGGGACCCCTGACCAGGTCCGTCGGCAGTGGCAGGAGCTCTCACCGTTGGCCGACCACGTGATCCTGCTTGCCCCGGCCCCGTACGGCGGGCTCGATTTCCCGGACTACCGGAAGAACTACGAGCTTATTCTCGAGACGTTTGGCAGATGACGCCGACCCGGCGTCGGAGAGGGGCGTGACCCGCGGGTGCCCAGCTTGTTCGAACACATTACGTATGCCACCGGCGACGGCGTAGCCACCATCACCCTCGATCGCCCCCGACACTTCAACGCGATGTCCATGGCGGGCATGCGCGAGATCATCGACGCCCTCGACCAGGCGGGGAATGACCGCCAGGTGAGGGTTACGGTCCTGACCGCGACGGGTGACGTCTTCTGCGCGGGAGCAGACATCAAGGAACTCCCTGACCCGGTGACGCCCCTGGTCGGTTACGAGATGGTGGGCCTCTACCTGAAGGCGGTTGAGACGATGCGCGCCCTGAGCCAGCCGGTGGTGGCCAGAGTCAACGGCCCCGCGCACGGCGGTGGCTGCTGTTTGGCCCTTGGTGCTGACCTTCGTGTGGCCTCCGACAACGCGAGCTTCTCTTTGCCGTTCGTCAACCTGGGGCTCAGCGGCGCTGACATGGCCGCCACCTACCTGCTCCCGCGCTTGATCGGCTACGGGCGCGCCTGCGAGCTGCTCATGCTCGGGGAGTCCATCGATGCCCAGGAAGCACAACGGATCGGCCTGGTGAATCGCGTCGTCCCCCGTGAGGCCCTGGACGCCGCCACCCAGTCCATCGTTGCGCGGTTGCGCACACGGCCGCCCGTGGGTCTCGGGTTCACCAAGCGGGCTCTGCAAGGGAGCCTCGACCGGGACTGGCGCGGCCAGTTGGAGCATGAGCAGCTTGCACAGACTCTCTGCCTGCTGACAGAGGACTTCGCCGAGGGAAGGCAGGCCTTCGTGGAGAAGCGAACAGCGAACTTCAAGGGGCGCTGAGCCCCGCGGCCGTGCTGGAGCAGGCTTGTCGTGCCACCACGGCCGCCTGCGCGGCGGCGCCAAGTCAATGGCGGCGATTTGAATCGCGGGGGGGGGGGGCCGAGGCTCCCCGGCTTGGCTTTCGGCGACGATCGGAGAGCGGCGCTGCGGTGCATGGCATGCTGGCGAGCCCGGGGCCTGCGACCCGCTGTTTGGATCGCCAAGAGCGAACGTCCCCGGCGGTCGTCTCCCCGCGCGTCTTCGGCCGCCACGTGCGGTAGATCCTGCGTCACGACCTGCGCGCACTGCGAGGCAAGTAGAGGGAACATAATAGACTACTCAGGCCAAGGGCACTGTGAACCGGGCAGGGAAATTTCCCATGCCACTTGACACAGGGGCGATTGTGGCTTAAATCACAAGCGGGAGGAGGGCCCTGCCGGGGCCTTCCGCAAAGGTGGCGGACAGCCCCGAGGAGGGCCGTCCGCCATTTTGCGTGTGGGGCACGAGAAGGAGGACACGATGTGAAGGCGATACGCGAAGGACGGCTCACACGCCGCAGGTTCATCGGCGCCGCGAGCACCGCGATCGCCGTCGCTGGAGTCGGCGGAGCGCTCGGCGAGGTCGAGCGAACCGCGTCCCTCGTTGGGACGGCATCCCCAGCCGCGGCGGCAAGCCCGAAGGAGACGCTCGTTCCATCCCTGTGCCAGATGTGCGCGATACGCTGCGGGATCCTTGCCCACGTGGTCGATGGCAAGGTGACCCGCATCACCGGCAACCCCGATGACCCGCTCAGCCAAGGGCGGCTGTGCGCTCGCGGGCAGGCGGGCATGGGCATGCTCTACGACCCGGACCGGGTGCGGCAGCCGATGCGGCGCGATGCCTCGGGCAAGTTCGTCCCGGTCTCGTGGGAGCAGGCGTTCCAGGAGATCGGTAAGAAGCTGAACGAGATCAAGGAGAAACACGGGCCGGAGTCGCTGGTCTGGCTGACACATCCGGAGCAGCTCGCCGGATGGGAGCAGCGCTTCATGGACGCGTTCGGCTCGCCCAACTGGACGGGCCATGCTCCCACCTGTTACTCGTCGCGGGTGGTCGGTTTCGCGACGACGTACGGTCTGGTTCCGGCGGCGGACTACGCCAACACGCGCTACTACGTCTCGTTCGGTCGCAGCATCATCGACGGGATCAGCAACCCGCAGGTACAGGCGCTGATGGCGGCGCGCATGGCGGGGGCTCGCATCGTGGTGATCGACCCGCGGCTCAGCGACTTCGCCAGCATCGCGGACGAGTGGCTGGCCATCCGCCCAGGCACCGATCTGGCGCTGGCGCTGGCGATGATCCACGTGATCCTGCGCGACAAGCTCTACGACGCGTCGGCGTTGGCCGAGCAGACCGTGGGGCTGGACCAGTTGGAGCAGGGGGTCGCGCAGTATACCCCGCAGTGGGCGCAGGGGATCACCGGAGTCGACGCGAAGACGATCGAGCGGCTGGCGAAAGGACTGGCGGCCGCCGCCCCTGCCGCCGTGATCGAGCCGGGGTGGCACGGTCCCCAGGGCGGCATGTACTGGAACAGCGTGGGCCTTTCCCGGGCGACCGCCTGCCTGAACGCGCTGCTGGGGAACCTGGGGAAGAAGGGCGGACTGACCGTGCCGCCCGCGTCTCCGTTGTCCCCGGCCAAGATCTTCAAACCGGCGCCAGCGGCCAGCAAGCTTTCCCGCTGGGACGGTGCGGGCGGTTCGGAGTGGCCGCTGGCCAAGGGCCTGGGCCGCTGCCAAGAGATCCCGAAGGTCATCGCCTCGGGCGAGCCGTACCCGATCCACGCGGTGATCGCCTGCCACACCAATCCGGTGCGCGCGTACCCGGACGGAGACCGGCTTGTCGCCGCGTTCAAGAAGCTCGACCTGGTGGTCGTGATCGACCATCAGATGAGCGACACGGCGTGGAACACCGCGCACTACGTGCTGCCCGAGTCGACCTACCTCGAACGATTCGGCACCGTGGAAAGCCGGGGTAACAAGCTGGCCCTGGCGCAGCCGGCAGTGCCGCCGCTGTACGACACCCTGGGCGAGGACGAGATCATCCGGCGGCTCGCCGCCGCATGCGGCTTCCCCCAGTACTTCAGCTTCACGATCGAGGACTACAACAATGCCCTGCTGGAGCCGCTCGGACTGACGCAGGCGGACCTGCGCGCAGGGGAGCGGGAGTTCAAGCCAAGTCCACCCAAGCCCGCGTTCCCGTTGCCGACGGCGTCGAAGAAGGTTGAGCTCGCCTCCTCCGCGCTGGCGAAGGCCGGTGGGCCGGCCGTTCCCGTCTGGGAGCCGCCGCTGGTGGCACCGGGCCCAGGGCAGTTCCGGCTGATCCAGGGGCATGTGTCGGTGCATACCCACACCACGACTCAGAACAATTCCTATCTCCATGCGCTGATGCCGGAGAACCGCCTCTGGATTCATCCGGACCGGGCGAAAGCGCTGGGCGTCCGCGATGGCGACCTTGTCGAGGTCAAGTCGGAGGTCGCGAGTCAGCGCGTGAAAGCTCGTGTCACGCAGGAGATCGTTCCGGAAGCGGTCTTCCTCGCGCACGGATTCGGCTGCGTCTCGCCGACACAGCGACTGAACTATGGGAAGGGGGCGTCCGACGCGGCGCTCGTGCCGATTCGCTCGGCGCCGTTCTCGGGCGCGGCAGCGCAATGCGAAACCATCGTCACGGTGCAGAAGGCGAGGTGATGTGATGGCCCGCTACGGAATGGTCATCGATCTCAGGGTATGTGCGCAGTGCCGAGGATGCACCGTCGCCTGTCAAGCCGTGAATCAGCTTCCGCCGGACGAGCGCTGGGTCGAGCTGCGCAGCACCAGCGTGGGCAGCTTCCCCTCCGTGCGGCGCATCACGGCGCCGGTGCAATGCATGCAGTGCGGGAATCCTCCCTGCGCTGCCGTGTGCCCCACCGGCGCCACGCACAAGGATTCCAAGACCGGCGTCGTGCTGGTGGACGCGGGACGCTGCGTCGGCTGTCGCTACTGCCAGGTGGCCTGCCCCTATCAGGCACGGGTGTTCGAAGAGAAGACCGGCGTCGTGGCGAAGTGCATCTTCTGCCTTCCCCTGGTGAAGCAGGGGCAGCAGCCCGCCTGCGTCAGTCAGTGCATCGGTCACGCGCGAACCTTCGGTGACCTCGACGATCCGAACAGCGAGGTCAACCGCGCGCGCAGAGACCTCAAGGCGATGGCGGTCCGGGCCGACCTGGGCACGGACCCAAGTATCTTCTACGCGAGCTAGGAGGAGGAAATGGCTCAAACTGTCTGGGGACTTCCGGTGATCCTCTACCTGTTCCTCGGAGGAATGGGAGCGGGCGCATATCTTACCGCCCGCTGGGCCGAGCGGTATCCGGACTCCTCCGCGGTGGTACGCGTGGGCCGCTGGCTGAGCGGCCCGCTGGTCGCGGTCGGCACCGTTCTGCTCGTCTTTGACCTGGGAGCGGGCAAGACCCATCCCTGGCGCATTCTCTGGCTCTACACTGACCTGCACTCAGTGATGACCTGGGGTACCTGGCTGCTCACCATGTTCGTCCCGGTTGCGTTGGTGCATGCTTTCGCCCCGGCGCAATGGACCGAGCGCCAGCGCTGGCTGCACGTCGTGGGAGTGACGCTGGCCATCGGTGTGGCGCTCTACACCGGGGTGCTGCTGGCAGTGCTCAAGGCCATCCCCCTGTGGAACAATGGGCTGCTTCCGGTGCTGTTCGTCATCTCTGCGGTGTCGACCGGGGTCGCCGCCACCGTACTGCCGGCGGTGCTGATCGACCCACGGGTGTTGCGGACGGCGGAAGGGTTCCGCAGCATCCACCTTGCGGTCGTCGTGAGCGAGCTGCTCGTCCTGACGCTGTTCCTGTTCTTCACGGCGGAGGGATCTGCGGCGGGCCGGCTCTCGTACGACATGCTCACCACCGGGTCGCTCGCGGCCGCGTTCTGGATCGGGATCGTGCTGGTCGGGCTGGTCTTGCCATTGCTGCTGATGGCGCTGGGCGCGGGCTTCCGCTCGTTCACGCTGCAGCGGAACGCGGTGGTGATCGAAGCGCTGGCGGTGCTGGTCGGCGGTTTCTTCCTGCGCTACGTGATCGTGCACGCGGGGATCCCGCAGGTGCTGTTCTGATGCGCGCTCGTGGAGCGTGACTCGCGTGACATGGAGGCCGGGCGGGATCAGCCTTGTGGTCCCGCCCGGTCGGCCGCGTGCACGGCCGCGACTCAGAGGACGTCGCTCAGGGAGCCGTCGTCGCGATAGCGTTCGGCGGGGTCGTGTTCGTAACGGCGGGCGAGGGCATCGCCGAGAGGCGCGCGGCCGAGCCGGCGGCCGATCGCCAACGGCCCCTCCGGCCAGCCGATGCAGTCGCGCGCGATCGTCTCGACGACCTCAGCAGTGGCCACGCCCTCGCGTGCCAGGCGCGCGCCTTCGAGCACCACCGGCGCGACCAGGTCGGCCACCTCCCCCGCCACCTCCGAGTCGCGATCCCTCGGCTGGCGCTCCCAGCGATGTTGCGCATAGACGTAGAAGCCGCGGCCCGCTGCGGCTCCACGCTCCGCGCGACGCAGGCGCTCGTCCAGGTAGGCCAGGGTGCGCCACGATCCCTCCCACCGCCCCCAGCGGCCGGTCTCGTCGAAGAGCCGGTGGGTGAGCTCGAGCCCGATGTAGTCCATCGACTCGCAAGGCCCGAACGGGAAGCCCAGCCGCAGGCGATAGGCCGCGTCGACGGCCTCCGGGGTGCCGCCATCCGCCACGGCGAGGACCGCCTCCTCGTACTGACGCAAGAGCAGCCGGTTGCCGACGAAGCCGGGGAAGTCGCGGCGCAAGACCGCGGGCACCCGCCCGAGGCCGCGGACGAGCGTTTCGGCGGCGGCCATCGTCTCGCTCGCGCTACGCTCGCCGGGGATGATCTCGACTGCCGCGCGCCGCCAGGGTGGATTGTAGAAGTGCAAGCCCACGAAGCGCTCCGGGCGGGTCAGCGGCCGCGCGATGATGGAGATAGGGATCCACGACGCGGTGGTCGCCAGGAACGCGGATGGCGGCGTGGCGTCCTGGACGGCGCGCAGGACGGCGTACTTGACGTCCAGCGTCTCCACCACCGACTCGACGGCCCAGTCTACTCCCCTGACCGCCTCGGCCACGTCGGCGCAGAGGCGAAGGCGCGCGAGGATCTCTCCCGGCTCGCCGGCCGCGGCGCGGTTCTTCGAGAGGATGCGCCCGATCTCCTGATACGCGCTCAGGCGTGTTGAGTCGCGGCGCGACCAGAGGCCGACCTCGGCCTCGTTCAGCAGGGCGAGGGCGGCCACGCCCAGGCCGATCGGCCCCGCTCCCAGCACGCCGACCCGCATCGCCGGCATGCTATTGGCGGCCGTGCGCCAGCACGTCGCGCGCGATCACCTGCCGCTGGATGGTCGGCGAGCCTTCCTCGAACCAGAGGGCGCGCGAGTCGCGGTAGTAGCGCTCGATGGCCGTCTCCTTGAGATAGCCGATGCCGCCGTGGATCTCGAGCGCCCAGTCGGCGACCCGGCCGACCATCTGCAGGCCGAAGAGCTTGACCTGGGAGGCCTCGCGGCGGACCTGCTCGCCGGCGTCGACCCGCGCGACCACGGCCATCGCCAGCGCGCGGGCGGCCGCGATCTCGGTGGCCATGTTGGCGATCATCCCCTGGATCGCCTGCCGCTGGGCGAGCGGCTTGCCGAAGGTGACTCGCTTCCACGTGTGGGCCACCGACCGGTCCAGCAGCTCCTGGGCGAGCCCGACGCATGAGAGGCCGATGAACACCCGGCTGGTGTCGAGGATGTCCAGCGCGACCTGCAATCCCTGACCCTCCTCGCCGAGCAGGTTGCCCGCCGGCACGGGAGCGTCCTCGAAGCGAAACGCGCCGTGGAAGCTGCCGCGCATCCCCATGCCGTCCGGCTGCGCGCTCATGACGACGCCCGGCCCGCTCTTCTCCACGACGAACATGGTGATGCCGTTCTCGCCTTTCGCGCGGTCGGTGTAGGCGATGACCTGGATGGCGCGCGCGTGGTCGGCGCAGGAGACGAGATGCTTGTTTCCCGTGAGGTAATACACGTCGCCGTCGCGGCGGGCGGAGGTCCGGATGTCGGTTCCGGTGCCCGCGTCGGGCTCGGTGAGGGCGAAGGCGAAGGTGCTCTCACCGCGGACCATCGCCGGCAGGTAGGCACGGCGCTGCTCGTCCGTCCCGTAGCGCATCAGCGCGCCGCTGCCGATCCAGTTCCATATGTGGACGAAGAGCCGGATCGTCCCATGGGAGTGCGCGATCTCCTCCAGCAGGGGCCCGTACTGGCCCGCCGTCAAGCCGATGCCGCCGTACTGGCGCGGAAGCGTCAGGCGGAACAGCCCTGCCTCGCGGAACCGGTCCCAGAGCCTCGGGGGGAGCGCATTCGTCTCCTCGATTTCCTGTGCAAGGGGGTCACACTCCTCCTTCACGAAGCGACGCAGCGCCTGTCGGTACTCGTCGAGCTGCTCGGGCAGGCGATAGTCCTGAATGCTCAGCACGGCTTGTTCCCCTTCCGTCGATCTGCTGGGTTGTGTGCGGGACCGCCACCGGTAGTGTGGGGGCTGGCGAGCGCCACGTCCCGCGCGTGCCGCCCGGCGGTGCCGGCGAGCAGCGGTCGCGGGCGTGATATGATGCGCATGCGTTCATACTGATGAGTCTAGCCCTGGTTCCGCGGAGGTCAAGCCGCGGAGGCGTTCGGGAGGTCGAGATGCAGGAGCGACCGATGGGCATACGCGGCTTTCGCGTGCGACAGCCGGAAGAGGCAGAGGCGCGACGCCGGTCGATCCTGCTGGCCGCGGGCAAGGTGTTCGCCCAGAAAGGGTACTGGAGCGCGACGCTCGATGACGTGGCCGAAGAGATGGGGGTTACCAAGACCGTCATCTACTATTACTTCCGCAGTAAAGAGGAGGTATATGCCGAGATCCGGGTCACCGCCACGATCGACAACATCAAACGGTTGCGGGCCGTGCTCGAGCGGGGCGGCTCGCCCGAGCAGATGCTGCGCGGGGCGACCAGCGACCTGCTGCGTCACGTGCTCGAGGGACTCGAGCAATACTCGGTCCTGATCCAGGATCGTCATGTGCTGACTCCGGAGAACCGGGCGCGGCTGCGCGAGGTCGAGCGGGAGTACGAGGAGCTCGTACGCGGGATCGTGGAGCAGGGTGTACGGGCGGGGGTGTTCGCGGCCCGAGACCCCAAGGTTACGGCGTTCACCATCATTCGCGCGGTCCTCGGCGTCGCCAACTGGTATTCTCCGGACGGCCCGCTGCCCCCCCCGTACATCATCCAGCACGTAACCGAGCAGCTCATCAGCGGCGTGCTGCGCACTCCTGCGGAGTAGCCGGCCCGTGCACCGGGACACCTCGTGGGTCCGATGCGCCTCAGCGGCCGGTCGCGGTGCGCCAGTCGACCGTGGCGGCTCGAGGCGGGGGACTTCACTCGTATCGCTCAGACCCTGATGCCGTGCAATCGCCCCGCCTCGTGGCGCAGCTCGGCGCGGAAGTCCGGATGAGCGACGCTGATCAGCTCGGCGATCCGTTGCCGGAGCGTCTTTCCGCGCAGCCGGGCGATGCCGTGCTCCGTCACCACGTAGTCGACGTAGGCTCGGTGCACGGTGATCGTCGAGCCTGGCTCCAGGGTCGCTCGGATGCGCGACACGCGCGTGCCGCCGACGAGCTGAGAGGAAGGTAGGACAATCACCGAGCCGCCGCTCGTGAGCGACGCGGCGGTGGCGAACACGTACTGTCCTCCCGGCCCCGTGAAAATGGCCGCTCCCATGGTCTCGGAGCATACGTTGCCGGTGATGTCGACCGCGAGCGCGTTGTTGACCGCGACCAGGTTCTCCACTCGGAGGAGGTTGCCCAGGTCGTCGACGTAGCCGAAGTCGTAGAGTTCGAACATCGGGTGGCCGTCGATGTACTCCAGCTCCTCTCGTGGCATCTGCACGAACGCGGTGCCGACGACCTTCCCGGGGTGGAACGTCTTGTGCTTACCGGTGACCACGCCCTCGCGCACGAGGTCGGCTACGCCGCCGGGGATGATCTCCGTGTGCACCCCGAGGTCGTGCTTGTCGTGCAGATAGACAGCCAGCGCCGCCGAGACGTCGCCGACCCCCATCTGCAGGGTGCAGCCGTCGCGCACGATCTCGCTGGCGACCAGCGTGCAGATCACCTCGGCCGCGTAGACCGTCTCCTCACCGCGGGGCTGGACCGGCGGTGGTGGGGCAGGCTCGGCCTCGCAGAGCAAGGCGAAGCGCGAGGCCTCGATGAAGTTGTTCCCGCCCGTGCGGATGAACTCGGGGTGCACCTCGCCCACCAGGACCTTCGACCGCCCGACCACGGCCGGGCCGACCCACACGGATGGCCCGAAGCTGCAGAAGCCATGCGCGTCCGGCGGGGAGACGGGAATGAGCGCGACGTCGTAGTCCTGGTCCAGCCCCGGTGGCATCTCGTGTGCCCTGACCTGGGCAAATGGGATGTAATCGAATCGTCCCTGCTGCACCGCCTTGCGGTCGGGTGCTCCGACGTGCGCCGTCTGAACCCGAAAGCTCGGGCTCACCGCGGCTGCGTCCCAGTCGAACACGGTGAGACTCGTGTAGACGTTGACGTTGTTGAGCTCGCCTGCCCGCGCCGCCAACGCGCGACAGAGCGTCAGCGGCATGGAGGTCCACATGCCGGCCCAGACCTTGTCGCCCGGCTTCACGACGCCCACCGCTTCTTCCGGTGTCACCAGACTGCCCGCGAGCCGCTCCCGCCACGCAAGCTGACCTGTCACGCCCACATCCTCTCTTCACTTCGGGCGGGCCACGCAGCGGGCAGCGCGCGGCCCGCCCTGGTGCTATCCGGTCGAGTACCCTGCCTCGCAGGTCAGTGAGCCAAACTTCGCGAACTGCCCCTGCTGCACCTTCATGAGCTGCGCGCAGTGAAACGGGTTGTGGTCCGTCGCGCCAACACTGGCCGGGGCAAGCGCGACGGTCTGGTAGTTCCTGATCGACTCAGCCGCCTTCACGACCCCCGCCCGCGTGAGGTTGGGGCCACCCAGCTCCAGCGCCCGAACCGTGAGCTGCGCGGCCGCGATGCCGAAGAGGTTGAGATCCTGGAACTGCTGGCCCGGCGCGTACTTGGTCATGATCTCCTTGGCGAACGCGACCTGCGCATTCGACAGATCAGTCGCGGACGGCAGATACGCGTCGGTGATGACGCCTTCGACGGCGGCGGCCCCGGCGTCCTTGATCACGCTGGTCGTGGCGGAGACGTAAGACATAAGGATGGTCGGCTTCCAGCCGGAGTCGTGGATGAACTTCAGGGCGAGCGTGGCGAACTTGGGGATGGCGAACAGCACCACCACATCGGCGCCGGCGTTCTTGAGGGCCGTCATCTGCGTGCTGACATCGGTGGACGAGACCTCGTACGACTGCTGGCCGACCACCTTGAGGCCGGTCCCCAGCGCCGGGACGAAGTTCTTGAGCTCGTCCTTGCCGAAGTCGTCGTTCTGGTAGAGGATTCCCACTTTGTGCCCGGTCAGATTCTGCTTGACATACGCGGCCAGCACCCGGCCTTCCGCGGTGTACGGGAAGATCCCAGGGAAGGTCCACGGATACTTCTGCGGGTCGTTCAAGAACGAGGTGGCCGCAAGCGTGAACAGGTTCGGTATGTGCTCGTCGTTGATGTAGCCGACCGTCGCGGCGTTCTGCATCGTGCCCAGCACGCCGGCGAACGCGAACACCTTGTCGTCCGTCGCCAGCGTCTTGATCCCCGCCAGCGCCACCGACGGGTTCGTCTGGTCGTCCTTCGTGATGAAGACGATCTTGCGGCCGTTGACTCCGCCATGGTCGTTGACGTAGTCGAAGTAGACTTTCATTCCCAAGGTGTCGGCGTAGTACGCCGAGTACGCGCCCGACAGAGGTGTCGTCGCGCCGAGCTTGATCTCCGCTGGCGTCACGCCGACATCGCTGGCCGTGAGAGCTGCCTGGGTCGCCGTGCCCGCTGCCTGCGTGCCTCCCGCCGCTTGCGGCGTCGAAGTCGCCGCCTTGCTTCCGCTTCGGCACGAGGCGAGCAACGCGAGAGCGGCCGCCAGGGCAACGAGCGCCAGTCCGCGCCTGAGTTGGTTAGGTGTCATCGCGCTTCCTCCCGTGGGGCATGTGCCCCGCCTGCTCAACGCCCCTCCTGTTGGACCGTTCGGCGCACCCCTGCTCCGGGTCCGCCTTCCTACGCCTCGGTCACACGCGCGTCCTCCCTTCCTCCTCCGCTGACAACCGGCCGTCGGTGTAGGCTGGGCTGCGTGCGTCACCTCCGCCGCGGGCCACGGCCTCGTCCGGGATGCCACCCGAGCCTAGCGCGGGGTCACCGAGCGGCGAATGAATTCGACGACCCCCGCGACCCGGCTTCCGGCCGGGAAGACCTCGTGCACGCCGGCCTCCTTCAGGAGCGCGATGTCTTCCGCTGGGATCACGCCTCCCACGACCAGCACGACGTCACGCAGGTCGTGCGCCTTCATCAGCGCGGCGACCCTCGGCACCAGCGCCAGGTGCTCTCCCGAGAGACAGCTCACGCCGACCACGTCCACGTCCTCCTGGATCGCGGCCTCGACGATGTGCTCGGGCGTTTGAAACACGCCGAGGTAGACAACCTCCATGCCGGCATCACGCAGCATCGTCGCCAGGACCTTCGCGCCACGGTCGTGCCCGTCCAGGCCGATCTTCGTTACCAGCACTCTGATGGGAACGGAGGCCGCCAATGCCCAACTCCCTAGAACTGGGATTCCAACACACCCAACGGGTCGTAACCATAGCCGTACACTTGCCGGATGGTGCCCAGGATCTCGCCATGGGTCGCCAGCGCCTTCGTCGCCTGGATGACTGCCGGCATCAGGTTGTGATGCGGTCCGCGACCCGCTTCGGCACGCAGGTGCTGGATCGCCCGCTGCACGGCCGCCTTGTCGCGCTCGCGGCGCAGGCGCGCGACGCTGTCGATGTACGCTTGGACGGCCTCCGCGGAGATGCGGAGCAGCCCGCCGGGAGTGCTGGCCTCGAGCTCTTCGGACTGGAAGGCGTTGACTCCTACGACGAGGCGCTCGCCAGACTCGATGCGCTTCTGTTCCTCTAGCGCTGCCTGCTCGATCTCGCGGTCCACCCAGCCGTTGCGTACGGCTTCCGCCATCCCGCCCATCTCCTCGATCTTGCGGAGGATGCTGACGGCTTCCTCCTCCAGACGGTCGGTCAGCCACTCGACGTAGTAGCTGCCACCCAGCGGGTCGGCGACGCCGGCGACGCCGGTCTCGTACGCGAGGATCTGCTGGGTGCGGATCGCCAGCGTCTGGGCCTGGCGGCTGGGGAGCGCGATCGGCTCGTCGTAGGAGCAGCAGTGCAAGCTCTGCACGCCACCAAGCACCGCGGCCAGCGCCTCGTAGGCGACGCGCATGACGTTGTTCAGCGGCTGCTGGGGGAAGAGCGAGGAGCCGGCGGTGTGGACGGCGAAGCGAAAGCGCCACGAGCGGGGGTCCTGCGCGCCGTAGCGCTCCCGCATGGTTCGCGCCCACAGGCGCCGGGCCGCCCGCAGCTTGGCGATCTCCTCGAAGAAGTCGATGTGCGCTGAGCAGTAGAAGGCCAGCCGCGGAGCGAAGTCGTCGATGGAAAGGCCGCGCTGGCGGAGCTCCTCCACGTAGAGGAACGCGGTGGAGAAGCCGAAGGCGACCTCCTGCGCGGCCGAGAGGCCCTGCTCGCGCAGGTCGTAGAGGTTGACGGTGGTCGGGTTCCAGCTCGGCAGGTTGCGGACGCAGTACTCGATCACGTCCGCGCCCATCTTGACCGCCAGGTCCAATGGCACCGCTGGGCCCGCGCCGCAGAAGCGCATGTGGACCGGGTCGTTCTGGATGCTGCCGCGCAGGAGGGACGGATCCAGCCCTCGCCCCTCGGCCAGGGCGATGTACTGGGCGAGGAACGTGCCAGCGGTCAGCGACGAGGCGATGAGCGACATGCTCACCTGCTCTATCGGGATGCCCTCCATGAGGGTCTGCATGTCGCGTAGGGAACAGGAGTGGACGCCGTTCACACCGACGTCGGCCGCGGCCAGCGGGTGGTCGGCGTCCACGCAGAGGATGGCCGGCACGTCGACGATGACGTCGAGGCCGCTGACGCCCTCGGCGATCTGAAAGTGGAGCCAGCGGTTCGTGTCCGCCGGGGTGCTCAGCCCGCACACTTCGCGGCGAGTCCAGAGCTTGCCTCGGTACATATCGCGGTGGATGCCGCGCGTGAAGGGGTACTCGCCCGGGTCGCTGAGGGCGCGGTCGTAGTGCTGGTCGCGCTCCTTTGGGCCGTAGAACGGGTCCAGGCCGATGCCCGACCAGGTTCTTGGGTCGCGAACCTTCTCCCGGTACGCCTCTGATAGGTCCATGTCGAGCCCCCTTGTCTGCTCCCGTCCAGGCCGCGGCCTTGCCGCGCTGCGCTGGCTGCGCACGCTCGCTGGCCGCACACCGGGGAAGCGCCGCAGCGGCGCGGAGATCGTCCCGCATGCGGCGGCGGGTACCGCAGCGCTCCTACGCGTGCGACCATACGTAAGCGTTCATACGGAGTAGTATACGAGACGAGGGCCGGGCGTCAAGCACGTCCCGCGCGGCCGTCAGGCCGCAGTCAGGAGGGACGATGCGATTCGGACTCCACCTGCCGCACCTGGGGGCGCCGGCATCGAGCGCCGTCATCCGCGACTGGGCTCAGGAAGCGGAGGCCCTGGGGTTCGACTCCGTCTGGGTGAGCGACCATGTCGCCAGCCCGGAACGGGTCGCGTCGCGCTATCCCTACAGCGACGACGGGGCGTGGATGCTGGGACCGGACGCACCCTGGTTCGACGCGCTGGGCACGCTGGCGTTCGTGGCGGGCGCGACGCGTCGCGTGCGCTTGGGGGTGTCGGTGCTAATCGTGCCCTACCGCCCGGCCCTGGTCACGGCGAAGTGCTGCGCCACCGTCGATGTGCTCAGTCACGGGCGGCTGGTGCTGGGCGGGGGTGCGGGATGGATGGCCGAGGAGTTCGCCGCGCTGGGAGCCCCGTTCGAGGAGCGTGGCCCGCGGACGGACGACTACCTGCGCGCTTTTCGCGCGGCGTGGGCGGGAGCGCATTCATACCGCGGGCCGTTCGTCGAGTTCGAGGGCATCGGCTGCCGCCCGCTGCCGGAGGGGCCGATCCCGCTGTGGGTTGGCGGCACGTCGGCGGCCGCCTTGCGCCGGGCCGGCCGGCTGGGCGACGGCTGGCACGCCCTCGCCGTGTCGCCGGAGCGGATGCGCGCGTCCTGGCAGCGAGTCCGGGAGCACGCCCGCGCCGCTGGCCGCGACCCGGACCGGCTGGTGCTGAGTGTCAGGATGGCGGAGCGCCTGCCGGCGAACCCGGGAGCGGCGGCGGCGTTCCTACGATCGTACGCCGATGCGGGCGCGGAGCTGGCCGTGCTCCACCTCGGGCTCACCGGCCTCACGCCCCGGCAGTTCGTCGAGGAGGTCGTGCCGCTGCTCCGCTGAGGCAGGTGGACTCCGCGTGGAGCGCGGTCTGCCTGCGCGCGGACGCACGGGCAGGCGGCGTGCCGCCGCTGTCGAATGCGGGAGCAAGCTTCCGCACTCCGAAGCTGCCGCACCGCGGGAGATCGGCGACTCGCGGTTCCGCAGTGTGCTGGGCGGGGGGGCGACGCCCCGGAGATGGTGCTGCGCTCTGGACGGGCGACGCGCCGTCGCTGACGCGCCGGCCGGCGGAGCTACGCGCCGGCGTCGCCCTTGGTCATCGTTCGATCACGACCGCGCTCGTGGCGCCGAGCTCCCTCCGTGCTTGCCCGGCCGCGGCTGCGCGGGGAAGCGGCCCAGAGCACCAGCGCCACCAGGATCAGGAGCGGACCGGAGTTGGGATCGGTGCCGCTGCCGGTCCAGATGCCGCCGAAGCCCTGGCCGAGCACCCAGAACGCCAGCGCCAGGGTCATCCCCAGGGCCAGGAACGGCTCGCGGCGCCACGGGCCAAGAACGGCGACCCCGATCAGCCCTTCGAGCGCGGCCAGGCCGAGGGCGAAGGCGGGATCGCGGCCGGAGACCCAGCGGGCCAGCTCGCGGTCGATGGAGGCCAGCTTGCCAGGCTCGGCGCCGGCGATGTCCTTGAGCAGGTCGCCCAGATGGAGCTGGCTGTGCTGCAGGCTCAGACCGCAGAAGAGGAGCCACAGGCCGGTCCACGCGAGGCGCGCTCCCCGCTGGCCGAGGAGACCCGCGCCCGCTGCGGAACGACTCTCTGGCCCTTTCGCCGGCCACACCAGCAAACCGACGAGGCCATACAGGACCACCGAGCCGGGCGCGCCCGTGAGGGCGGAGGCGCCGCCGGTGAGCAGCCCTCCGAAGCCTTCGCCGAACCACCACACCAGCAGCGACCAGGCGAAGGACGCCAGCAGGGCCGGTTTGACCGTGGGCCGGAAAAGGAGGCCGACGCCGATCAACACCTGCACCGTCGCGAACAGGGCGTTCCACAGGGCCACATGCGGCTCGATGAAGTGCGCCATGGCCAGCACCGAGCGCCCGATCGGGCCGGGCTGGCCCTGAGCGGCCGGCGCCAGGATGTCGGTGACGAAGCCCCGGCCGAACATGGAGGGCTGGAGCTGGAGCGCGCCGTCCGCGATCCAGAGCAGGCCGAGGGCGGTCCGCAGCCCCCGCCTCGTGAGCTTGAAGGACGCCCTCCAGCGGCGGAGACGGGACCGCAACGCGGTCACGGGGTTGGCCGTCGTGCTCATTGCTCCAGACCTCCACGAGTGCCGCGTGGCGCGGATCGCCCGCGGCAAAGGCTGCCTCACCCATCATCGTGTCGAGGGTGGACGGGCCGGGACAACCGGCCAGGCGACGGGATTTCAAGCGGAAAACGTCCCTCTGGGCGGTGCGACCACCGGAGGGGACGTGGTGCGTCGCCCGACAGCCCAGATCGCGCCCGAGACCCCGGCGCTCATCCGCGGTCCACCAGGTGAGGGCGAGTGTTCCCCCCGGTTGTCGCGACTCAGGGTGTGCGGCTTTGCCCGACAGACCGGTCCGGTCGGGTATGCACAGAATTGAGATGGTTCGATGGTTCCGCATCGCTTGCAGGGGCTGGTCCTGGTGGCCGTGATGGCGCTGGCAGTGGCAGGCTGCGGCGGAGGTACGGTCCAGGTGGACTTCTCCCGCAGCGAGTCCACGGTGCAGCCCGCCACCGCCTCGGCGCCGCGCGCCGACGTGGTGCGCATGGCGATCGGGTCGATGCTCTCGTCTCAGCCGACGCTGGCACAGTATGAGCAGTTGGCCGACTACCTCGGCGGGAAGCTCGGCCGGCCCGTGCAGCTCGTCGAGGGAAAGACGTACGGCGAGGTCAACAACCTCGTCGAATCGGGCGACGTGACGCTGGCGTACGTGTGCACGAATCCTTATCTCCAGGGCCGCCAGGACTTCGGAATGGAGATGCTGGCGGCGCCCGAGGTGCACGGCGAGACCAGCTACTATTCGCTCCTGATCGTGGGCCGCGACGTCAATGCCCGCTCGCTCGCTGACTTGCGCGGTGGCACTTTCGCCTTCTCGGATCCGCTATCGAACTCCGGCCGGCTGGTGCCGCTTTACTATCTGGCCCGACTCGGCCAGACGCCGGACTCGTTCTTCAGCCGCACGATCTTCACCTACTCCCACGACAAATCGATCCGTGCCGTCGCGGATGGCATTGTCCAGGCGGCCGCCGTCGACAGCATGGTCTTCGACTACATGCGCGTCGCCGAGCCGGGGGTCACCGACAAGGTGAAGGTGATCGAGCGATGGGGCCCGTTCGGCGTCAGCCCGTTCGTGGTCAATCCGCGCCTCGACCCGACACTGAAAGCGAAGCTCCAGCAGATCCTCCTGGACATGGACGAGGACCCGCAAGGCAAGGCCGTCTTGCAGCGCCTGATGGTCGACCGCTACGTGGTGCCCGATGATCACACCTACGATTCCGTCCGGGTCATGCGCGCCTACTTGCGCGAGCATGGGCTGGTGCCCTAGCTGAGTGCCGATGAGCCTGCGATGGAAGATCGTCCTGGCGATCGCGGGGCTGATCCTGCTGCTCGGACTGGGCGGCACGCTCGACGCGCGCTACACCGCCTCCGACCTGCTGGAGAACGAGCTGCAGCGCCGGGCACTGGTGATCGCCGAGGACCTGGCGAACCCGGCCGGCAGCCTGCTGCTCACCAATGACGCCTACGGTCTGTATGAGCAGGTCAGCGCGGCCGCGCAGAGCAGCGCCGACGTCCAGTACATCGTGGTGTTCGACAGCGCCGGCAACGTGAGAGCGAGCACCTTCGCCGGCGGGCTTCCGGCCGGCCTACGGCCCGCCAACCGCGTCGCTCCGCCAGAGAGCTACTCGGCGGTGACCCTGCAGACCAGCAGGGGCCAGATGCTCGACGTCGCCTACCCGATCCAGTCCGGCCAGCTCGGAACGGTCCGTGTGGGCCTCTCGAAAGAGCGCGTGCTCGGCCGCGTCGACCGGCTCACGCTCACGTTGCTCGCGCTGACCGCCGGCATCCTCGTGGCAGGGCTGGCCGTCGGCTATCTGCTGGCCACGGCGCTGACCCGTCCCCTTTCGCGGTTGGCCGCCGCGGCGAGCGCCGTGGGGAGAGGCGAGCTCTCCCATCGCGTGGCGCAGGGCGGCCGCGACGAGGTGAGCCAGCTCTCGGCGACCTTCAACGCCATGGCGGACCGGCTCAAGGAGCGCGACCACGAGCGCAATGAGCTGCTCGCCAAGGTGATCGCCGCTCAGGAAGAGGAGCGCAAGCGGATCGCGCGCGAGCTGCACGACGGCGCCGGCCAGATCCTTACCTCGCTGCTGCTGGGGCTGAAGCGCTTGGAGGATGGGGCGACGGGTGGCGCGGTCCGGGGCGAGGTGGCGCAGCTCCGCTCGCTCACCGCGGAGACGCTGGACCTGGTCCGCGATGCGGCGCTCGAGCTGCGCCCGAGCGTCCTGGACGATCTGGGCCTGGTCGCGGCCCTCGAGCACTATGTCGCCGACTGCGGCCGGAAGAACGACCTCGAGGCTGATTTCCAGTCCACGGGGCTGACGGGCGTTCGGCTGAAGCCCCAGACCGAGACCGCGCTTTATCGTATCGCGCAGGAGGCGGTCACCAATGTGGTGCGCCACGCGCACGCGAACAGCGTCAGTGTGCTGCTGGACAAGCGCGGCGACCGGGTCGTCCTGGTAGTGGAGGACGACGGCGAGGGCTTCGACATCGAGCGCGTGTACCGCCGAGGCGCGCCGGCGTACAAGCTGGGGCTCCTGGGCATGGAGGAGCGCGCGGCACTCGTGGGCGGCTCGCTTACCATCGAGTCCTACCCGGGCAGCAGGACCGCAGTTTTCGTAGAAGTGCCATTGGAGGCAGGGACGGATGGTCACAACGCGGATCCTGGTCGCTGACGACCACGCCGTGGTCCGGGCGGGGCTGCGCTACCTGCTCGACGCGCAGCCGGACCTCACGGTGGCGGACGAGGCTGGGACGGGGGAGGAGGCGGTCGCGAAGGCGATCAGCCTGCGGCCGGACATCCTCCTGCTGGACATCGCCCTGCCCGACCTCAACGGTCTCGAAGTGGCGCGCCGGGTCCGCCAGCAGGCGCCGTCGGTGCGCATCATCGTGCTCAGCATGTACAACGACGAGGCGTACCTGCGGCAGTTCCTCGAGCTGGGGGCGGTGGGCTACGTGCCCAAGGAGGCGGCGCACACCGAGCTGCTCGACGCCGTCCGCGCCGTCGCGCGGGGCGACGCATTCATCCACCCGTCGCTGCTCAAGCTGCTGATCGATTCGTACCAGCGGCAACCGGGCACCTTCCAGGGCCAGCAACCGGTGAGCGATCTCTCGGCGCGCGAGACCGAGGTGCTGCGCCTGGTGGCGCTGGGCCACACCAGCCAGGAGATCGCCGAGCAGCTCTGCATCAGCACCAGCACGGTCGAGACACATCGGGCGCGGATCATGGAGAAGCTGGACCTGCGCAGCCGGGCGCAACTGGTCCGCTACGCGCTATCGAGGGGCCTGCTCGAGGAGCACTGAACGGCGGTCGGCGCGCATCCCTGCGCAATCTCACGCTGGGCGAGCTGGTCGTGGAGCAGGCCACCGGCGGCGGCTCCGTCTACCGGGTGGCAGGCCACCGTGCCGCGTCGAGCTCGGGCGGGGTCCGCCCCCGCGACCGCGGCTGATGGCGCTTAGCCTCCTGTTTCGACGGGCGGCGGGCCGCTGCCTCCCTTCCGCGGCCGGCCGCGGGCGTACCAGTCGCGCCAGATGAGCCGGTGGACTCGCAGCCAGCGGGGCAGCCGGTTGACGACCGGGACGAACGGCGCCAGGACCGTTAGCAGGAAGAAGAGGGACATGATGACGCCGACCTGGAGGTCGCCGCTCGACGACGAAGACATGGGTCGCACCTGGTAGAGGAACACGTACGGCAGCAGCCACCAGGCCCCCGGATAGGCGCCGGTCTCGTGGCTCACGCCCCACTGCTCACCGAGCATGTCGAGCTTGGCCGCCACGTTGTGGTCCACGTTGTCCTGGAAGAACAGGAGGGATCGCGTGAGGTCAAGCGTGAAGGGCAGCCTGGCGTTGCTCTCGAGCGCGCCCTCCAGCAGCCCGGAGCGTCCGAGCGCCAGCATCCCGCTCATCAGGGCGGAGACCGGGCCGTAGTCAGCGGCCGGCAGCACGACCTGGTCGTTCACGACGGTGGCCTTGCCCAGGGCGGAGCGATAGGCGGTCAGCCATGCCTGCTGCTGCAGCGGGCTGGCGGCCTCGTATCGGGCCAGCGCTCTCGCCACGTCGGCATTGAAGACGGCCACCCGCTGCAGCGGCTTGAGGATGAAGTCCCGGCGTGGGTCGATGGGGTCGCGCACGCCGAACCAGCTAGCAGGGGCGACGCCGAACAGGTTCTGCGAGCTGGCCGCGTTGTGCGTGTAGGGCGGCCCGTAGTCCTGGATGCTGCTGTCGCCGGCGAGGATCCCGGCGCTGGTCTCGAGGAAGGCGATCGGCTGGCGCGTGGCGACGTCCTGCGCCCGCACCGTGGGGTAGTCGGGCGAGCTGAAGGCCGCCGCCAGCGCGATGACCGCGACGACGACGATCAGCAGGACGACGAGCCCCTCTCTGAGAAGGTCGTAGGGCTTGGTGGGAATGCCGCGGAAGTAGGCGTCAGTTCGCTTGCTCATCGCGGCCCTCCGAATCGATCGGCACCACCGGCCCTTCGCGGCGGACCAGGAAGAGGTGGAGCCCCACCAGCAGCGAGAGCGCGAGCGGCAGGACGACGACGTGCAGGGTGAGCACCTGCCCGGTGTCCATGGTGTTGAAGAACGCTCCCACGCCGAGCGCGTTCATGGCGTCCTTGGCCTGCACGGCGATCCACTGGGCGTCCCAATTCGTTTGGGAGAGGAATCCGGTGAGCCCCGTGAAGAACGCGACTGCCATCGCGAGGGCGCCGACCATCCAGGTCTTCCAGCGTCCGTCCCGCCAGGCGGCCATCAGGTACTTGGTGACCAGGTGGAGGACGAGGGCCGCGAAGAAGACCTGCACGCTCCAGAAGTGGACGGAGTTGACGAAGTGCCCCACGCGGGAGAGGTGGTACCAGTCGGGGCCGAAGACGGCCAGGACCACGCCGCTGCCGATGAGGGCGGCCAGGGCCGACAGGGCGGCCACACCCCACAGGTAGGCGACCGAGCTGACATAGACCGGCATCCGGGTGGGCAGCGCGTCTTCCAGGGAGAGGTTGTCGGTGAGCACGCGCTGCGCCTGGCGAGTGAGATTCATGGCGACTCCTCCGTTCCGTCCTCCGCCCCCCCGCCTGCGCGGGGGCAAGCTCCGCGAGGGCAGGCTTCGGAGTCCGTGGCGTCCGAGCCGGAGCGGGGCTCGAAGAAGCGGGGCAGGCGGGCCCAGGCCGCCACGAAGAAACCGACGAGCAGGACTCCCCAGACCACGAGGTTGGGGATGGCGGCATCGAACAGCCAGAACTTGACGTGGGGTACGGCCGGCAGAGCCTCCGGCGGCAGCGGTTCCATGCTGTTGCCTCCTTCCTATGGGCTCGCTTGGCGCGTGGACGAGCTCGCGCGCACCGCGGCAGCGATCGACGTGCGCACTCAAAGGAACGGGGCTCGGCGGCGCGCTCGTTTGGCTGAAGACACGGCTGGACAGTGCACTGAGGGTGACGTCCCCAAGGATCAGTCTACCAGCGGGCAGCCCGGACGGCCGGCGATGGCGAGGCGCCGACGCCGACCCGCGAAGTCGTCACGCGGCGAACGACGCGACCTGACGCGGTCTGCGGCATACTGGTGACTCAGGTGGCGGGGCAAAGCTGCAAGGAGCGCACGATGTCGGACCGATCCGCGATCGAGTGGACCGAAGCCACCTGGAACCCGGTGACGGGATGCACGAAGGTCAGCCCGGGATGCGCCCACTGCTATGCGGAGGTGTTCGCAGAACGTTTTCGGGGCGTGACCGGGCACCCGTATGAGCACGGGTTCGACCTGCAGCTCCGGCCGGAGCGCCTGAATCAGCCGCTGGAGTGGAAACGTCCGCGGCTCATCTTCGCGAACTCGATGAGCGACCTGCTGCATGAGGCGATCCCGGACGAGTACGTCCACGAGGTCTTCGACGTCATGCGCCGGGCGGATTGGCACACGTTCCAGGTATTGACCAAACGCTCGCGGCGTTTGGCGGAGATGGCTCCCCGCCTTTCGTGGCCGCCGAACGTGTGGATGGGGGTCTCGGTGGAGAATCAGCGCTGGGCGTGCCGGATCGACGACCTGAGGTCGGTTCCGGCGGCAGTTCGGTTCCTCTCATGCGAGCCGCTGTTGGGTCCTCTCGACCTCGATCTCCACGGAATGGACTGGGTCATCGCAGGCGGCGAGAGCGGCGCCAGGGCACGGGCGATGAATCCGGAGTGGGTTCGGGGCCTACGCGACCAGTGCCAGCGTGCCGGCGTACCGTTCTTCTTCAAGCAGTGGGGAACGCACGATGGGGAGGGTAGACGGGTCGGGAAGTGCCGCTCTGGCCGGCTGCTGGAGGGCCGAACCTGGGACGGCATGCCTACAGCAGTGGCCTCATCGATGTCACCGGATAGTCGAGTGCATAGCCTCGTTTGAACACATCCGACATGACGTCGTGGCCGGCGTCGTGGTCGGTGGCGAAGATCAGACGGTATAGTTCGCGTCGGCGGGAGCCGGGTTGGTCACTTCGAGGCGCCTTGATCGGATGAGGCTCCACATGCTTGTATGCGAGGTCGCGGCGCAGGCCGCGGGCATAAAGCTTCGCGTACTCGATCACCGCTTGGTCTGGGGTGATCAGTCGCCTGCAGCGGCGGTCGTATGTACTTCGCCAACTGTCATCTGGGAAGAACCTGTCCAATCGTTCCACGTTCGCGGCATCCGGCGCTCTCCGCAGGGGCAGGAGGCGCAGATGCGATGAGGAAGGAAACAGGACAAGCATTTCAGCTTTGCGCCGTCGGTCCGGCGTTCCGGCTATCGCCACCAGCGTTTTCCATTCCAGCTCGGTACCCTCGGGGTCGAGAAGGCAGAAACAGGGTGCGCGGGATGGCACCGAGTCCCGCATGATGTTGGGAAGCTCGACGTTGGCGTCCCCTTGGCGGACGTTGGCGCGCGAACGAAACGCCCCAGCCCGGGCAGCGAGGGTGTGAGCCAGTTCGGCGTCGGATTCCACGAAGATGCACCTCTCAAACCGCGGAGACGTGTGGAGCGCCAGGAGCGGCGAGCCCCAGACGAATCGCGGTTCCTGCTGAGCCCGTCGCACGGAACAGAGCCCGGGTCCCGCGAAACCGTCCACATAGAAGCCGCCTCCGGCGCTCTTGCAGGCGGTCGTGAAGGCGCGCATATACAGCATCACGATCGCGAGCTTCTCAAGACTCCAGATGCCCACGGGGCGTGTGGGAAGCGAATCGGCGTCCGCGCGCATGCGGTCGAGTATTCCTTCGCTATTGAGGCGAGGCACTATCCACCACCAGCCAAATGGCTCCGCCGCACAAGTCGCTCCGTCTACCCCCAATCGGTCACGTGCAATGCTACCATTGCACAAACAGCAGCATTGGTCTGCCGGCACGACCGAAGTACTTCAGGTGCCCGGTTCGACGCTCGCGGTTCCGCGGGGGTCGGGTCGGCGTGATCCGATACGACCAAGCCCGGCTAGCCGCTGGTCACGCCAGCAGCTCACGCTTGGCCTTCTCGGCTGAGAGCCCCTTGCCGTACCGGTACGCATCGAGGCCCTCGGCGATGGCATCCTGCTCATCTCCGGCAAGCGGCTCGTCGTCCTCGGGTGCGTCTCGCAGCAGCCGGTGCAACGGGTCGGCAAGCATCTCGAGGGCGCGCTCCGCCGCCTCCAGCTCGCTCTCGGCCAGTCCGTCGACCAGCCGTCGAAGCCGGTCTTTGGTAGTCATGGTTGCATCACTCCTCCGCCCGTGAGCACGAGGCGCAACTCCGTCCATCCCGGCTGCGATTCAAGGAGCGTGGCCAGACTGTGGAAGGCGTTGGCCGCGGACGGCATGGGCAGCACCGCTGCAGCGCCAGTCTAGCCGGTCACGGACCGTGCGGCTCTGTGCCAGCCCGGCCCGCAACGGCACGATCCGTGGCGGAGGTACATGAAGGTTCCACAGGCTGAAGCCTGTGCCACTCCAAGGGAGTCTCCGCAACGACACGGTGCGGCGGGAGGAACCAGTGGCGGCGACCGCCGACCACCTGCCGCGGGTCGCCCTACCAGGCGTCGACGCAGGGGCGTTTCTTGGCCGTGCGCGGCGGGGGTGGCGGTGCGGAGCGAAGCGCCGAGGCTACCCACAGGCGCGACTCGGCCGGATCGATCACGTCGTCGATCTCGAAGTGTGTCGCCGTGTTGAGCGCCTTGCCGCGTTCGTAGGACTGGGCCACGAGCTGCTCGAAGAGCGCCTGGCGCTCGGCCCGATCCTCGGTCGCCAGCAGCTCTTTGCGGTAGCCGAGCTTCGCGGCGCCCTCGAGGCCCATCCCACCGAACTCGCCCGTGGGCCAGGAGATCGTGAAGATGGGCGCTTTGTGGCTGCCGCCGGCCATCGCCTGCGCGCCCAGCCCGTATGACTTGCGCAGCACAATCGTGAAGTAGGGCACGGAGAGGTTCGCGCCGACCAGGAACATGCGGCTGCAGTGGCGGACGAGCGCGGTCTTCTCGACCTCGGGACCCACCATGATCCCGGGGGTGTCGCACAGGAACAGGATCGGGAGGTCGAAGGCGTCGCAGAGCTGCATGAAGCGGGCGGCCTTGTCGGCGGCGGGGCTGTCGATGGCGCCGGAGAGGTGCAGCGGATTGTTGGCGACGACGCCCAGCGGCCGTCCTTCGATCCGGACGAGCGCGGTCACCATCGCCAGGCCGAAGCGCCGCCGCAGCTCGAGCACGGAGCCGTGGTCGGCGATCGTCTCGATAACCTGTCGGACGTCGTAGACGCGCAGCCGGTTCTCCGGGATGATGCGCCGCAGCAGGCGCTGGTCGGCGCACTCCCAGCGCGGGACCGAGCCCTGGAAGTAGGAGAGGTACTGCTTCGCGACCCGGACGGCCTCGGCCTCGTCGGCGACGGGGATGTCCACGACGCCGTTGGGGACCTGCACCTCCATCGGCCCGACCTCCTCCGGGCGGAACACACCCAGGCCGCCGCCCTCGATCATGGCCGGGCCGCCCATGCCGATGTTCGAGCGCTCGGTCGCGATCACCACGTCGCAGCAGCCCAGCAGCGCGGCGTTGCCGGCGAAGCAGCGGCCCGAGTTGACGCCCACCAGCGGCACGAGCCCGCTGAGCTTGGCGAAGAGGTGGAAGGCCATCGTGTCGAGGCCAGCCACGCCCGAGCGGTCCGTGTCGCCCGGTCGTCCCCCGCCGCCCTCGGTGAAGATCACCACCGGGAGGCGCAGGCGCTCGGCCAGCTCGAACATGCGGTCCTTCTTGGCGTGGTTCATCGTCCCTTGCGTGCCGGCGAGGACGGTGTAGTCGTAGGAAATCACGACGCACTCGTTTCGCCCGTCGCCGAAGAGGTCCCCGTTGACGCGGCCGGTCCCGGCAACCAGCCCGTCGGCGGGCGTGTTCTGGACGAGGTCGTCCATCGAGCGCCGCCGTCGCTGGGCGGCGATCATCAGCGGGCCATACTCGACGAACGTGCCGGGGTCGCAGAGGTCGGCGATGTTCTCGCGCGCGGTGCGCTGGCCCGTGCGGCGCCGGCGGGCCACCGCCTCCGGACGCGCGTCGTCCAGCGTGAGCCCGTGGCGGCGCTGCGCCTCGGCGAGGTCGGCCCGCGCCTCGTCGAGGTCGACGTCGGTCGAATCGCCGGCCTCCGGCTCCTCCATGTCGCGCTCTTCGATGAAGCAGAGGGGGTCGCCCTCCAGTATCGTGTCGCCGGGCGCGACCGGCAGCCGTCGCACCACCCCGCCGGACGCGGCCTGGATGACATGCTCCATCTTCATCGCGTTGATGACGAGCAGTTGCTGGCCCGCGCGCACGATGTCGCCCGCTGCCACGTCGACGCTCACGACGGTCGCCTGCATCGGCGCTCGGAGTACGAGGGCGTCATCCGGTCCGGCAAGGTCGTACGTCTCCCGAGGGGGAGCGCCGCGCGCCTGCTCGCCCGATGCCGCCAGTCCTTCGCCCGACTTGCCGTAGGCCAGCACCGCGAGCGGATCGGCCGGGTCCACCCTCACCCCCGCCCCCTGGCGCGCCGCGGACTCCTCGAAGAAGAGCCGCGGATGTGGCGCCTGCCCCGATGCCGCGAGCTCCGCGAGATGCTCGTCCAGGAAAAGCGTGTGGAAGCGGCCGGCCGCGAAGTCGGGGTGCTGCACCAGGCTTTGCAGGAGGGGAATGTTGGTACGGACCCCCTCCACCCGGAGCTCGCACAGCGCGCGATACGCCTTCGCCGCGGCGTCGGCGAAACGTGGCGAGGTCGAGTGCGTGACGAGCTTGGCCAGCAGCGAGTCGAAGTTGGAGTTCGTCGCGTAGCCGGCGTAGCCGAAGGTGTCGACGCGAATGCCGGGGCCGGACGGGACGTCGAACGCCGTCAACGTCCCGCCGGTGGGGCGCAGGGCGCCGTCTGGGTCCATCGTCTCCATGTTGATCCGCACCTGCAGGGCGAACCCGCTTGGGGCGGGCACGTTCACCTGCTCCAGGGCGAGCTCCGCCAGCGAGCTGCCGGACGCCAGCAGGAGCTGGGCCTGCACGAGATCGAGCCCAAGGACCTCCTCGGTCACGGTGTGCTCGACCTGCAGCCGCGGGTTGGCCTCGATGAACGCGTAGCGGGCGTCGTCGCCGCTCGCGTCGGCATCGACCAGGAACTCGAACGTGCCGAGGTTGCGGAAGCGAACGGCCTCGGCCATGCGCACGGCATCGGCCGCCAGCCTCGCGCGCAGGCCGGACGACAGCGCCGGGCAGGGCGCGACCTCGATCAGCTTCTGGTGCCGCCGCTGGATGCTGCAGTCCCGTTCCCAGAGGTGGCTCACGGTGCCGGACCCGTCGCCCACGATCTGGACCTCGACGTGCCGCGCGCGCACCATTCGCTCCTCGGCGTAGAGGGCGCCGTTCCCGAACGCCTCGAGCGCCTCGGACCGGCAGCGGGCGTAGGCCGCCTCGACCTCGTCCTGGCTGGAGACGATGCGCATGCCGCGACCGCCGCCGCCGCCGACCGCCTTGATCACCATCGAGCGGCCCTGGCCGAGCGACCGCAGGAACTCCTTCGCCTCGCCGAGGGTCACCGCGCCCGCTGTGCCCCGCAGCACGGGCACGCCGTGGCGCTCGGCCAGCGCTCGCGCCCGCGTCTTGTCGCCGAGGGTCTCGAGGGTCTCCACGTCCGGACCGATGAAGGTGATGCCCGCCTCGTGGCAGAGGCGCGCGAATTCCGCGTTCTCGCTGAGGAAACCGTAGCCCGGGTGGATGGCGTCGCAGCCCCGCGCCCCGGCAACCGCAAGCATCTGCGCGGCGTCCAGGTACGCGGCGGCGCCCCGGCCCTCGAGCGGATGCGCCGCATCCGCCCGGCGGACGTGAAGCGAGCGGCCGTCGTCCTCGGAGAAGACGGCGACCGTGGCGATGCCGAGCTCCGCGGCGGCGCGCATGATCCGCACCGCGATCTCGCCTCGATTGGCCACCAGCAGCCTTCTCACCGTCAGCGACGGAGCTCCTTTCGCGGGCCCGATTGGTCTCGCGGGCGGTCCAACGGCCCCGGCCGTCTTCGCGCCTCGCCGCGATTATGATCGCGTACCGAGGGCGGTGCCGCCAGCGCACGCTTGCGAGGACGCAGGACCGGGCGTGGGGAGCGGCAGAAGCGCTGGGGTATGCGGAACGGGGCTGCCACCTCCTGGATAGGGTTCGACGGGCGAATGGAGATCACGTCGTACGCGAGAGCCTCCTCAAGCGGCGCGGCGCTCCAGCAGTTCACCGGCGACGTGGCGGAGAAAGCGCGACGGGGCGGGGCCAGCGGGTGCCCCTGATTGGTGCGCCGCTGGGGACGGCATGACGGTCGTGGGTGACGGCCTCGGCCTCGAGGTCCGCGCGCTCCCGGAAAGTGCATCGCCAGTCGGGTATCTCGCGGTTTGGACTTGCCAGTGGAAGAACATCGG